>JADJGC010000001.1 GCA_016708315.1 bacterium
GCCGCTGCGAGCACAGTACCCCATGCTCATGATCCTTCGAAAAAAGACGGCACCAATCATGACGACCGCTGACATGGCTTTGCGTATGGACCCAATCTATAAGCCGATCTCCAAGCGCTTCCATGAGAATCCCAAAGGAATTTGCCGACGCTTCGCACGAGCATGGTTCAAGCTTACGCACCGTGACATGGGTCCGCGTCCCCGCTATCTGGGACGGAAGTTCCGCAGAGGAGCTGATTTGGCAAGATCCGATACCGGCTGTCAACCACGAGTTGGTTTCTCCGCAAGATGTTGCGACTCTCAAAGGCAAGGTTCTCGCTTCCGGGCTCTCGGTTTCAGAGTTAATCTCCACGCTTGGGCATCAGCTTCGACGTTTCGTAGCTCCGATATGCGTGGCGGAGCAAATGGTGCACGCATTCGCCTTGCACCTCAAAAGGACTGGAAAGTTAACCAACCTGATCAATTGGCAAAGGTTCTGAAGGCGTTGGAAGTCATTCAGGAAGAATTCAATCGTGCGCAGACTGGGACCAAGAAAGTCTCACTTGCAGACTTGATTGTACTCGCTTGGCTGTGCCGCTGTTGAAAAGGCGGCGAAGGATGCGGGCATAAATGTGTCAGTACCCTTCACACCCGGACGCATGGATGCTTCTCAGGAACAAACCGATGTGGAAGCACTTGCCGTCCATGAACCAAAGGCAGACGGTTTCCGAAACTATGTACGCGAGGATCGCGGATTGCGTGCTGGAAGAGTTGTTACTGGACCGAGCGAATTTGCTGACTCTGACCGCTCCTGAGATGACGGTTCTCGTCGGAGGATTGCGAGTTCTCAACACAAATACTGGACAGTCAAAGCACGGTGTCTTCACCAAGAAGCCCGGCGCTCTGACTAACGACTTTTTCGTAAATCTGCTCGACATGAGCGTAGAATGGCGTACCCCTCAACCGGTCGAAGGAAATCTTCGAGGGGCGAGACCGGAAGACCGGTGAAGTTAAGTGGACCGGCACACGTGTGGATCTTGTATTTGGTTCGCATTCCCAGCTGCGTGCCCTCGCAGAAGTCTACGCCTGATGATGACTCCAAAGAGAAGTTTGTAAATGACTTCGTCGCGGCTTTAGAACAAGGTCATGAATCTCGATCGTTTTGATCTCGCCTGATCTGATTGGACATGATTGACAGAAGTAAGGTCGGGTATTCCGACCTTACTTTTAGTGTCGACTCCACCCTATGTCCTCGGTCGGTTGCAGCCAGAATAGAGGAGATCGCCTTACGCCTTCTTCAATTTTTGTACCGAAGCCTTGACCATTTTGGTAAGTACTGCCAGTTCACGTCTTTGAGTTTGCTAATGTACAAACAACCTTTGCCCCTCTTGTGCTTGCCCAACTTGGCTAGTAGATCAGCTTGGTGTTCCAGCCCGCCCATCAGGTAGATGGAAATGGCACCTTTGCGGGGTGAAAATCCAACCATAAACCAATCACCTTCACGCCCGCTTGCACCGACATAGTGATATTCGCCGAACCCGACGATGCTCGATCCCCACATCCTGGTTGTTGTTTCGTGACTTTAGCCATCAGATCGGCAATCGCCTGGCAATCTGCGCGGCGATCGGCGTCTGGTATCGCTGCCAAAAACTTGGCGACACTATTAGCAGTTGGCTTTGTTTTCAATTCAGCCATTCCAAGTCCTCCTTCTCGAATTCTAGCTCCGGTTCAAACACAGGTTGTCCTTAACTCAAAGGACTGAGATCAAGTATATAGCACATGCGAATAATCGAATTGCGCTTCAAATGCCAACCATTTCGGCAAGTTCGCCCACGGCCTGATGTTGCCCAAAGGACAACAAGACCCAAGACAATTTTGAGAGCAAGTGGTATCGAAAACCGGAGTTTCTTCTTAAGCAGATGATTAGTATGCGGCAGATAGATTAGAGATAGAATGAGATAGAACATCCCCGGAACTGGATGCACAAAAGCAGATTCGCGATGCCAACGACAATGAAGATACTGCAGAAGGTCCAACTGAGTATGTTGGATGTCGCAATCTTGTCGCTTGTTAGAACCCTGTCGCTCACTTCTCCATGCCTTCTGTTGTGGCGCCAGCCTGACGAAACAGTGCTGCCGAAACTACGAACATGACCACGAAGAATCCGTTGAGAACAAACAATCCAACTATTCCGGGCGGTTCGTTCAGTGTGGCACGGTCAACCATCAACGCAATCAATGGGACTATCACCTGAGCAATTGCGGTGGCATACAGTGCTTTCGCCATACCGTGCGGTCTGAGTCGCGCTATAGCTGCACCGATGATGCCAATCTGGAGCACAGCGAAATACAACATGTTGAGGCCGCCCGGTTCACCGATGATACCGACGGCGAGGTTCACCCACACGAGCAATAATCCTGCCACAACCGCAATGCCGACTGCGGCACGATATGCGATGTTGTCTGACATTCGTGAGATCAGTACATACGAAAGACCAGTGCTGAATATGAGAGCCCCCATGATTATGAAATCGCCCGGGTCCCAGTCAACTTCTTCGCTAAACTGCATTGCCACCAGTGGTACCATCAAGATGAGCGCAGTCACAATCGCTACGAGTATGACCTGTTTGCGGAGTCGTAATTCCATAGTTACCTCTTATTGTCTTTTTCCGCGAGGCGAATACCTCGCCTTATATCGTTTTCTGTTCATCGGGAGCAACTCCCCTGATTAGTTCTTCAAGAGCGGCCAGGTGGTTTTGAAATGCCTTTCGACCTACATTTGTAATTGAGTAGGAGGTGTTCGATGACTTGCCGATAAATCGCTTCTTCACCTTGACATATCCGAGTTGCTCGAGGGTTGAGATATTGCTGGAGAGATTCCCATCGGAAGAGCCCAGTAGCAATTTTAGCGCCTTGAAGTCGATGCTGTCGTTCACCATAAGAGAGGCCATGATTCCCAACCTCGTCCGATTCTCGAGTCACTTGTTTATGTGATCAATGATTTGTTTCATCGCTCGTACTGCAAGTACATGATCACACCATACGCAGCTGTGACTACACCAAACCTACGCCCCAAAGTATCAATCCCGCCCCGACCCAAAACGCAGCTAACAGCCCCAGCACTAACTCGACTACTCCGAACACAATGGTTTCAGAAAAGCTATACTTGCCTGCGCTGATGAGCGCCAGTCCGAAAAACACCAACATCGCCGAACAGACAAGCTCATACATTCCAAGACGGGCAAGAGCAGCTACAAAAACACCTCCGGCAAGTAGAGGCAATGCAAGATGGATTGCGAATCGACGCGACGCCATATTCCATAACTCTTTGCCGTGGCGCTTCGCCCTACGGAGTGTGAAGATGAAGGCGACAGCCAATGCTGAGACAAGCGTAAGAAAGAACACGCCGGTCACGGGACGAACGAGATCTGGCGACTGCCGCAATGCGATAAAAACCCTCTTCGGAAAGCCAAACCGTATCGAGGGATTCGACAAATGAATCGAAATGCAACTAGTCCGATAATACCAGCCGAAACGCCAGAGAATCCGGACAGTGACACAAAAGTTGCGGACCGTGTCATTATAGAGTGAATCTGTTCAATTTGATCTACTGGCTGATCCGGATCTTGCATGCTACTCCTCATTCCAAAGCACTTTGATTTTCAAAGTAATATATACTATTCTACGACTTCGTCAATCTCAGGTTTCAGTTTTTGTTTCGGATTTATTCATCTAGTGGCGAGACTTAAGAATATGGAAAGCCGAAAGGGTGGACCTTTCACGTTGCAGCAGAGTGACTTAACTGGCGCTAGAGCCACAATAGAATCAGTCTCACTAAGTGGCGTGGTTCTGGGGTGAGTATGTGTTCGTCATCAAAATATTCACTTCAATGCGAGAAAGTCGGCAATGTTCGAACGGCAATAGAAAGTACGCCCGAAGACTGAACCCTTCCTGCTTCGGGTAGCGACAGACATCACACTTCGACGCTTTGTGAGAATCTACACCCTCAATGAGCCGCGAAATCCTCTTGCGGCATAATAAGATTCGGCGCCGTTATGATACAGGAAGACCTTGCCGTAGCGGTAATCGGCGAAAATGGCGCCGCCGAGATCCCTGATGTCGGAAGGCGTCTTGATCCAGCTCGACGTCTTGGTATCGAATTGTCCAAGACTCTGTAGGTTTCGATACTCGTCTTCGGTTAGAATCTCAATTCCCATCGCGGACGCCATATCAGTGGCGCTGTTTTTCGGTTTATGCTCCTTCCTCGATTCAAGTATCGCGATCGTAACACACTTCTGCGGCCCTTCGGACTTTCGGCGGAACAATCGACAAAGATGTATTCGCCGGTTTTCTTGTCATGGCCGACGACATCAGGTTCACCACCGGAATTCTCCATCTCATAGAGTGACCACATTTTTTCGGCGTCGGCTTTCAGTCTTGCCTCGACTTCTTGCCACTCGGAGCCCTTGTGCCGTTTCATGTTTTTCTCAAAGCGGGATTTCAATACCACCAGGAGCTCGTCGCGATGTTTTGATGACAGCTGTCTCCCATTGTTCTTTTTCTTGCTCATGGTCCTACTCTAACTCAATTTCTCTTCACTGATTTCTATGAGACCGTCGCATTTAGTACCAATTACGGATGTCACCGTGCGTCAGTCATGATGATCGACATCACGAAACGGTCTAATCTGCAATTTGACGAACACCCTCGAACAATCGTTACATCTTTGGCCACAACCAGCCGAATGTGCCAGCTGTAACCACCGCAAATAGAAGACCATCAAAACTGTCTTCAGGACAGTCCCCAATTTCGACCATACCAAATTCCGCCTTGAGCAACGCAAGCGGAATATCCCATAAACGCCGAGCATCCGATAAAGCGAAACACACTGAGGTATGAGCTACCCGGCTGCACCGCATGCCACGCGATATAGGCGGAGAATATGCTGACCAAGACGCTGTACAAGAACCAGAGGACCAGACTTTGCCCATGTTCATCTGACTGTTTTTGAGAACCGTCATTATCACAATCGGCCCCTTGTTGAGTTTCTCAACAAACTCAGGCGTACTGCAGTCCTTCATCGAATCAGCCCTTGGCAGCATAAAGTCGCCGGCTGAAATGTTGAATGGCCTCAATGCAGCTTGAACTGAATCTTGATCTGGCACCTTCTTGAAATCGTTTGCGTGGTATTTTAGGACCATGTGAATGATCGAGCTTACCACGAAAACAAAGACCGCTGAGAGCAAAATGGGCGCCCACAGTACTGTGATAAATTCCATAGTCGATATCTCCTATGACTTCTTCTTCTTTTAGATTTATGCAATTGAGTTCATGATGCCGGTACGCGTCCGGCTACGACATTGATAGGATGTGCGTCACATGCGCAAGCATAAACTTGAGACGAAATGGCAGGGTGTGCGCGACAACAACTATTGAGTATGCTCCTGGCAGGCAGAGTGGTGAGCGAAATGCCTCGTCGGTGGCAGTCCACTCGACAAATCGAACGACTAAATGGGAAACCTTAGTTTTCAATTAATGGAGGTGGGGGGAATCGAACCCCCGTCCGAGATGAACGCCAATTAACCGTCTACGCGCGTGTCCTTTGCATTTAATCTCGCTGATCAGATCGCCGCAAGGCTAAAGCTACCAATCAGCCAGTCGTGCTGTTAATTTCGCCTCGCGTCCGCCCGACCGAGTCGTAAGGCTATCCATCAATTAACGGCGCTTTTGCACAACGTCTGATGGCGGGCCTCGTGCAAAACGGCATGCTTAGTTTAGTTAAGCAGCAATGGCGTAGTTGTTGCCATTCAATTGGTTTACGCCTGTTTAACGAGACCGGCGCAATCTCGGCGCGCAAGTTAACCTCGCTTACCCCGTCGAAACCAGGTCACCCCAAAGGACTAACAAGTCATTCAGTATATATATCGGAAATTGCCGCGTCAAGTTCCTTAAATCGCAAGCCCTGAAGAAGTAGATTCGCAATAGCGTTCTTTGTGCAGCTTCAAAATTAGACCAATACCATTCTCGACACCATCATAGCGCACAATACACCACAACGGGATCGCTAAAAAGCTGACATAAATGGGAAAGCCGGGCAGGAAGAAATCGCAATTAAGACTTCTTATGTCGCCTTTTCAGTGTGAACCAATCTGATATCAATGCTGGACTAGACTAGTCTCAGAATCAACACAATTCCAGGTCTAGTACATATCACTTTTCGCTCTAGTGCCGATATAAGTAAAGGAAATCGACTACTGCGCTAGACAGTGATCTTTGGGGCCGAAAAACTGGGGAATCACAATGAAGAAATTGTCGATCAAAGCCAAAGTAACAATCGTAATTTGTGCATGCCTGTTTCTTGTACTTGGAGCAATGTCCACAATCAACAGCCACCTTCAAAGCAGTACAATCGGGGAAATGTGTACCGAGACAGGTCGTAATCTCAGTTGGACTATTACGCAACAACTTGAACAAATCATGATCCACGGAGAGAATGAGAACCTTCAACCGCTCACCGAGGAAATTGTGTCAAAAGGGTTGCTCGAAGAAATCACCGTAGTAGATGCGGATTTGAAAGTGAAACGCTCTTCGGACAAGAGTCTCGTCGATAAGCCGGCGGCTGATCCGATGTGGAAGGCACTATTTGAGTCGCTATCAGACACGGTCTTCAATACCGAAGTCGACGGGGTACCGGTCAAGGTCACTTATCATGTCTTGGAGAATAAACCCGCATGCGTACAGTGCCATGATGCAGATGCAGAAAAAGTCCTTGGTGGACTAAAGATGGCTCAGTCGATGAAGGCGCTCTCGGCGGCAACCACATCCAGTTACTTCACTAACGCCGTTCTATCTATCATGGGTATTCTGATACTTGTAGCGAGCATTCTTGTTGTCCAGAAGAAGTTGATCTTCGACCCTCTGAAGTCTGTGAAGTCAAATTGGAAATGGCCGCTGAAGGCGACATAGACCAAACCCTGCAAATAAAGTCAAACGATGAGATTGGAAGTCTGCTGCAATCAATTCAACGCTTAATCGACTACATTCGTGGATTCGCTGATGTGACTCAGAAGATGGCGCAAGGCGATTTCACGGTACAAGTCGAAGTTCGGTCAGCCCGAGATGTTCTGAGTGCTTCATTCAAATCAATGATCAGCAGTTTGAGCGCTTTGATCCATCAGTTAGGAGATAACGCAAATCAACTAGTGCAGGCGGCAAGTGGCATAGCCGAATCGTCCGATCAGATTTCCCGAGGGTCAAAGGCGCAATCTGATGAAGTGAATCAGGTATCGGCAGCGATTGAACAGATGTCAGCAACTATCTTCGAATCATCACAAAACGCGATTGATGCCAAAACTGTGTCGGATAGTGCTGCGACGACTGCAACCGACGGCAGTCGAATAGTCGAGAATACTCATCAGGGGATGCAGAAGGTAGCTGAAGTCGTTACGCATGCTGCCGTGTCAATTAAGAAGTTGGCAGCTTCAGCTGACGAAATTGGACAAATAGTCGCTGTCATAGATGACATTGCAGACCAGACGAATCTTCTCGCACTCAATGCCGCAATTGAAGCAGCTCGCGCTGGTGAACAAGGTCGCGGCTTTGCGGTTGTAGCAGATGAAGTAAGAAAGCTCGCGGAACGCACCGCCAAAGCAACAAGTGAAGTCACAAACATGATCAAAGGTATCCAGCAAGATACGTTGACGGCAGTGAGCGGCATGGAGCAAGGGACGCTTCATGTGAATAGCGGGCGCGAGTTAGCTGAGCAAGCTGGCGATAGTCTGCGTGAAATCGTGACAATGGCACAACAAGTCACCAATCGGATCACCCAGATTGCCGCGGCATCAAAGGAACAATCTTCAGCGGCCGAACAGATTGCTAGAAACATCGAACACATCTCGAAAGTCACAAGGAAACCGCCGTCAACCTCTGAGCAATCAGCGCATGTAGCAGTTTCCTTGAGTCAACAAGCTGAAAACTTGCAGCAGATTGTTGGGCGATTCAAAGTAAACTCCTAGCCTCGCTCACATAAGTTTGACGGCCTGTAGTCGAGATTCGGCTGTGGGCCGTTCTCACCGAACCAACTCTATTGATTAGTGTTTCGTTCTCGCGCTTGGGATTTCCAAGTGAATTTCAACTTGAAGAACCAATAGTCTTTTCGTATCATGAGGTGATGCTAAGTCGACGGAATCTTCAATACTGGATTGCTGCTAGCCTATTGCTGGCTTTCAGCTTCTTTGTCTTTCACACTATTGAGCATCACCATAGTCACGAACTGCAGCAAAAAGAATGTCCGATTTGCCACTTTGGAATCGACATTGCTCTTCCTGCGATTCTGATTCTGGCACTGATCGTAATCCCACCAATCCGCTATGTTGAAGTCTTGGCGGATTTCAAGCCTTCGAATCTTCTCATTTGCGCTTCAACTCCAAATCGGGCACCTCCTGCATCGTCTTAGTCCGCCAGTCTCAAACAAATCTAACTAAGAACAATTTGCCAATCTCGGCCTCCACTTTTTCCTCAGCTGGGTAATCGTGCGCCGACTTGAATTGGTCACAGGAGAAATCTAATGTTTGCAAGAGTTTTTCTGCTCGCTTGCGCGAGCATTGTCGCTCTGTCTACTGCTTTTGGTCAGACGACATTGAATCCCCGACCTATCCGTGGTTGGAGACATCCGGACTTTTACTCATAACGACAAATCACGACCTTCAGAAGAAAGCGAATTCAACCTCACGTCACCTGATATGGAAATCGTAGTGGCAGGGTATCTCAATCCCTATTCACGCGCAGACCTTGTCCTTGCATGGGAGGGTGGCGAAAAGGCGGAAATCGAGGAACTGTACGCGACAATATTGCGCGGCCTGCCGCTGGGAATGAACCTGCGCGCCGGCAAATACCGTTTGGAATTTGGCCGGTTAAATCCAGTTCATCCGCATGCGTACTCGTTTGTTCACCAACCTCTGCCCCATGAAATGTATTTCGGGGAAGAAGGTCTTAACGATATGGCGATTCGTGCCTCGTTCGCACTCCCGACTGGTAAGCTAAATACGGAAGTCATGGCAGCTGTGCTGAGAGGAGAGGTTCTTGCCGGCGAGGAAGAAGAAATTACGGAAGAGCCGCTTGAGATTACAAAATCAGTTGCTGCACTAGAGGGTGAAGAACCGCGGATTAAGCCTGGTTTTTTCGGTAGAATTACGACATCCGGCTCCCTGTCTGAGTCTGCGGAACTGACGGCCGGGGTCTCAGTCGTGACTTCGGAGTACGATCGCGATGAGCGGCTGCGTGCACGAGTCTTCGGAATTGACGCAAAATACAAGTGGAAACCAAATCGAAACAGTGCCCTCACTGTCGAAGGCGAATACTTGAACAACCGTCGCGAGGTTGTGGAAGGAGAAGCAGTGAGCTCGTCTGGAGCTTATGCTTATCTGGATTATCGATTCCGCCAGAAATACAACTTGGGAACAATGTTCGAGTATGTACAGGATGCGAACGATAACGACGCACATGTCACGCGAGTGACCGGGTTTATCGGGTTTGCTCCGATCGAAGAAACGACATTGATCCGAATAGTCGGAGACTGGACTACACCAAACGAAGGCGATGGATTTTGGACAGCAACACTGCAATTCGTGTTTTCGCTGGGACCACACCAACCGCACAACTTTTAGGAGATTAAGTTGAAACTATTCATAAACACTCTGATCGCGCTTGCATTCTTCGTTTCTGTAAGCGCGAATGCTGCCGTCAAAATCGTGACATCCACAAGTGACTTGGCATACTTCGCTACTGTCATCGGGGGGGATTTGGTCTAGGTTGCAAGTATTGCAGCTCCAACCGCAGACTTGCATTATGTCGAGGTACGTCCGAGCTATATGGTCAAGATGCGCGACGCGGACATTGTCTTCAAGATTGGCCTTGAACTCGACACTTGGATCGACAAAATCATTGACGGTTCACGAAATAGCAAACTCAAAAAGATTGACTGCTCGATGTATATTACGCCAGTGGAAGTGCCTACTTTCCACGCTGATGCTTCACATGGCGACTTACACCGATTCGGCAATCCTCACTATTGGCTTTCGCCCGCCAATGTAGAACCGATAACGCACGCAATTCTCGATGGTCTATCAAGTGTTGACCCTGCGAATTCTGGAGTCTTCGCACAAAATCGCGATAAGTTCCTCAAGAATCTGAATTCCGAGCTCCCGGCAATCAAGGCGCTCGCCGCGCCATTGGCAGGAATCGAAATCGTCACTTACCACAATTCATGGCCGTACTTCGCAGACTATTTCGAAATCAAACTGGCAGGATTCATTGAGAAGTTCTCTGGGGTTGCGCCGTCACCGTCTCATATGGGAGACATGATTGAACTGGTTAAGAAACAGCAGATCAAAATAATCGCGATTGAGCCATACTTTGAGAAACGCGTTCCGCAGCGCATTGCCGAGTCATCGGGAGCAAAGGTAGTGGTACTGTATCCCTCTATTGGCGGGCGTGAGCAAGGACGAGTCGTACATTGACTGGCTTCGCGGCAATATCAATGCCCTACTCGAAGAAATTAGGTAGCGGAGATGTTTGATTTACTGGTTTGGCCGCTTCTGATCTGCGTCGTCTTAGTTGGCATCCATGTCTACTTTGGCCTGCATGTGATCAAACGCGGAATCATTTTCGTAGACCTCTCCTGGCGCAGGTAGCTGCGCTGGGAGCACACTCGCCTTTCTTTTGGGTTTCGAGCTTGACAGTAGTGTCGCGTACTTCTTTTCTCTCGCCTTTGCGCTCTTGGGCGCCGTGATTTTCGCATTCACCCGTGAGATAGAAGGCAAGATCCCCCAAGAGGCGATCATTGGTATCGCATATGCTGTGAGTGCTGCGGCGGCAATCATGGCAGTGAGCCATTCTCCAGAAGGCGCTGAGCATATCAAGTATCTTCTGATCGGGAGCATTCTGACTGTGACGCCGCTCGTTGTTCTCAAAACTGCAGTCGTCTACACGCTCGTTGGTACTTTTCACTGGATCTACTTCAAGAAGTTTGCTGCGCTGACATTTGGAGGTGGGGACGTGCCGAAGAACCGACGCCTTTGGGATTTCTTATTTTATGCATCTTTCGGCGTCGTTGTAACCAGTTCGGTCAAGATCTGCGGTGTTCTGCTGGTATTCATCTTCTTGGTGGTACCATCAGTTTTCGCCGCATTGACAACCAACGGCATAGCCAAGCATTTGATTTTGGGTTGGATGTTCGGTTTGGTTGGTTCAGTGCTAGGACTGCTGCTTTCATTCTGGATCGACACACCGCCGGGCGCGACAATCGTATGCACGTTCGGTGCAATGTTGTTGCTGTATGGCGGACTTAGGTTAGTAATGGGAGGGAGAACTGTCTGTTAGTTCCCAACGGTTCGTGTGAACTCAATGTCGGCGTTCTCGTACTCAGCGATCAACGCCGACACGAGTTCCTTCACTGAGATGATCTCATCGACACGATATGCGTTGGCACCAGCGAAGGCAAATCCGTTATGGAGATAGCCTTTTTGAGCGCTTATCAAAGCGTGGGCAATACAATAGGGCGAATTCTGATAGTCGCAAGTGATGATGCAATGGTACGGACACTTGTAAGGTTTTTTCATTCCGGAAACGACGTCATCAAGGTATTTATTGCGGATCGCCCTGCCCGGCATACCAACTGGGCTTTTGATAATCACGATATCGTCCGCGACTGAATCAACATAGGCCTGCTTGAATGCTTCATTTGCATCGCACTCGAATGTCGCGACGAAGCGGGTACCCATCTGAACACCAGCCGCACCCATGTCAATAAATCGGTGGATATCGCCACCAGTGTAGATTCCGCCGGCGGCAATGACCGGGATCTTCTTACCTGTTTGTTTTTCGAAAATGGCGACCTCGTCAAGAATTGGCGGGATCAATTTCTCAAGTGCAAACTCCGGATCTGCTATTTGCTCGATTCGAAATCCAAGATGTCCGCCGGCTCGAGGACCTTCGACAACAAAAGCATCCGGAAGATAGTCGAACTTGCTCAACCATCGCTTACAGATCAACCCGACGGCCCTCGACGATGATACTATGGGTACGAGTTTGGTCCTGGTATCGTGCTTGCGGTATTGGGGCAGATTTAGCGGGAGTCCGGCTCCGGAGAAGATAATGTCTATCTCTTCCTCAATAGCAGTCTGTACCAAGTCGCCAAAGTTAGAGAAAGCAACCATGATATTGAGCCCAATTAAGCCTTTTGACAGTGATTTGGCGTTGCGAATTTCACGACGGAGCGCACGTGTGTTGGCTTCGAGGAAGTTGGAGTAGAAGTCCGGTTCGTTCATACCGATACCCGCAGAAGCGATCACACCTATACAGCCCTCATTGGCGACAGCGCTTGCGAGACCGGAAAGCGAGACTCCGACACCCATTCCGCCTTGAACTATTGGAATTCGAGCGCTGATATCACCGATTGAAAGGGGGCGGATACTTCTGGACGTCATCTAAGCGAATGTTCCTTGAGGCCGGATAGAAGTGAATACTACAGCGGTTGGTTACCACCGTGGACCATTAAATCTACGTAAATGTTTAAGATAAAGCTAATACAAATTGTCTTCAAAGAGTCACTTCAATTGCCAATGAAACTGGGAATGTCAGGGAATTGGCAGTGAGTATCGTGTCGCGTGGTTTCAAAACGGTACCTGGCTATCACTTGAGCGCTCTCGCACAAACCACTCATAATGCGCTATTGTAAACAGAACGCTTCCAAAGGCTCCGAAATAGCCTGCCAACGGAATTGAGAGGGCAATCGAGAAAAAGTAGTACAACCCCATCAATATGCCGGATTCCTGGCCTGTAAAAAGCATCGCGGCCTGAGAGACTGCAAAGATCATCGACACGGGAAACAGGGCAATGCCCGGAATGACAAGGGCGGAAAGGCACAGTCCGAGCGATGGCAACTTTGCTGAAGAAAGCTGTGCAAGCGACTTCGAGACCCCATCGCCGATACTCAAGTTGTACAAGACGATGTTTCGGTATGTGTAGTTCATAGCAGTCGTCAGGAATAGTGTCGCCGCAATAGCGACCGGCACAAAGAGCAACGCTATCACAATACCGAGAACAACCGAACTGATAAATGCGATGATCAGTGGAAGCCCGAGCATTATGACAAGCAGCATACCGCAACCGATCGAAAGCAATGCGACCAACAAACTGCGGCCAAAGAAATCGAAACCTGCGCGCAAGGCCTCTCCTGCACGCAACGGTGTTCCGGCACGGGCATGCGAGGTTGCAAGAATCAATGCCGGCTGTAGTATCGCGCCAGCCAACAAAACCAATACACCGAACGCCATTGCAACGCCCATCAATATGGCGAATTCCTTTATCGGAAACTCATCACCGGGCTGATAGTGGAAGTTGGTTGGATACCCGCCAATGAGTTGCGGGTAGATGATAAATCCTGCAAGCCAAAACCACTTGAAACGCCAAGCGATTACGAATGCCTCTTTGAGAATGTCAGCAAATTTCATAGTAAGATATAATAGAGTATTGCTTCAATTCTCCCAAGACGATTTTTTGTCACATTCCGGGAGATTCCATAACTGACTTTTTTCATCGATTAATTCATTGCGCTACAACGAGATTGCCGGCAATGCCCGGTACTGTCTGAAGATTTTTTCTTGACAGTTGTTTAATCAATCCTATTTTGACAAAACTTCTGACTCATGTTTTCGTAAACTTTTGCGATAATAATAGTCAAACTTAACGAGGAGAAAACCTTGATGCTGAACTGGCAACAAACACCCGCACAACGTCGGGGAGTAGTCTGCCTGCTCCGTGACAAGGTTCCGCCTCGGCCTATCCGCCCTAATCTCTAAATACGACATTACACGGATAATTCGAGCCGGACCCGATCGAGTCCGGTTTTTTTGTGATTGCCACCGGACTCTGACAAGAGTTGTTTAAACGATTAGAGGATTGGTTAGCAAATTATGGATTCAGCATATTATCAAGAGGAACAGGAGACTTCAGTCAGCGCCAGAGAAGCGTTGCGCGGCTTGTTGCCGCTCCTGTCACCGCACCGACACAGGTTGTATATCAACCTTGTGCTGCTCATTGTCGCCAACGGGCTCTCGTTGCTTAGCCCGGTGGTGATTCAGAAGACTGTCGATCTGGTTACATCCCCTGCCTCGACGACTGCCGGCATCGGTCTGCCGACTGCCGCCGTTGATGCACTGATCCCGCAGATCATGTGGATGTCCCTTATTTATGTGGTCGTGTTATTCGCGTTCCTGGTTGCGAACTACGCTCAACGAGTTCATTTGGAAGTAATAGGTCAGGATGTTATTACCGATTTGAAACAACGCTGCTTCAATCACGTCGTCGGACTTTCAGTATCGTTCTTTGATCGCAATCCGGTCGGACGGCTGTTGTCACGAGTTGAATCAGATGGCGAGGCGCTCCGCCAGTTCTTCTCAAGTGTCGTCGTGCTGATTATCGGCGATGCGCTGAAATTGATCGGCATTTTTGCGATTCTGTTCTACTACAGCTGGCGACTGACGCTTGCTGTGCTGGCATTGGCACCGATCGTAATCGTGTTGATATACTTCTATCAGCGCTATACGACCCCGCGGTTTCTGGGCATTCGCAAGAAGATGGCCGACGTTATCGCGACAATGACGGAGTTCCTGCAAGGCATGAGCGTCGTCCAGGTATTCAATCGCCAGCAGTTGGTGCGGGACCGCATGAACGAAGCCAATCGGAACAAATTCAAGCTTGATGCCGAGGCGCACCTATCGCATACAACGTTCTTCAATCTGGTCTTCTTCGTGGAGAACGTCGGAATTGCAGCAGTGACGTTTTTCGGTGCGACCGTTCTGGTTGGACAGGTTTCAGGAACCGGCGCTGAATCAATGACAGTCGGTACAATACTGTTGTTCATCATGTTCATGAGGATGTTCTTCGAACCTATACATCGCGCGGCTGAAGAACTGCACGTATTGCAGCGCGCCATAGCAGGAGCCAGACGCGTGTTTGCATTAATGAAGAATGAGGAGCGGATTCCTGAAGCGCCTAAGCCGCTTGTGTGGCCGAGCTTCAACGAAGTCATTCGCTTCGAGAATGTCGGACTGTCTTACAATGGCGACGATCGCTTTGCACTGCGCAACGCTTCCTTTGAGATCGCCAAGGGCGAGAAGGTCGCGCTGGTTGGAGTTACCGGTGGCGGCAAGAGCACAATCGTAAACTTGCTGCTTCGTTTCTACGATGCGACTGAAGGCCGAATCACAGTCGACGGAATCGACATTCGCGACTTGCACACGACCGATTTGCGGTCAAAGTTCGGTTTGGTATTGCAGGATATCTTCCTCTTCCCGGGAAATGTCCGCGACAATATCACGCTTGAACAGAGTCGCATCAGTGCGGAAGCACTGGAATCGGCATCGCAGTTGGTAACAGCTGACCGGTTTATTGAGCGGATGCCGAAGAAATACGAAACTGAGATTTCCGAACGCGGCGCCAATCTCAGCCGCGGTGAAAGACAATTGCTGTCTTTTGCACGGGCGATGGTTTTCGATCCGCAGATCTTGCTTCTCGACGAGGCCACCAGCTCGGTGGATCCCGATACCGAGAAGCAGATACAACTGGCACTTGACCGGCTCTTGGCCGGCAGGACGTCGTTGATAATCGCGCATCGACTTTCGACGATTCTGGATGCCGACAAAATACTCGTCATCCGCGAAGGTCAGATTATCGAGCGCGGAACACATCGGGAGCTACTGGCTCAAGGCGGTTACTATGAGAAGCTCTATCGCCTGCAGTTCCAGGGACCAGAAACAGTGAAGGTAGCAAATGTGGAACAAGTTTAAGTGGTTGATGAGCGGATATTCCAACCACAAGCTGGCATTGACCTGGCTTGTGGTGGGAACTCCGGCCATCGCCGCCATAGCGATGCTGCAGCCAATGGTGCTGAAGTATCTTTTTGATGTCGTCAAGTACGGCAAGGGCGAGCTACCGGCTTTGCTCCAGCCGATTGGTGCAATGTTGCAGAGGTACGAGCTGTCACCTCTTGCGGAAGCTCTGACAATCCAGCTGATTCTTGCTGTAGTCGTATTGGTCGTTTACAACGCGCTTCAAGGCACACGCGCCTACATGAATCAGCGACTGGAGTGGGAGTTCCGTCAGCGGGCGTTCGCATCGACGACTGAGAAGGGTCCTGACTTTTTTAACGCCTTTCGCACCGGCGATTTGGTGACTCGTATGACCGACGACGTCGCCGAAAAGCTAGCGTGGTTTGCCTGCTCGGGAATCTTCCGGTTCTACGAAGCTGTGCTGATAGTCGTGATCGGTGTAGCAATGATGTTGACTTTGGATGTACGATTGACCGTTTACACGGTTACACCGTTACCGATATTGATCATCATCTTCATGTTTACATCGAGTTCGCTGGACAAACGCTTCGACAATCTCCAAGCGCGTATCTCCGATCTCAACAATGCGATGGAGTCGTGCTTTTCAGGCACGCGTGTGGTCAAAGCGTACAATCGCGAAGAAGCATGGAAGGAGAAATTCGCCGCCACAATCGGAGCGCGTCGCAAGGCGGAGATTTCAACCGTACGAGCCTGGGCAGCTATTGATTCGCTGTACATGTACATCTGGCAGTTCGGAATCGCCTTGGTAGTATTGATTGGCGGTATCATGGCGGCGAAAGGTTCGATAACGATCGGTGACTTCGTGGCTTTCACGAGCTATATCTTCCTGCTGGTCTTCCCGATGTTTGACATCGGCCAGTTCATCGTGAAAGGTCGACAGTCGGCGGTCAGCATTGGGCGCCTGATGGAGATTCAGAATTTCCCGGCTATGGTGTCCAATCACAACGGTGACCACAGCGCGATTGATTTCGAGAAGATTCGTTTCGCGAATGTGTCATTTCGCTTCGCAAACAGCGAACACTACTCGCTGAAGGACGTCGAATTCGAAGTCAACAAGGGTGAAACGGTTGCCTTGGTGGGTCGCGTCGGATCCGGCAAGAGCACGGTGATTAACCTTTTGACGCGCCTGGTCGATCCGAATGAAGGAATGATCATGTTAGATAGTCGTCCTTTGAAATCGCTCTCATTGGATAACTATCGCGACATCATCGGCTATGTTCCTCAGGAACCGGTGCTGTTTTCGGACACGATCGAAGGCAATGTCCGATTCGGGGACAATTCGATCTCTGCCGAGAAGGTCACCGAGGTAATCAAACTCGCGCAGCTCGATTCGCAGCTTGAGCGTTTTCCGAACGGTCTGCAAACGCGCATCGGCACACGAGGGTTGACGATCTCGGGCGGCGAGAAACAGCGCGTTGCGATTGCGCGAGCATTGGCGCGGAATCCGAAGATATTGATTCTCGATGATTGCACTTCTGCGCTCGATGCCCGAACGGAGGAGCGCCTGTGGTCGGCATTGCACGAGGTAATGCCCGACATGACCTGCTTCGTTGTGACGCATCGCGCCAAGACTCTGCGCAAGGCTAACAAGATCCTGCTCTTTGAAGAAGGCAAGATCATTGACCGCGGCACGCACGATGAATTGCTTGTGCGTTCGGATTCTTATCGCGAGCTGTACTCGCGGAGTGAATTGCAGGAAGCTGTTGAAGGGTAAGATTGTTCTCACTCTCTCTTGGCAGAGCATGAGAGAGTGAGAATCACTAATCGCTACAGATGGTAAAGCATCGCATAGACTGCGATGCCGCTAATCGAGACAAACATCCACACCGGCCAGAGCCAGCGTACGATGCGTTGATGCTTTTCGAATCGCCCCTTCAGTGCGTGAGTTACAGCGACAATTATGAAAGGGGTCATCAGAGCTGCAAGTATGACATGCGGTATCAGAATCGCAAAGTAAACCGGTCGTGTCCAATCGTGATGTGGATACGGTACGGAACCCACACCGTAGTGGTAGATTAGATATGTGGTCAGAAACAGAGCCGAGGAAGTCAGTGCGGCTATCATGATCTTGCGGTGTGTTTCGCGGCGTCCGCGCTTGATGTTGATGTACCCGAGCGCCAGAAGGATCGCACTAATTGCGTTAAAGGTGGCATTAACTGACGGGAGAATAGAGTAGTCAATCACATTGACCTCGCCAGATTGCGGATATTGTCTCGTAGCGCAGTCAATTCGTCATCGTCGTTGTATGAATAAAATCCGCGTATCTGTCCCTTATCGTCGACGAGTATTAGATGAAGGATGATTCGACGGTAAATCGCTTGCATCAAGCATGAAGCCATGTTCCAAAGTACTGCCACATCGACCAGCGGGCCGCGAGCAAAAATCCAACGACCATCATTGACTCCAAAGCCATCGGCATAAGTGCGAAGCACTTCAAGCGTGTCGTAGTCCGGATCAACGGTAATAGATAAGAATCGAACCTTGTCAGATCCTCGGTAGAGATCGTACATCTTCTTGATGTTGGCCGACATCGTCGGACAAACGCCCTGGCAACGAGTAAACATGAAATTCACGACGTGCAATCGTCCATTCGGCCGTCCGCGTAAACTCTTCGCCGTTACTGGCCGTTAGTCTGAAGCTCGGCACCTCGCCGAGGATTGGCAGTTGACTGCGCGATTGTTCGGCCGAATTGACCACAAATGCGGCCACCACAGCAAGAATTACGACCAGAGGCACAACCCCATATCAGCAGTGACGGTTTGCTTTGCTTAGTCATCTATTCCTAGCCTCTTGGTCGCTGTGTGGAGCACCAACAAAACGCCAATGAAGAGCGACGCTACCCAAACATGAACAGCTGAAGCAGTGGCGGCAATGCCACCGCAATCAGGCCAGTCCCAAGAGACATCTGCACAGCTACGAGCAGGATCATTGTCCACACGCTAAGCTTAACGATAGAGTCCGGCTGAGGTGATGTTCGGTATACCATGATGCCGATTGTGAATGCCATTGCCGCGACAATAACTCCCAGAAACACGTGAACGTACTTGATTCCACCGACAAGCGCCATTAGCTCGTGATCAGTCGCAAGCGGGCTTGTCACACCAAGGCTTCGATATCCGCACGGACATTAGCACCGATGACAATTTGTATGACAGTGATTAGCCACAGAAGACCAATGGATATGGGTACACTTTGGATACGCCACCTCTGTTATTGAACTTGTCTCTTCCAGGTAGTACGCCTGTTGGGCAACGTAAATCAACAGACTGACTATCCCCAGCGCAATCACCAGATGAATCGAAACAGTCAGTGAGTGAATTCCGAGTAGACGACCTTGCCCACCTTGCCATCCAGGAATGCGACCAACAAAGCTGCACCAATAGAGGAAACAAGATCCGAAGCGTACGCCGATAATGCACAATCGCAAGTACTGCAGTCGCTGCGGATGAATAGCCCCGAATCGTCCCTGAAAGCCGATTCAAGGTACTCGATCCAGGCAAGCGTGAAATTGAATGTGGCTGGGTTTATCGAAGCGGGCAAGTCGGCTGCGCTTAGCGGGGAATCCACCCGCCGAAGCATTTTGGCCAGTCAGGGCATCCGAGTCCAGCCCTGATACTGGACAAGGCCGCCAGCGAAGATAACGATGTAAGTGCCGATTGTGGAAAGGAGCGCAAAACGTCGGAACAGGAGTCATCTTATCTTACCGCAATATCGCATGATTTGTCCACTCTAAGGACAATTATAAGTTGCTTATAAACAAAGCAACTATTAATGACCAGAGTTGGTCGCGGCCGGTACCGTAGCAGGTGTGGCAGACGTGGAATCGGAAATGACCTTGCTGGTATCGATGGTCGTGGAATCAATCTTTGCTCCCGAGCTGTCATGGCCGGCTGCGCCCTTATTGAAAGCGGCTGAGTTGTACATCTCGGCGCGCGGATTGATCGGCTTCACGCGAAGCTCATCAATATCACCACGTCGAGTAGTGTCAAACATCGTCAGACGATGAAAACAGTCAAGCACAGGAGACAAACTGTGAATGCAATAAAGAAACAACTTATTGTCATACCAGAGGTGCAATGAAGAAGAATGCCACAAGCAGCGCTTTGATGGAAGCAATTGCAAGCGCTATGACAATATTGAGACCGCCAAAGTCGTAAAAGAAACCTCTACAGTGACAAATGTCAAAAACAGGAGTGCCGCACCGATTCCAAGATAAATCTTGAGCGGCAAAACGTGATTTTGTGTATGACTGGCTGCGCTTGAACTCATGCTTCTACCCTATCAAATACAATAATGGGAACAGGAAAATCCAGATTAAGTCGACCAAGGCAGTGAGAGGCCCGTCATCTCAATTGGTGTATAATACTCGGCCGAGATAGTTCCCCGTACCGTTCGAATCATCATCCAAACAATCAGCCCCATTCCGCCGAGAACGTGGAATCCATGAAGTCCGGTCATCGCAAAGTAAATGCTGAAAAACACGTGCGGGTTGTTGCCCTCGAGGCCAGTATAGGTGTAGTATTTGCCGGGAAGCTGGCCAAGGTGAATCTTGTGTTCATATTCGAAGTACTTAATCACCAGGAAGGTTGCCGCAAACATCAGAGTCGCAGCCAAAAACCACAGTGTGTGCGTGCGATTGTTCAACTGCATTGAGCGAATTGCCAGCGCCATCGTGACAGAACTGGTAATCAGAACAACTGTGTTGATCGATCCAAGCACTACATCGAGCTGCTTGTGTGCTTCCCAGAACATATCGGGATACCATGCTCTGAATATTGCATAAGCGCAGAACAAGCGCCGAAGAGCAAGATTTCTGTCAATAGAAACAGCCATGTCCGAGCTTTGCGGCGTCCGCCTGCTGCGCGGAATCGTGAAAATGGTGCTGAAGATGTGCCGGGTGGCCGTGGGTTGACTGATGAGTCGACATCGCGCTACCTACCTTGTTTCCTTGACGACAATCTTGTCGTAATCATACGGGCCGTGAGATGCAACCGGATCGTGGTGGAAGTTCTCAGTCGGAGGCGGTGAACTGGTAGCCCATCCCATTGTCAAAGAACCCCATGGATTATCACCGGCAGGTTTGCCCTAAAAATCGCCCGTACCAAATAGAACGCCATCACGACAAAACTGGCCCGATGACAAAAGCTCCAATTGAGGAGAAACCATGCAGTCCCTGATACTACTGACATAAGTGAAGTAGCGACGCGGCATACCTTGCGAGCCCATTATGAACTGGGTGAAGAATGTCATATTGAATCCGATGAAAATCAGCGCGCAGGCAATACGAGCCCAAACTCGCTGTACATGCGCCCCCAGATTTTCGGCCACCAGTAATGCAGTCCCGCCAAGAATGCCATCACTGTGCCGCCCATCATCACATAATGGAAGTGCGCGACTACGAAATACGTGTCGTGAAGATGGATATCCACTGACAGTGCTCCAAGCATAATACCTGTTACGCCTTTATGGTGAACAGAAACAGGAAGCTTAACGTAAAGCATCGGCGAGTCGAGCGAGATTGAACTTTGTACATCGGAGCGAGCCAATTGAAAACCTTGATACCGGAAGCGGTATTCCAACAAGGAAGGTTAAGAACGAGAAGATCACGATTGTGAGTTCCGATTCGGGCGGACGTGAACAGTGGTGTCCCCAAACCAGGAAGCTGACAAGCGATGCAAGGCTCGAAAACGCGATAGCCTTGTACCCGAAGATCTCTTCGCGTGAAAAAGTCGCAATCGTTTCGAGATAACGCTATTCCCGGAAGAATCATGATGTATACCGCGGGATGCGAATAGAACCAGAAGAAGTGCTGGAAGAGAACGAGGTCGCTACCCAGCGCCGGATCGAATATACCGATAACAGGAGACGGTCGAGAATCAGAAGCACCAGGCGTAACTGCAAAGGACCGGCGTTGCCAGAATTTGCAAGATGGCAGTAGCGTAGATACCCCAACAGAACAATGGCATACTGAAACCAGGTCACGCCGGGTGCACGCATCTTGTGAATTGTAACAACGAAGTTCATTCCGGCAAAAATAGACGAGGAAGTAAGAATGAACACTCCATGTACCATCGATATTACTTGCCGTGTTTGTGGTCGTCGAATACGGTGTATAGAAAGTCCAACCGGTACTACAGCGTTGGTAATTGTCGAATACAAAACGAATAGCGCACCGAAGACATAGACATGCCTGCATGCCAGGTTAAGACGAGGGAAAAAGCCACGTCCTTAAAGCGAGTATTGGCGGTAACACAAAATTGCCCAATGCTGGGAATGGAAGGAATGATAAAAACAAGAAGATCATTATCGCGCCGTGCAGCGTGAACATCTTGTTATACGTATCATGAGCCATCGGGTTCCGTGCAGGCGTCAGCAGTTCCCAGCGAATCAAGAGAGCGAAGATTCCTTCAACAAGGAAGAAGAACATTATCGCAAACAGGTAC
>JADJGC010000002.1:300000-579374 GCA_016708315.1 bacterium
GTGTGCAATTGGCGTCGGGGGAGACCGTGGACGTTTACGACATCGGATTGCGGTCGTCAAAGTTCATGACCTTCGACAATACTCTGATCATCGTCCCGAACAATGAACTCGTCAAAGCCAAGGTCACCAATTTGTCGTATCCGGAAGAAGCGATGCGAGTCGTCATCGATGTCGGCGTTGCGTATGGGAGTTCGATCGACAAGGTCAAGAATATCCTTCTGGAGACGGCGGTCACTCACGAGAATGTCTTGAAAGATCCGCCGCCTGGAGCATTCCTGGTGAGCTTCGGTGAATCAGCATTGCAGTTCCGTTTGGTCTGCCGCGTCGGACAATTGAAAGTACATTGGGATACTGCAGAGCAACTGCGGTGTAAGATATACAATGAATTCAATCGGGCCGGGGTCGAGATACCGTATCCACAGCGGGTTATTCATATCTCGCGAAATGCTTCTCTCTGAGGCAGTTGCGCTCAGAAATCGACCAAATGCGTTGACTTTGGCTGGAATTGTACTATCTTATTTGACGTTTCCGGACCTAAGGCAACATTAAGAGGATTTCAGCAAGAGAATGCATATTCGAGAGACTCTCTACTTGATCGCGTTAAGTGTTGTACTGTTGCTGCTTACGCCAATCACCTCAGTGTTTGGATTAGCACCAGAAGCAAGCGACAGATACACGATTACAGATCACATCTCAGGGCAAATCACAGACTACTCTATAGTAGTGGCAAATGACACCGTCGGGAAGGTCGGCCTCTATAGTATTAAGTTCACATTAGTTGGCGATTCGTTGCGCTCCGGTTCAAAGATCGAGTTGGATTTTCCGGCGGGCTACTCGCTTGAGCAAATCGATTCAATGCGCTATTCGGATCTGGATGCTCTGACCGAAGACTTCACGATAACGGAGTTTGAGGTATCAGGACGGCATCTCAGCATCACTTTAGATAGCATGGAATTCCTGCCGCCCATGGGAACGCGAGTGATGATTGACATCTACTCAGTGACTAATCCTACTTTGGCGGAATCATATCAAGTATTGCTGACGTTGCTTACCGACGAGAGCCAACTTCTGGCATTGCCGATTTTGTCAGATCCGTTGTTCATCCAACATGATGCAATCTCAACTTTTGTCTTAACGCCGGAAGGCATTCAACAACTGCGGGCCGGAACGATTTTACATTTCCAGGTCGAAACTTCAGACCAGTTTGGAAATCTTGTTGGAGTTCCTGACGCCGCAGTTACATGGGGTGTTATCGGCGTACCGAATCCGGCTGGAATAGTGGAAGATGGAAGTTTTCAGGCGCAGCACACTGGCGTGTCGCGCGTGTTCGCAAACTACGGCGGGTTCGCTGACACCAGCGGTTTGGTGTACGTACTGCCTGGAGCATTTGCATACTTCACATTGACCGGCGGCGCCGACACAGCAATTGCCGGAGCGAGTTGGACCACAGGAGCGGATGATGTTGTAGTACGAGCGCATGACCTGTTTGGCAACGTCAACTACGAGTTCCTTGGGCAAGTTTATTTTCGTTCGTCGGATCCATTAGCGCAACTGCCGTACACTCAAGCCGCGCCGTACACATTTACTGCCGGGGATCAGGGTGTGAAGACAATCAGCGGATCGCAATTTCGCTATTTCACAGCAGGTCGCCAAGATCTGTCACTGGTGATGAACGGCCAGGTGCAGAGGAGTCTTTTTCCGATCGCGATCCTGCCGGCAGGTGTGAACTCATACACGCTGGAGATGGCTTCGATAACGACGGCTGGCAATGATGTTAATCTTGCGATCAGTAATGCTGTTGATGCTTACAATAATTCAATTTCGGGGACAGCCACAATCACGCTTGCCGGTGGCGGCGCTGCACCATCTGGCGCACTGCCATCGACGCCATCTTTCACCGTAATCAACGGATCGGGCAGTGGGACGATGCGCTTGCTTAAGTCGGGAAATCAGGCGGTGACGATTACGCTTAATGGTCAGATTACTCAGCGCACTATCGGTGTAGTACCGGCGCCGGCGAATCGGTTTAAGTTTGAGCTTGATGCTGTGCAGGCAGTGAATCGGGCATTCTTTGGCAATGCGCTCTTAACGGCACTTGACCCATACGGTAATATTGACACCGAGTTCGACGCGTTCGAAGACACAGTGAGAATTACGTCGAGTGGCGCGGGTACCGTTTTCAATGGAGTGATTGGCACAAGTTCGGGATTCGTAAACGGACTTTGCGATCTCAAGGATTTCGGGACAGGCTACAATGGCAACGAACCAAGCGTGGTTTTCACCGCGCGTTCAAAGTCAGGAATCACCGGCACCTCGCAAGCCATCGGGTTCTCGCTGTTGAAGATTTCGTCGGGACAGCTTGCACAATCGACTCGATACATTGGAGAACAGTTCACTTTCGCATTGACGATTTCCAACTTCGGCGCACAGCCCGCGAGCGTTTCGGCGATCCGGTTGTATGGTAACGGTTCACGGCTTCAGCCGGTACAGATTTCGCCGGGATTGAGTTTCAGTATTCCAGCACAATCAAGTCAGGAATTTACGATTACCGGCGCGGTACCATCGCTTCCGAATCAGGTTTTGTCACTTGATGCGGTTTTCATCGGTCAGATTTCGAGCGGCGTGGTAGGGGACTCAGCGACCGCACTGGCGCAATTGACGATTCTTCCGACGGATGGAATTAGCGTTCTTGCCGGTACGATCTTGCCGCAACAAGTTTCCACTGGACATGGGTATCAATTCGTATTGCGCGTTCGCAATGATAGCGACGACGATTTGTTGTTGTCGGGTTCGAGTCTGTTGTCGATTCCGATTGAGGGCGCATCAACGCTGACCGCGACATTGACCTCGCCGCTGGTGGTTCCGGGTGATGGCGGGGAAGTGCTGCTTCCATTTGAGCCGTTGACGATTCCGGAAGTTGAGCCGCAGGTTGCCTCGGGCGCCACAGTGCGGCTGGTGGGAACGCTCGGCACTGCGACATTTGATCAAGTATTCGCCGCCGGCGGAGACATCACTATTGAAACAAGACCGGTGGTAACTTATCGAACGGGAACTCTTTCGCCAACCACGGTATATCGCGGCGCAGAGGCGGAGTTCTCAGTAGGGGTAAACAACAGCGGTACGGCGGTCCTCGAGTTGGAAGTCTCAACTGCAGAGTTGACTATCTTCGCAGGCGAGCGGCAGTTGTTGACACGGTTGAATGCTGAGCAGATGCGTCTTGGCGGCGGTGATTCTACACTCGTTTTCCGGCCAGTATTCGTACCTGTGGATTTTCCGCTTCAGAATGATTCGATTACAGTAAGTCTGCGCGGTACTGCCAATGGACAGGAAGAGATGTTCACTCTTCGGATTCCCGGTAATGCAGTGGCAATTCCGTTTGGCGCTGCGGCACGGCTGGTGGAAGTGAGCGCCGATGCTCCCAATATGCCGAACGTGAATGTCGGACAGGCGTTCAGTTTGTTCGCGACCATACGCAACACCGGCGATGAAGATCTCAAAGATATCAAGATTCAGTTGAGTTCCAACGGCAGTTCATTGTTTGAGGCACAGCAGGTCATTGAACAGTTGGAGATTGGCAGGGACACGACGATTGAATTCGAAATTGAGGCGTCGTTTACCCCTAATGCTTCCGAAGTGTTTTCGGTACAGATTGTTGAAGCTGAAGGCGCAGAGTCGGGGCTGGCGGCGCTCATTCAGCCGCCGCTGGGCAACAGCAATCGTGCGATTGTGATACAAAGTCCGGCCAGCTTAGACATCGACGCACGCATCTGGTCGCCGGTTTCGGCACAGGACGGCGTCGTTGGTCTGGGCGAATCGTTTGAGATTACCTCCATCGTCAACAACTTGGCGCAGTCGGTGGCGAGTACCGGCGAGGTCAGCTTGAGCATCGTGTCGGGAGACTTCAGCCTTAACAGCGCAGGCACGCAATTGATGACGATTGGAGTGCGGAATTTCTGGGACATCATGGCGCCGGCTGATGAAGACACCGCCTTAATTGTCGTGAGCATTTCGACAACACCGACTGAGTTGAATTCTGGATTGTTGGCAAAGGTACAAGATCGGGCGGATACGATTCAAATCATCTCGACGGTCAGTCAGGTTGGTATTACGGTTGATTTTCAGGCGGCACCGGCGCAGCTCTTAAGTGCCGGAGGCGAGTATGAAGTGATTACCTTGGATTTCAGAATTTTCAATGCTGCTGCCAATCCGTACGTGAACTTTATCGAGTTTGAACTGCGTGACCGAAGTAATAGCGTCGTCGCACCCTCGACGATCATTGCCTCCGCGAATTTGCTCTACAACGGGCAGAACAATATCGGCGCAGTTATCAATGGCGATGCGATGCGCTTCAATCTTGGTGAAGAGCTGGGAATGCCGACGAGCGGCAAAATTACTGTCGAGATTGCTGAACAGCCGGGCTTGAGTGACTTCACATTATATATCGACTCGCTGTCACTGTCGGCTTCGTATCAAACGGCAGTTGGACCAAGGCCAGTGCCGATCACTGCATCCTTTGCGCAGAAGTTGGTGATCGAACAGAAGTTCACGCTGGTGCCATCGAATCTGACGGAATCATTCTTTGCGTTCCCGAATCCGTTCTCGCCGCTGCACGAGTCATCGACGATTGTTTACAATCTAGGCTCAGCCAAGCCGGCGAAATTGACAATCTACACTTTGGCCGGCAATGAAGTTCTTGTGCGGGAGATTCCGGCGCCGTCATCCTTGTCGGAACCGATTCAGATTCTCTGGGATGGACGCAACAATGACGGACAGATTGTGTTAAATGGTGTTTATATCGCAGTACTCGCAGTTGATGGCGAGGGAGAAATCAGAACCAAAATCGCGGTGGTGAAATGATGACACGGTATCGCATCGTCATAATCGCTTCAATACTGGCGATTGTCGCCACCGCGAGTTTGCAAGGATCAAGCAGCGGTGGAACGACTCCGCTGTTTAACTTCGGTGCCGGCGGTCGCGGACTCGGCATGGGCGGCGCAAATGTTGCTCTGGCGAATGATGCTTCGGCGTTGTTCTGGAATCCGGCAACACTGACCAATCTTCAGGATCGTTCGCTGTCGCTGATGCATTTGCCGCTACCGGAAGGCACAAACTATGACTTCGCGGCATTCGGTTGGCCGACGGTAGACTACGGGACATTCTCTGTCGGCGCATTTCTCTTGTCGACAGGGGATATTGAGCGCCGCGATGAAGCCGGTCGACTGCTGGGTACGTTCAGCGCGAATCAGCAGATGTTCCTCGTTGGCTACGGCAAGCAGATCAATCAATTCTTGTCATTAGGGGCAACTCTCAAGCTCTTTGGACAGAGCTTCGACAATTCGTCGGCGTTTGGTGTGGGCGGCGACTTCGGATTGAAAGTCGCACTGACGGAGAACATCGCGCTTGGACTTAACGCACAGAACATCGTTGCGCCCTCGCTGCGAATCGATCGCGATGAAGAGACACAGCCGATAACGCTCAAAGCCGGCGCCGGGCTCATGCTTCCCGTATCCGAGGGCAGGCATATTCTGTCATTCGAGGCAGATGTCGACAAGACAGAGAACATTGACCCAGTGTTTCACGTCGGCGGCGAGTTTGCATTTATGAATCGGTATTTCCTGCGCGCCGGATATGATATCGATCAAATCAATCTTGGCGCGGGACTCAAGTTTGGATTTGCCCAGATCGGTTACACATTTAAGACTCAAGATTACTTCGATGCCCAGCACCGCATCTCGCTCGACATTACGTTAGGCGGATCAATAGAATCGATACTTGCACAACGCGAACAAGACAAGCGCGAGGCCGCGATTCAATTGGCACGCGAACAACGCGAGCAGGATTTGAGCACGGCAATGACGCAGGCGCGTTACTACTACCAGAACGGAATGTATGACTCAGCGGCGGTTTACTATCAGCGAGTCAATGCGCTGACAGACAACAACGACAGTGAAGCTTCTGAGCGCCTGACGCAAATTGAAAAACAGCGTACTCAGGAGTTGACCGCGACGGTTCGCGCGGGTGTGCTTGCGGAGAGCGACTCGCTTAAGGCGCAGGAGTTGTTTGGAGATCTCAATGAAGCATTGGCTGTCAAGGACATCGAAGCATCGAATGTTATGCTATCGCGACTTCGTCCGGCATTTGGCGACGATGAACGATTCAAGGCGAGTGAGGCGCAATATTCGTTGATGACCTCTGATCGAATCGTCCAACTTCGCAGTGAAGCAAACCGCTTCGTCAACGAAGGCAAGCTCAGCGAGGCAGTACAGCGATATGGAGAGATATTGCGGCTGAACTCTGACGATGCGGGTGCACGCCGCAGCATCACGCAGATCGAAACGAGAATCTCGGCGCTGAGCATGCTCCGCACCGGAGTAGCGGCATACAATTCCGGCGACACGACACGCGCACGGCAAATGTTCGAACAGGTGCTGGCAATGACTCCGGAAGACACCGTCGCGCAAAGTATGCTCGATCGATTTGAAACCGGCGCCAAAGGTCCGGGCGCGCCGCTTGCCGAGATTCAGCAGGACTCGGAGATTTGGAAGCTGTACCTTGAAGGTATCGAGAAATTCCGCGGCGGCGACTATCAGCAGGCAATTCGACTTTGGGAGCAGGTCCTTGACCGCTATCCCGGCAATTCCGAAGCCGAAAAGAACATTCAGCAGGCTAAACTTAGAATTCAACAAAACGGCAAAACGAATTGAACGATAATAGGTTGGATTGTCAGGTGTTGCGACTATGTCATCGCCAGTTGACACATCCAGACTCACACTATACAATTGCTCGCGATGAAATTATTTAACCGCCCCGTCAAAGAGATTTTTGCAGAGTTTCCGGCGACCGAAAGCAAGTTGCCGGACATTCGCGGATTCATTGAGACCGTGCTGGCCGATACGCCATTTCGGCGCAAGGATATCACGGCAATTCTGTTGGCGTTAGAAGAGGCCTGCACCAATGTAATTCGCCATGCTTATCTGTACGCCGAAGGCACCATCAAGCTCAAGATTTCGATTTATCGCGACCGACTCGGAATATCAGTTTACGACAAGGGGCGCAGTTTTGACTTTGAGAAACTGACAAATCCAGATTTGGATCATTACATCAAGACGGGCCGCAAGGGTGGGTTGGGTATTTATCTCATCCGCAAGGTCACGGACGACGTGTCGTATCGCACCACTGCGGGAATAAATGAACTTCGGTTAGTTAAACGGTACCCTCACGCCAAACCGGAAGCCGCTGTCAAGGGCGAAGGAATTCCGATTCGTCTGAAGTTTGCGCTGTGGACATCGCTGATCATGGCGTTCGTGATTGTCGGAGTGTATTGGGTTTGGGAAGACCGAGTCGTTGATTGGCGTAATCAGCAGTTTGTCCGCACGATCGACGAATACGGAAACGCAATTGCCTCGCAGGCGGCGAATCATTTCATCAATGAAAGTTCAGATGTCGAGTTCGACGAGTTTGTCCGCAACTTCGCGCGGCAAAATGCGGATGTGCGCTTCATCTATATCACTGATGCGGCAAACAAGATCGTAGCTTCGACGGAGCTGCCGGACCTTCTTGAGAACGACATATCAAGCTCCCGAGGGGATTGACACTTCGCTTGCAGGAGAAGCTCAACTCTTCAATACGAAGGAATACGGCAACACTTACTACGTTGTCGAGGATATCAATTATCAAGACAACCGCTACGGTAAACTGCACATCGGATTTGGCGAGGACCGATTGCTTCAAGGTATCGCGCAGTCTCGCCAGTCGATATTGTTGATCGCGGTTATCGCAATGATCGCCGTCTTGGGTGCCGTGTATTGGTTGTCGAACTACTTTGTCCAACCGATCCAGAAGTTGATTGAAGGCGTCAAGCGCATTGGCAAGGGCGATCTCGACAGCAAGATCGCAGTCGAAGGCGCGGGCGAGTTTAGCGCTATTGCGGAAGCATTTAATGAAATGCGCGTGAAGTTCAAGGAAGCTCAGGCCAACATGGTGGAGCAGGAGCGGATGCGCAAAGAGATGCAGGTAGCGCAGGATATTCAGCACACGCTATTGCCGAAGAACTTCCCGGATATCGAAGGATTCGACATCGCCACTATATATCGCGCGGCGAAAGATGTCGGCGGCGACTATTACGATTTTGTGTGGATCGACGAGAGAACGCTGGGAATCGTAGTTGCTGACGTATCGGGCAAGGGAGTGCCCGGTTCGCTGGTGATGACAATGATCCGTACGGCGATTCGGCTTGAGTCGCGGGGAACACGCTCGCCGGTGGAGATTCTGTGCAATGTGAATGAGTTTGTGACGGAAGATGTGCGCAAGGGCATGTTCGTTACGATCTTCCTCGTGGTGATAGACACACAGCAGCGCAAGATATCGTTCGCTTCGGCGGGTCACAATCCGATGATTCTGTACCGCAAAGATGACGACAAGACATTCTTCCTGAATCCTAAGGGCATACCGCTCGGCATCACGTTGCCGGAGGGTGTCAATTTTGAGGACAATCTTGTCAGCGAAAATGTCAAACTTAAGAAGGGCGACATGCTGGTGATGTACACGGACGGTATCACCGAAGCGATGAACCCGAAGAAGCTTCAGTATGGGATGCCGCGATTCCTTGAGTTTATTCGCGACAATTCCGACTTGTCGCCGGATGAGTTTGCCGAGAAGTTCCAGGACGATTTGAACGGCTTCACTCAAGGCGCAGAGCAAAATGATGACATCACGATGGTGGTGATCAAAGAGAAGATGGAAGTTGATGAGTACCTTTATGCCCAACGCAAAAAGCTGCTCGAAATGGTTGATGTGCAAAAGATCCCGGTGGGAGAAGCGTGTCGTCAGCTCGGATTTTCGTCTTCGACATATTATCGCTATAAGAAGAGATTTGAGCTTTACGGCGACGAGGGCTTGCTCAACAAGACATTGCGCGTAGATGATTCGCCAACACAGTTGACCTACAACCAGCGCAATTTGGTATTGGAGATCATTCGCAAGAATCCGGAGTTTGGCCCGACGAGGATAAAACGAGAGTTGGAAACCGCAGGCAACGGTGCCGGTGAAGTCGAAGAACGGACGATCTATGCTGAACTTGTCCGGCTGCGGCTGAACACCAAGCGCCAGCGGTACGAGTTTTCCAAACGATGGGGCGGCGCTTTGACGCCTCAACAGGAAGAGGAGTACCTAAAGATTTCTCAACGAAGCGATCAGACACCTCAAACAGTGGACCGGTCAACTTACGTTGAACAGATTAAGGAGTCCATCCAGCGCCAAGAAGAGACAAAGTTAGCAGAATTCAAAGATCGCCTTCGCGAATTAGGCGTCGATGACGATCGCACGGACGTGCTTTCAGCAATGTTCGAAGAGATGGAGGGACAGGTGTCCCCAGAGCAACTGCGATTGTTGTTCGACCGCGTTGCCGGCAGAGTCAAGGCATTGGATCATGACGCTGAGACGAAAAACGTCTTGTCGATTGCGCGACTTGAGTCAATTGACGAAAAGCAGTGGGAAAAACGCGCGGAAGAAGGAATCAGTCTGGAAGTAATAAAAATGCCGGATGAACCGGAGCCGATGAATTTCGACGATTATGAAAAGAAGCTGACGCAGGGCAAGGGAAAGGAATCGACGGATTGAAGAAGATCGCAGTCATAACGTGCAAGGGCGGGACTGGCAAGACCACGACCGCAATCAATCTTGCGCATTGCCTTGCGATGTCCGGTAAACGGACACTGCTGATCGACTGCGACGGACAGGCGAATGTCGGAATGGCGTTCAATGTTCAGCCGCAGAAGGGGCTGGCGGAGCTTCTGACGACAGGGGATGTCGAAATCACCTCGTTGCGTCCCAATCTGTATTTGATCGATTCAGGCGGCACGCGCATTGTCGAGACGGAATTGTATTTGGCGCGCCAGACTGATCGCGAACAGCGGCTTAAGAGAGTGCTGGCTAACTTGCGCGGGACTGATTACGTCATCTGCGACTGTCCACCGGCAATAAATCTGATTAATATGAATGTACTGAATTATGTCGATGGCGTGGTGATTCCCGTATCGATGGATTTTTTCGCTTGTGAAGGAGCGAAGAAAACGCTAAAATTGCTTGATGACCTGTATGAAAAGATCGGTCATCGGGTTGAGCTGTTAGGCATACTGGCGACCTTCTTTGACACGCGGACCAAGATATCCAAGTCAATTTACAACCGGTTGCTTACTGAGTACGGGGACAAACTCTTCTCGACCAAGATTCGCATAAATACCCAGTTGAAGGAAGCGCAAATGCTGTGTAAGACGGTATTTGAGCACGCGCCATATTCGAACGGCGCATTGGATTATTTTCTGTTCACGAAGGAAATCGCCAATTACCGCCAGAACGGAATCGCGGTCGACACAAAACAGGATGAAACGCAAGCATGGATGACATAAGAATCTCATTAGATACCACCGGCGCGGCAAACGACATTTCAGTAGTGCGCGTGGACGGTGTGGTTGACACGATGACGGCTTCCGAACTGGAGCGTGTCATGAATACATTGATCGAGCAGAAACGATTCAGAATTATCATTGACCTTGCCGGTGTGGACTACATCTCTTCGGCAGGTTGGGGTATTTTCATCAGCAATATCCGCGAGATCAAGGCGAATGCCGGCGATATCAAGCTGGCGCGGATGATTCCGAGTGTCTACGAGATTTTTGAACTTCTGGAGTTTGATTCGATTCTTAAAGCATACGATAACATCGAAAAAGCAAAATTAGAGTTCCGTGGCGGCGGCGAGCCGGCGGATCCGGTGGCGGACGCCCGGGCACATAATCAAAAGGAAGCGGCGAACGCTTCAGTAGCGCGCCAGGTCGAAGTTGCAACTGCGGAAATGGAAGCACCCAAGGTGCAACCGACTCCACGGAAGCTTAGCGATGAACCGGCGGTGCAGACGCAGCCGGCGAACGCAACGTTGAGAAGACGGTGCTGAGTTTGATTAAGGCGGATCCGTTCTACACGATTCGCGAGATTACCGAAATGGTCAATAGCGAGTCTAACGGTTCGGGTGCAAGCGTCGGCTGGTGGGGCGTGTGGAGTATTCTCCGCAAGAACTCGCTTCTGTCGCGCAAAAAGAGATTCCGCTACAGCCGGAAGGCGTAAGTTTTCACCAAACGCAACCCACAGTGCAGTCAGATAAACCTTCCAATAACATCCACGTTGCCGAATTCTGCGTTGATTCCCCCTCGCCGACGATACAATTATATAACTTAGCAGTCTATGTTTATACCGCTGATTCTCTACGTGGGCGTGGTCGGTGCGTTATTGGGTGCGGCTTTGCTATTGCCGCAGCTTGCAACCGAACTTGTCATCGCGGCACTTGGCTGTGTCGTAGTCGGCGGTGTCGGGTTGATCTATACAATGCATCGCAAAGGGCTGGCCAAACTTCAAGACATCGTCAGAATCTACATGCGCTATGCCGAGCGGATATATTCAGACTTCGGCGCGCGCACGTCATTGGAGAGGCAAGTTGCCAATCTTGCCGAATATCTCGAAGAGGACGTCGCCATTCCGGTGACGGCCGTATTTGCCCGGCGCAAACGCGGATTTATGCTTACCGATTGTTATGGAATCAAGAAGGAAGATCTCAAGTCGTACAAGGTTCTTTCTCGCCCGGAGCTGGAAGATGGGATGGAGAAGAAGGCGGCGATAGTATCGTTCCGAAAGGTCTACCCGGGAACCGGCGAACCGGGAAACGAAGAGCATCCCTTTGAGTATGCCTTGCCGGTATTGACATCGGGACGCTGTAATTTTTTCATCGCGTTTTCAGCGCCGGATAGGTTGCCATTCAAGTTGCTTCGTCCATTCTTGTTGGCTTTGGCGGACCAGATCGGCAACTACAAACATCTGGACGACGCCAATTTCAAGCACAATCAGGTTGTTCTGAAACTCAAACAGCAGATTGAAACGCTTAAGCGCGAGCGCGACAAGTTAGCCGCGACTCCGGTTCATGATGCGAGATTCCTGATTACTGCTCAGGATCGGTTGTCGCGAATTCAGGATCGTCAGAAATTATATGAGACGTTTATCCAGTTGATGACGGACCAATTTAAGGTCGATGCGTTGGTGCTGCTGCTGCCTTCCGAGGACCGCAAGGTATTCAAGCGCAGTTTTTCGCACGGCACGCTGGGATCGTTGGCAGATGATTTCCAAATCGATATCGGACATCCGGTCTTGCCGGAGGTCACAAAATCGGAACTGCCGTTGGCATTGGATAGCCTGTCTGACGCGATTCAAATCGATCCAACTGTTGCGGCGCTGCAGTCGAGCGGAGTCAAGTGTTTGGCGTTTTTGAACGGGATAAGCAGTCTTGACGGATACATTGGGATGAGCTGTAAGCCGGACAAGTTTCGGAAGGAAGAGGTAGAAGCGTTTCTTTCGTACTGCCGGTCATTCGGGTTGGTATTGGAGAATTTGTCGAACTTTGAGAAAATCGAGCGTCTTTCGTATACGGATGAGCTGACCGGGCTGCATAATTACCGTTATTTCTATAAACGTCTTCAGGAAGAAATGCTTCGCGCACAGCGGTTTGACCGTCATCTGGCGCTGGTCATATTTGATGTTGACGGGTTCAAGGTTTTTAACGATACTTATGGTCACTTGTCGGGAGACTTTCTGTTGGAGCAGCTTGGCAAACTCCTGACTAAGTCTGTGCGTTCCATAGATATAGTTTCGCGATACGGTGGGGAAGAGTTTTGCATTATTATGCCCGGAATCCGATGCCGCCGATTGCATGACTTTTATGGAGCGTTTGCGGGTGATCATTCTGAGCGAGGAGTTTAAGGACAAATTTTCGTCCGAATGTCACCGGATAACCGTATCATTAGGCGGAGCAATTTATCCTAATGATGCACAACGAATTGACCGATTAGTATACTGTGCCGACATGGCATTGCTCCAGGCGAAGAGCACAGGAAAAAACAAGTCGTTCATGTTTGACGAAAATTTCATAACGGTGAAGAAGTAGGTGTTATGACACGGATGTTAATGCACAAAGTCATACTGATTTTCATTTTAGCGGTTGCCATGTTTTCGGCGGCACAAGCCGAATATGTCATTGGCATAGATGATGTTCTGCAGGTTAGCTTCTGGCAGACTCCAACCCTGGATCAGCAAGTTGTGGTAAACGCTGACGGCAAGGTAACCTTGTCGGTCATTGGCGAAATCACGGCTGCGGGATTGACGACGGCCCAGCTTTCACGGAAGATTGTCGAGCAGGTGTCGCGATTCAACCGTGACATCAGCCAGGCGACTGTGGTCGTGTCGGCTTACAATTCGCAGACAGTGTTTGTCGAGGGTGAAGTTGTCACGCCGGGACGTTATGCGCGAGAGATTATTCCGGACATCTGGACGATCATCAAGGAAATGGGCGGCGCAACGCCTGCCGGCGACCTGACGCAAGTGCGATTGGTACGCGGCGGGGCTGTTGATCCTGGAACAGTGATCACGGTCGATGTGTTGGCCGCGGTGCGCGCGCGATTTCACAAAATTGCCGCAAGTTCATCCGCACGATATTATCCGAGTACCTCAAAGCATAGGCGGAGTACCTTCGGACTTGGGCTCGTCGCAGTCAGAAGAGGCACGCGATGTCTACTACGTGATCGGTGCGGTCGCCAACCCTGGAGTATACAAACTTGAGTCGCGGATGGATTTGATTGAAGCGTTGGCACTTGCCGGCGGAACTCAACCGGACGCCGATCTCAAGGCTATCAAGGTATCTGACAAGAATGGCGCTTTCGCGAATATTTACAAAATCGACCTCGACAAACAATTGAAGAGCGGTAGTCCCCAGCGATACATGGTTCAGCCAGAGAATGCGATTTATGTTCCTGCACGCGGGACGGGCACGTCGGCGTGGAATATCGTGCGCGATGTCATTACGATGGGTGGAGCATTGACTTCGACAATTCTCTTGATCAACCAGTTGGGGGATAACAATAACAGCGGCAACTAGGCTTGGTGTGAATTGAGCCAAAGACAGATCACACTCCGGGATATCTGGCAGATACTCTGGAAGCGGAAATTCTGGCTGGTTTTGCCGATTATTCTGGTGACAGTGGTCGCCTTTGGCGGCAGCTACCTGCTTCCGACTATTTATGAATCCGCAACCAAGGTTGTAATCTCCAATCAGAAGTTCATCTCGCCGGCGCTGGAGCGGATGCTTCCGGACGAAGCCGGAGTATTGCCGGAACCGCGAGCGCGCCAGTATTGGTTGGCTGCCACGAGGTCGGAGATTACATCGTCGGGATACATCAACGACATGATCGAAGACCTGAAGTTGGCTCTGCCAGCCGAGGTAGAGCAAGCCGCGGCGAAGATGCGCGAGAAATTTCCAGAGAATGATTTCGCTGTGATGTCGCGCAGTTTGCAGATAGAAGATCTAAAGAAATACATTAGCGTCGATCTGATCGGCGAGAATCAAGTTGTCATTACCTGTCGTTCAGAGAATCCTCAGAGCTCAGCACGAATGGCAACCGCGCTGGCGGAGATTTATCGTGAGCGGAAGCTTGCTGGACAGGTACTTGCCGGCGATGAAGGCCAATCTTTGACAGATGAGCAGTTGGCGATTGCGAAAAAAGAATTCGAGGATATCGAAAAGCAGTTATCCGATTTCAAAACAACATATCTGAATCGTCAATTGCAGACCGGAATCAGCTCCGATGCCAATCTCAGCACTGTCGAATCGGAAGTTGATGCAACGCGGCTTGAAATGCGCGAAGCATCGGATCGGGTGAAGTTTCTGAAAACGCGATTGGCAGACGCCGGGATTGATTTGTCGGCGGCTGTGACAAATTCGCGCGAGTTGACACGCCACAAGAACAGCGCTCTTTCGGCAACAACGCAAATTGCCGACTTCATGCCGCGATATCTTTGGAAAGACGGTAAGATACAAAGTCTGCTTATCAAGACCAGTGATGCTCTTGACTCGCTGCGGATGTTGAGCAATAGCACGGCGAAGCAAATGAATCAGGGTGCGGCGGTTTCGGCGCAAGGTGATCTTGGAGAGTACATTTACCTGACGCATCAGCTTGAGTTCCTTTCCGGCAAAGAGCGCGTGTTGGCGGAAGCAATCTCAGAGATTAAAGGATTGATTGCCGGGCAGCCGTACTATGATCAGATGGTGAAGCGGCTTGAAGACAAGCTTGCGGAAAAACGAAAGACATATCAGACGTGGCAGGATGAGGCGGACAAGCTGAAGATACGCCGCGCAACGACTGAAGCGGAAGCTGAGACGAAGTATACGATCTTGGAGCCGGCGGCGATACCGTTGGAACCGGCCTCGCCTAATCGGGTCAAGATTGCATTGATGGGGCTGGCTTTGGGAATCGTGTTGGGCGGATGTGCTGTAGTAATAGCCGAAGTGGTGGATCATTCCATCAAACGAATTGAAGATATTGAGGAGCTGTTGGGCTTGGAAGTGGTTGGCACAATACCGAATATTATGCAAGCATCACAACCCAAGGGCGCAAAGGTAGCATAAGGAAGTGCTCATGGAAACCTACCGTCTCAACTCGCGGGTCGCATCGAATGACCGCGAGTATCTAATCCAAACCGTGAATGACACCAGCAGTCATCAGATTCGGTCATCCATTTTTTCGGATGGTCATCTTCTGGAGACTGTCGAAGAGAGTGTGTATCCACATATGCCGGAGCAAGAGCTTCTGGAACTGGTGAAAACGGCGCATAAGGAACGCAAGGAAGAGGTGGAGAGCCTCTTTGAGCGTTACAAAGAAGCGCTGGGTTCTAGTGATGTGGAGCATATTGACTACCTCGGCATGGCGCTGATGTACAAGCATATGCACAACGAGGCGGAGTCGCTGTTCCGCCGTGCTGTGTCGATACGGCCCGATTCGCATGAAGCGTTGAATCATCTGGGAATGGTGTTGATGACGCTTCACAAGTTTCCGGAGGCGGTGGAAGCATTCGGGCGTTGCGTGGAAGCGCAGCCCAAGTTTGCCGACTATCACAACAATCTTGGCGAGGCATTTCTGGCGATTGGCTCTTGCAAGCGCGCAATGATTGAGTTTGATGAAGCGATCAATATCAACATCTACTATGGCGACGCTTATTATAACAAGGCGCTGACTTACATTCTGAATTCAATTCGGCGCGAAGACTTTAAGTTGTTTTCAGAAGCCGCTGACAAGACGCTGGAGATGATTGAGCGCGCGATTGTTGTTTGCCCTGAGTATCAGGACAAGAATTTTGATGAAGGCAAACAGCTACTGAGCGACGGCGATCTGGATGGCGCGTACCACAAGTTTTTGGCATCGCGCGACCGCAAGAAAGAACGCCGGTTCAAGGAATTCTCGAATGTCTATCTCAAGTTCATGTTGGCTGCGGACAAAGTTGATGAAAAGATGCTGCGCCGCCGCATCGAAAGCTTGAAGGAAGCGATTGCCAAGAACCCGCATTATCCGGACTTGCATTATGATTTGGCGGTTGCGTATACGCTGATGGGCAGATTTGTACATTCAAAGGCGATTAAGGAGTATCAGGAGGCGTTGAAAATCAATCCTGACTTCGACCGCGCCAAAAAGAGCCTGCGGCTGGCTGAGAATGAGTTCCGCGGGTTTGATGTATTAGTGAAAGCCATTCTCAAGGGATAACTGATGGCAATCGACCGGCGTCGTCCGATATTTGATTATTACCACCCTGAGTCCGTCGTGGGGACAGAATTTCGCCGGTTATTGCATAATATTACGAGACCGGTCAACGGTGTTTCGAAGCGTTCGTTTTTGATTACCTCGGCGATGTTGTCGGAAGGGAAGTCGACGATTTCGTCATATCTGGCGATAACGGCGGCGTCTTACAAGAAGCGGAAGACGATTCTGATTGACGCTGACTTGCGCCGTCCGACGATTCACAAGATTTTCAATGTACCGCTTGAACGCGGCATAACCGATCTTATTGACGGTAAGGTTTCCGCTGAAGAGGCGTTCAAGCAGACGCCGATTCCAGACTTGTCGATTCTAACGGCGGGCACGCTGAAGCATAATCCGACGGAGCTTTTTGAGAGCGACGCGGTGAAGACTGCTATCGAAAAAGTCAAATTTTACTTCGACCTTGTCTTTGTTGATTGTGCGCCGATTATACCGGTTTCAGACCCGGTTGTCTTGGCGCCCGACATGGACGGCATACTTCTTGTTGTTAAGGCAGGCGCGACACAGAAAGAAGTTATTCGACGAGCTGTCGATATAATAGCTAAGACCGACGCGAATATCGTCGGTGTCGTGTTAAACAATCAGTCGGGCGTATTGCCGTATCACTACAACTATCAGTACTACGGCTATCATTACGCCACTAAGAACCAGTAGTTTTTATGAAGAACATCCTCACGTTTGACGTGGAAGAGTACTTCCAGGTAGAAGCCTTTTATGGTGTTGTCCCGCGCAATGAGTGGGATACGCGCCAGAGCCGCATCACTATGAACATGATGCGAATTCTCGACATCCTGGATGAGCATCACGCCAAAGCGACATTCTTTGTATTGGGCTGGGTAGCAGAACGTCACCCGCATCTAATGGCAATGATCAAGGCACGCGGGCACGAATTAGCTTCGCATGGTTATGGTCACGATTCGATTAAGCGACTCGACGAAAAGCAGTTTCGTGAAGACTTGATGCGTTCGATAGCGGCGATTGAACAAGCATCGGGAGTAAGGGTTCGCGGCTATCGCGCGCCGACATTCTCGGTTGACCGCAAGAAAGAGTGGATTTGGGAAACTCTGGTCGAATGCGGATTCGAATATGATTCAAGCATCTATCCGATTTTCCACGACCTTTACGGCGACCCATCAGCGCCGAGATTCCCGTATTACATCAACACAGCGGCAGGGAAGTTACTGGAGATACCGCCAACGACGTGTACGGTGTTTGGAAGAAGACTGCCGGCATGTGGCGGCGGGAGTTTCCGGCTGTTTCCGTATTGGTATACACAGCGGGCGACGAAGGCTTACAACGCAAGCGGGTATCCATCGATGGTGTACTTGCATCCGTGGGAAATCGATCCGACACAGCCGCGTGAGAAGAATGCGGGATTGAAAAGTCGGCTACGTCACTACACGAATCTCCATACTGTTGAGCCAAAGCTGCGGCGGATGTTGTCGGAGTTTCCGTTCGGGTCTGTTCGCGAAGTCTATCTCGAGGGCGGCTTCAAGGTGTCGGACTCGATGAAGAAAGATTCTGCCAAAGACAACACTCACGTTTAGCTCCAGCATCCAAAATCTCAATTTCGCCACGAAAATATATTCAGGGGTCGATGTTCAGGCAAATACAAAGATTGGACTTGTCTGTCTCTGTTCGTTTGGTTAAGTTGTTTCCAAAGGAAATTCTAAATCGTATCGAACAATGGATCGCTTCGTATCGATTGTCATTTTTGTAACTGTAATTCTCGCGAATCAATCGCAAGCTGAATTGGCGGCGCCATACGGCGTTTCTCAAATCGCTGATGGCAGCAAGGTGGTTGTCTATTGGTACTATCCAGCGGTTAATGAGACGACGCTGGCTGGGATTGACGACGAGCCAAATTCATACATTCTCTATGGGACATCAAATTGCGGGGCGAAGCTGGCATCTGTGTTCGATCTTCCAAACAGTCTTTGTGCGATTGAGGCAGTGGAGATACGCCTTTGGCCGAACGATCCATTTCCGCGACTGCCTGGTGACGAGCACTCTTCATTCGGACTGTGCGTAGACTCGGTTCTATGCACTGATGAGTCAACGGAGCGTTTTTGGTATAAGGACGGATTGACTGCCGGGTCGAGTGCAGGTGGGTGGTTGAGATTTCCGGTGAGGAAGGTCCTTTGTTCGGATAGCGTCGCAATGGAGTTCAATTGGCTCAACGGCACTCCAGCGGCGCCATTGCCGGCAGTTGTCTATACAATGAATTATGTCAATTCGCACATTGGCGCAATCAAGAATGGCGTGATGGAATGGAGCAAGCTCGTTGACGTTGCGGCATTGATGCGGGTGCAGGTGAACCTTGCTGATGTTTATGAAAGCCGGGCAACGGGCAACGCAACGCCGGACTCGTTCAGCGTTTTTCTGTTTGATACGCCGGAAGGAAAGACTCCTGACGAAGTGTCAGTGATTACGATCGAAGATTCGCTTCATGTCGGTATCGAACGTGAAAATGCAGAGGGCAAGTTTGTTGCGGTGGCAGCGTGGCAAGACAATGTAATGGGGCCAAAGTCGGAACTGATACAGATCGATGCCGCCACGTCTGTTGAAGAGGAGATATTGCCAGGCGTGTTGGGCGATCTCTCGCAGAACTATCCAAATCCGTTCAATGCAGAGACGACAATCCAATCACGAAGCGGAAACGATGTTGTCGTTCTTGATTTGTTGGGCAGAAATGTGCCGATTAGAAGCGAAACATCGGGGCGAAGACGGGCTTTACCAATTTGCGTGGGATGGCAGAAATAGGAATGGAATTCAAGTCCCGAGCGGGGTTTATTTCTATCGCCAAGAGGGTCAAAAAGGAGTCAAAAAACTGATTCTGCTAAAGTAGTGCGGTGCCATCAGTTTGGACGCGGGCAGTCGAGTAAGTCACCCTAAATATGTCTCGAATCGAAACAACGGGGCAATTTGGGCACGCAATCTGTTAAATAATTAAGCAGTTGCTGTCGATTAACTTAGATATGGAGCGCACCGTCCAATCTACATTGTCGCCGGAAGTCCTTGCGGCATTCCTGCGTGAGGTTACAGCTGCAGCCAAGAAGATTGGAATTTACCCTGCTGGACATCCCGCAACAGTCAAAGCCGCTGAACGCCCGTTCACACTTCTTCGCGAACTGTTAGAATCGGGTCGCGCCGTTGTGTTTGCACTAAGCGAGGGAACTTTGGTTGGCGATGGCGCACCGTTAGATGCAAAATTGATGACAGAAGGACTCGGCAAGGCGTTAACCGAATCGGGTTTGTCGTCCATTACTTTTGAGCCGGGTATCACGAGTGAAGAGTTTGAACTGTTGCTCGCCCAGCTTAATCTCAAGAAGGAACATCGAGACCTGCTCAAGTTCTCAGAAGACCGGCAGGTTCGCAAGATCAGGTTCGGCAAATTTCAGTATCAGCTTGTAAAGGATAATGAGCGCGTAATCTCCGAAGATGAAATGACTTTCGGTGGCGGCGGCTCTGGAAGCGGAAGCGGTTCCGGTGGTGGTTCGGGAGAGTACTCGCTGGACTCGCCCGAGGTAGTGCAACAGGTCGAGCGCACGATGTCGGATGTACTGCGCAAGTACCCTGAGCTACTGCTTCAAATCGTCGTTCGCAAACTCGGAGTCAGCGGCAGCGGAGGTGGAAGCGGCGGCGGTGTTGGCTCGGGAATTGGTCCTGGAGACGGTAAAGGCGGACGCGGAACCGGCTCAGGAAATGGCGGAGGCAGCAGCAGCGGCTCAGGCAATGGTGGCGGCAGCGGTACGGGTACCGGAGGAAATGGCGAAGGAGCAGGCTTCGGCGGCGGAGGCTCAGGAGGCGGATCAGGCAGCGGGCGCGGCTTAGGTATCGATAGCGAAATTGAATGGAATGGCAATATTGCCAGCGCTGTGCGTGAAGGATTACGTGCGCTGGGAGTTGCTTCAGCGGGCGGTACAGGCTCCGGTTCCGGCAGTGGTACGGGCAGCGGTTCTGGAAGCGGCTCAGGGAGTGGATCGGGAACCGGTGTCAAGTTTTCGCCGGACGACTATAAGAAACTCAAGGACGCATTCAAGCAGGTTGACAACGAAGAGCTGCTTGGGCTTTTGATATCGGCCCTGAAAGTCTCACTGGGAGAATCGAAAGGTGTCGACCGAGTCGAAGTTGGCAAAACGTTGGTCGGTTTCCGCGAGTTGCTTGCCGAACGCGACGCGATTGAAATGCTACCGCGACTCAAGGCGGAAATCGAGAGCCTTGATCTTGTAGACAACGATTATTTGCGAGAGATTCTTTCGGCTGACGCGACTCCGAAAAAAGTGGCGCATATCGAGATTGAGAACTTCAAGTCAGATTTCTTCATGGGAGCCGTGAATCCGAGCAATGTTGACGATGTACTCGGCTGGCTGGAGACGATCAGCGATAAACAATATACCGAAGACTTCATCAAGAAATTCTACGATGGGATGGCGCGGCAGGGTTACGAGCTGACAGAAACGCAGCACGAGGCGCTATTGCGGTTTGCTTCGCTGTGTGCGGAAGACGCAGGCGCCCAGGTTTCGCGCGAGCAGATTCATGAAATCCGCGAGCGGCTATCGGACCCGGCAGTCGATCTGAAAGAATTTATGCTGTTGGCGGAGATGCTTGAGAAGTACTATCTCAAGTACATCGAGCTTGATTTGTATAACGAAGCGGGGGTATTGCTGGATCTGGTGATTCAGAAGCAGGACGCTGAAGTAATATACACCGAGGGCGTGACTGAATATGCCGCCAAGGTGTATCAGCGGATGTCCTCGGCGCAGTTGGCGGAGCAATTGGTAGCCAAGCTGGGCAAGAGCCTTGAACTGGTCGGCAAGCCGATGATTCCTCTGTTGGAGAAGTTCAGCAATCTTGAGCCGATCTTGGTGTTTGCGAGTTACCTGAACCATCAGGATCGCGGCGTTCGAATCACACTGATTCGAATCCTGTCGAGCTTTGGAGAGAAGACTCTTAACGCATTCAAACTGGTATTGTCGGATCGAACTCTGACTCAGCGACCGCTGGGCAAGTCGGAGCTTCCGACCGAGACGTGGTTCAAACTGCGGAATTTGATCTTCGTGTTGGGTAATATCTTGCATCCGGACTCGGTGGACATTGTCCGCAAATTCGCACAGGATCCAGATGACCGCGTGGTTATGGAAGCTTTGCTGGCGCTGGAAAAGCTTGGCGGACCGGAGTCGGCAAAGGTAGTTGCCAAATTGTTGCAACATCCGACCCATGAAATCCATGTTAAAGCCCTGCATGCGCTTGGACAGATCGGCACCCAGGACGAATATCCCTATGTTGAAGACTATTTCCTGCATAATGTGACCGATAGACAGGCGATTCTGCCGGTTCTGATAAGACTGGACAAACAACGGAGCTTAAGCTTCCTTGCCCAAGTTCTCCTTGGCGAGTCAGAAATTTATAACAAACTGTTCGCAAAAGCGGATGAAGAGTTGAACGAGACGATAGTGAAAACGTTTATACTGTTGAGATCGGTGATCTTCGACGATGTTTTGCGCAAATATGTGCGCATTTCAACGCGTTCACTTTTCGGGCAGTTCCGCAAGTCCGAATCCGTAAAAATGGCAGAACGGTATTTAAAGACCGTCTCGACAGATGAATGATGAAGTTGTAAATACACTGGCTATTGGCGGCGCTGCTGCTTCTACCAAGCGTTGCGTCAGGTCAATTCTATTTTGGGAAGAACAAGGTCCAGTACCAGCCGTTCAACTGGAAAGTGCTGGCGACGCCGCATTTTCGTATCTATTTTTACGATCAGGAAAGCGATCTCGCTGAAATTGCTGCGGCAGCTGCGGAAGAGTCGTACGATCTTCTGGCCGACAAGTTTAATCACCACATATTTCGCAAAATACCGCTGATCATCTACAGCGCGCCTACTTTCTTCACTCAGACAAATGTAACCCCGACCTTATTGCCGGAGAGTGTTGCCGGATTTACCGAGTTCTACAAGGGCCGTATGGTTGTGCCGTTTAACGGCTCGATTGCGGATTTCCAGAGGGTTATCCGGCACGAACTAGTGCATGTGTTCACATTTGACAAGATTCCGTCAGTGATGTCGCAGCATCGGAAACTGAGTTTGTACGGACCGCCACTGTGGTTCACAGAAGGGCTGGCGGAATTTTGGTCGCGCGAGTGGGATTCTGAGGCTGACATGGTGATGGCGGACATGGCGCTGGAAGGCAACCTGCGACCGATCCATGAACTCGAGTACTTGTCGGGCACGTTCTTCATGTACAAGTACGGCGAGTCGTTTTGCCATTTTGTAGCGGACAATTACGGCGAGGACAAGCTTCAAGTCATTTTCGACAATTGGTGGAAGACCAAGACATTCAGGCAGGTGTTCAAGCTTACCGTCGGGAAGTCGCTCGAAGAAGTCGGCGCTGAGTGGGTGTATCACCTGAAGAAGAAATACTTTCCCGAGCTCAAGGACAGTGATCTGCCTGAGCGGGTTTCGACGCCTTTGGCGGAGAAGCTGTTCGCAGTGAAGCCGCTGCCGCTGAATATTACCTATCGCGGCGCTTCCGACTGGATTGCTTACAAAGCGAATAAACTGGGATACTCGGGGCTGTACATGCGGTCGCCGTCGACGGATCAGGAAGTGACTTTGGTGAAGGGGGAACGTTCGCCGGCATTTGAATCGCTGCATTTGCTGCAATCGAAGATTTCCGGGACGGATGACGGGCGGATCGTGTTTGTTTCGAAGCGATATGAACGCGATGTGCTATACGTCTATAATGTCTTTGAAGAGAAAATCACCGAGACGTTTGAATTTCCGAAACTGTATCAACTTCTCTCGCCGACTTGGTCGCAAGATGGAAAGAGTATCGTGTTTTCCGGCGCATCGACCCGGGGATATCACGACTTGTACTTGTTTTCGGTAGTGGATTCCTCGTTGAAACGGCTGACGGATGATATCTACTTCGATACCGAGCCGGTCATCGATCTGGACGGCAGTATCGTGTTTTCGTCGGACCGCTGCAGTTTTGGTTACGCCGGTTTCAGCAATCTCTTCCGACTGTCCCTTGCTGATTCAACGATCACGCCTTTGACGTATGGACGATTTAACGATCGCGCGCCATTCATTTCTGAAGAGGGAATACTGTTCTCATCTGATCGTGTTGGCGTGACGAATACATATCTGCTCAAGCGCGGCGGGGGGCTTCACCGCGTGAGCAATTTTGCGACGGGTGCGTTTGATCCGTGCCTTCATGATGGAAAGCTGGTGTTCTCTGGTTACCAGCGATTTGGATTCAATCTCTTTTCACTTCCTCTGGACACGACGGACTTAGAGGAAGTTCAGGTCGAAGAACCGCAATACACACTTTGGAGTCCTACGCGATTAGGCGGCGACGAAGAAGAAGGCGTGGTCGACTATGCCAACGAGTTCTCATTCGATATCGCGCAGTCGGCCATTTCATACGATGCGGTGTTTGGAACGATCGGTGGGTTCCAGGCAGTGTTCTCGGATATGCTTGGTAATCAGATGTACTATGTATTGCTGTCAAATTCGGCGAGCGAGAAGAGCGAGTTGCTGGAATCGTTTAATGTCGGGGTGACATACATCAACAAGAGTCATCGGATTAACTATGGAATCGGCGCTTACCACTTGTATGACGAACATTTCGATGACTATGAGGGGTATTATTCAGAGCGACAAAGTGGTGTTCAGGGGTTGGTTTCTTATCCAATATCGAAGTTCTCGCGCGTCGAGACCTCGATGTTTGCGCGGCACTCTTTCAAGAAGCGGCCGCTGTTCCAGGATGAGCGACACGCAATACTTGCGACTAACTATGCTTCAATCATTCATGACAATTCGCTCTGGGATATTTCGGGACCGTTGGACGGAATCCGCGCCAATGCGACAGTCGGATTGACGACGGACTTTTACTCAGGACGTATTTTCAATCGACTGGCGTTTGTGGATTTGCGGAACTATCTGCGAATCCGCAAGTATTCGGCGTTTGCGACCCGCGCTTTCGGGTTTATATCTTCCGGTGAAGAGCCGCAGAGGATTTATCTTGGCGGCAGCTGGTCGCTGCGCGGATATGATCGAAGGGAATTCTACGCTCGCAAGGTACTGCTTTTCTCCAACGAATTGCGCTTCCCATTGATCGATAATTTGTTCATCGGGTTTCCATTTGGACCAGTCGGATTCCAAGCAATTCGCGGGGCGCTGTTCTTTGATGCAGGGTCTGCCTGGAATGACGATTTTGATCGATTCTATGGGTCATTCGGATTTGGAGCGCGTGTAGCGCTGGGCTACATGGCGGTGCTGAGGTTTGACTTTTCGAAAAAGACAGACTTTCAGAAGCTGGAACCGGGGATGAAATTCGATTTCTTCTTTGGATGGAATTTCTAAGTCGAATCTGCTCATAATTTCTTGTTGCTCGCCATCAAAACCGCTTACTTCACTTCATGATTAAGACACCGAACTCTGACGGGGCAATGAACGTTCGCGGCAATGTCGTCGTCATAGTGATTGTATTGGTAATGGGAATAGCGGCTCTCGTGACGGTACTGTTCAAGCCGGCGCCGATGTCATCAGTTGAGGTTGCGAGGGAGAAGCAGATGCAGGTGTATCAGAATGCGGACTTTGCGACAGCGGATCAAATCCGGCAATTGCCGCAAGAAAAGATAGACCAATATATTGATGTGCTGAACTACGTCCTGCGAATAAGAGACTCTCTAAGTGTAATGAAGAACGCTGACGTTGCGGTGAGCGATGCAGAGTATAGTGTCGCGGAAGCAAATCAGAAATTGGTGATTACGGGATTGACACAGCGGGAGGCTGCGGCGCGTGCAAAGGCGCTTCAGTACATTGGGCGTGATTTATCGCCGGTAGTTGATAGTCTCTATGAACTGGTGCACCGGCCGATGCCGATGTTTCCACAGGACTCCATACTGATTCGGGAGCGGAATCTGACTTTTGAGAGGTATATTGCACACATATTTGATTAGTCGCGGGATCATTCTGGTTTGCTGTTTGTTGATGTTCGGCTGTGTGCCGTCGTTCAAGAAGTTCAGGCAGACGGACGATGTAAATTCGGGGTTCATCCAGCATCGCGTTAACGCTAACGGCAATGCGGTGACGGAATCCAAGGGCGAGCCGCTTAGCCGGGTAGTATTCGAACGCAAATTGAACTCGGCGGTGTCGGCGCAGATTGTCGGCAACTCGCAATTCATCGTTGTGCCGACTTACAACAAGCGCATCTATTTTCTGAATCCGCAAAACGGCGACGAAATGACGGCATTGGTTACGGAGTCGGCTGTCAGCGATGCTGCTGCGTTGCGAAACGAATTGCTCTATTATGCAGAAGAGGCGGGCGGCGACCGGTTGGTTTGCTTCAATCTTGTCAGCGGAAAGATAGTGTGGCAGCAGCGAATGAGAGACCCGCAAGGTGCGCCAATTATTGAAGGCGACGAGGTGCTGATCGGCGCCAGCGACGGAGATGTATTTTGTCTCAATCGGTGGACGGGTGATAGCGTGTGGGTGCATTCTTCCAAACGAACGATCTATCCGACAGTGTCGGCGAATTCCGAGATCGTGGTGTTTGGAACGGATTCAGGCGAGATAGTGGCGCTTGATCGAAAGAAAGGCGAACGACTGTGGTCGTTCTCGGCACACGGGGCAATCTATGCGCAGGCGTTGATTGAGGGACTGGTTTACTGCGGTTCGGCGGATGGAAGTATGTATGCTTTGCAGCCAAAGACAGGTGAGCTGGTATGGAAGTTCGAGACGACGAATCAGATTCACACGACGCCGGTATTAGTGGACGGCCGATTGGTTTTCGGCAGCGATGACAACACGGTGTACTGTCTCAGCGCGACAGACGGCGGCGTATTGTGGAAATATGAGACGAGTGGAATTGTACATGCTTCACCGATTGCGATTGGCCGGACATTCGTAGTGGCGAACAGCGCAGGAGGAGTCTATCAATTCGGGTTTGACGGAACCAAGATGGCGGAGTTCCAGGTGCGTGGTTCCGTTGAGGCGCCGCCGGCTTTCATTAACGGAATGCTCTACATCGGAACCACACAGAGGCGAGTCTACGCGTTTGGTTCGGCGCAAGCGCCTGCCAATGTGCCATAACTTCTCTGTCGACTTGGCGCGAATTCTGCCGAGTTGACATTTTCTCTGCTATTTCGGCAGTCGTATCTTTCCAATAATCAACTTCAACAAAACAATGTAAGTCAGTGATAAATCATGTGTTACGAGCCAATCGACAAAGTTGGCACGGTCTCTGCTATTAGTATGGCTGTCAGCAACGGTGCTGACGAGAAACGAAAGTCAGAGTAACTAAGTAATAGCAGAGGAGGAAACAGTATGTATCTCACAGTATCAAGACCCCGCAATCGGTTCGGCCTGATGAATGGCGAAATCGACCGTATGTTCAACGAAATCTTCAACGGTGGATCAGTTGTCGAAAGCGAAGTCGGCTGGGTGCCGCGCGCTGATGTGCACGAAACCGATGAGACGTTCCTGATTCAGCTGGATGTTCCGGGAATCGACAAGAACGACATCAAGGTGAAGTTCGAAGACAACACCCTGATTGTCAGCGGTGAGCGGAAATACGAGAACAAGGAAGAGGACAAGAATTACCGCCACGTCGAGCGAATCTACGGCACGTTCACCAGAACGTTGAAACTGCCGAAGGACGTCGACGCGCAGAAGATCGCAGCCAACTACAAGAATGGTGTGCTTGAGATCACTCTGCCGAAGGCGGAAGAAGTGAAGCCGAAAGAGATCGAAATCAAGATCGGCTAAGACAAATCGCTGAAACGTGTTTCTCGAAGCCCGCATGGAGGACCCGTGCGGGCTTCATAATGAGAGCAGGTAAGCTGTAATCGAGAGGAGAATAGACAATGTCGAACAAAATAATTGGAATAGACCTGGGAACGACGAACTCGTGCCTGTCCGTGATGGAAGGCAACGAGCCGGTGGTGATCCCGAATTCGGAAGGTGCGCGGACCACGCCCTCGGTGGTTGGTTTCAAGGGCAGCGAAAAACTCGTTGGCCAGATTGCCAAGCGCCAGGCGGTGACGAATCCTATGAATACCGTGTTCTCGGTGAAGCGGTTCATGGGGCGCAACTTTGATGAAGTAACGAGCGAGATCAAGAACTTCCCTTACAAAGTTAAGCGGGGAAGCAACGGTCTGGCTGTAATCGAAATAGCAGGCAAGGACTACACGCCGCAGGAAGTCTCGGCGATGATTCTCGCGAGGCTGAAACAGGCTGCAGAGGATTACCTTGGGCAGAAGGTGACAAAGGCCGTGATCACTGTGCCGGCGTACTTTAATGATGCACAGCGTCAGGCGACTAAGGATGCCGGCAAGATTGCCGGGCTTGAGGTGATGCGAATCATCAACGAGCCGACAGCGGCGGCGCTGGCTTACGGTCTTGACAAAAAGAAGAGCCAGAAAGTTGCCGTGTTCGATCTCGGCGGCGGTACTTTTGATATTTCCATTCTCGAATTGGGAGATGGAGTATTCGAAGTGTTGTCGACCAATGGTGACACGCATTTGGGCGGCGACGACTTCGACAAGCGCATCATCGATTGGATGGTCGCGGAATTCAAGAAGACGGATGGAATCGACCTGTCGCGTGATCCGATGGCGATTCAGCGTTTGAAGGAAGCCGCTGAGAAAGCGAAGATCGAACTGTCGTCCACTAAGGAGACGACGATCAATCTTCCGTTCGTAACAGCGGACGCTTCAGGTCCGAGGCATTTGAATCTGACTTTGACACGCGCGAAATATGAGGGCATGGTGGAAGACCTGATTGCCCGCAGTATGGAACCAGTGCGCAAGGCGATGGCTGATGCCAAGGTGTCGAACAGCGATATCGGCGAAGTGGTGCTGGTCGGCGGTATGACCCGTATGCCGAAGGTGATCGAAGAAGTCGAAAAATTCTTCGGCAGAGAAGCGCATAAGGGTGTCAACCCGGATGAAGTCGTGGCGATCGGCGCGGCGATTCAGGGCGGTGTCTTGACCGGCGACGTGAAGGATGTGCTTCTTCTGGATGTGACACCGTTGTCTCTGGGTCTTGAGACGCTCGGCGGAGTGGCGACCAGATTGATTGAGCGCAATACGACGATTCCGACCAAGAAGGCGCAGGTGTTTTCGACCGCGGCTGATAATCAGAACTCGGTGGAGATACATGTGCTTCAAGGTGAGCGCGAGATGGCGATCGACAATCGCACGATCGGGCGGTTCATTCTTGACGGTATTCCGACGGCGCCGCGTGGCGTACCGCAGATCGAAGTGACATTCGATATCGACGCCAACGGCATTCTCAATGTCTCGGCGCGTGATCTTGGAACCGGCAAGTCGCAGAATATCCGGATTGAGTCGTCATCGGGACTTTCGAAGCCCGAAATCGAGAAGATGGTGCGGGATGCTGAGTCGAATGCCGATGCTGACCGCAAGCGCAAGAGCGAGGTCGAGACGAAGAACAACGCCGATCAACTTGCGTTCCAGTGCGAGAAGTTCGTGAAGGAAAATGGTGACAAGGTTGACGCTTCGGTGAAGAGCGATCTTGAGAGCCAGATTCAGAAGGTTCGCGAGCTGACGAATGGAACGGACTTTGCGGCGATGAAGTCAGAGACTGACCGCTTGCAGACGATCATGCAGAATGCATCATCGCAGTTGTACCAGCGGGCTGCTTCGCAGCAGCAACAGCAAAGTCAGGCGCAACCGCAAGGGGATAACGGTGGTCAAACACAGGGCTCTCCGGGTGGTGAAGCGGTGGATGCGGACTATGAGGTCGTGAAGTAATCTGTATGTTCACAATGAAAAGACCCCTCTCTGGAAACGGAGAGGGGTTTCTTTGCAGATTGGTACTTACGGGCAATGCGGTTCGGGACCGCCGAGCCAAATATAGCTGATTAGATACACAGCATCGGAATTGCTCATGTGACCGTTGCCATTGGCGTCGCCAAGACATGGCGTGGCTGGCATTGGTCCCCCGCCAAATATCATTGCAATGAGCCATATAGCATCAGTGATAGTGAAATTACCGGAGCTGTTCACATCTCCGCAGAGACAGAATGTTCGAAGCATCGGCTGTAAAGCGTTGAGATTGTCGTCAAGGAACATTGGATAACGGCAGGCGGAGTTCGGCGGTTCGAATACGCCGGTCATATAGGGTCCAAGGTCGGTGTAGGTAAAGCTGGTATAGCGCGTGCTTGTTGAAAACGGCATCTCAATTGTGATATAGCACAGTGTGTAGGTTCCGGGAGGAACCGATCCAGTCAGGTCGGAAAGTAAAATCGTTCCAGCAGCAGTGTCAATCTTGACAGCGATGTTTTGATCGGGCCAAGTCGAGCCTGCGAGACTGACGGATATTGCCTGCGGGATCTGGCCATCAACTCTGACGGCTAACGGCAGATCGAATGCCCGGATGTTGCTAGACGAGGAGTTTGTGAACTCCAAAGGGAAGGTCGAAGTGCTTTGATTCTGCGAGAAGAGTCGCTGGTACCTAATCGTCATCTGATTTGTCGGCTGGGCGACGATTTTGGGCTGGGTAACGCAACTCGCGGGCTGCATCGATGCGCTCAAGATGAGATCGCGGACAGTAATCAGGTCGTAGCCATCGATATCACGACAGGGCGCAGGGGCGGGTCCGCCGCCGAAGATGAACTGGGTGATGTACACATAGTCGCTGATATTGTAGGAGCCGTCGCCGTCGATATCGCCGCAGACGACGCTGTCGCAGGTGTCGGCGCGGAGGTCTAATGTTGGAATCGAGACAAAGGTGAGGCTCAGAATCAACGAAAATAGCTTCAACTGACGGTTCATATTCATCTCCAACGTTCAAATCTTATGGGCAAAGCGGTTCGGGACCGCCAAAGAAGTGAAAGCCAATTAAAAACACAGCATCGGAAACGCTCATGTCGCCACTGCCATTGGCATCGCCGAGACATGGCTGTGAGGGCAAAGGTCCCCCTGCAAACACAGCGGTAATGATATATACAACATCAGAGATAGTGAAACCACCGGAGTTGTTTGCATCGCCGCAGAGACAACCCTCAACAAACGCGCCGGGAACCAAGTCGTGGTCCGCGGCAAAATAGAGGCCTTTATCGATGGCGTTTTTAAGACTAGTCAAAGTGCCACCGTCAGACTGGCCGGCCAATACGACGCCGTAGTAAAGCGTGTCACTACTGGTAACGGTCTGATTCCTATCGAGCACCAGTACGGAAACGAGATCGGTAGCTGGTCCGGTCCCAACGCCGGGATCGGCAAAACCGGGTGCAATCGAATATTGTCCGTCCTGGAGAATGCTCATGCGATTCCAGATAGAATCGTTTTCGAAGACCCCGGCCTCCGGATAGATGTAGGTGGATGCTGGGAGTACTAATCCGCCAATGATCTGTCGCCTGTAACTAAGTCCGGCCATTGCAGCATATCTGCTGGCATTATTGTTGGGTCCGTCAGTAGATGCACCACGCTGGTAGACCATCGAGCGGGAAGGATCAACTCCACAGTAGTTGCGCGAGAAAGAGTCTGCTGGAACGTCCACATCGACATAATACGCGATGGTTAATCCGGTAACGGTTCCGCCGTTGGGTCCCTTGTAGATCTTGAACTCGGCAACCATAGAGTTGCATGTATCCGGGTGTTTGGCGGCAAACCAACGTACATCGAACATGATTGTCGAGTCGCGATTGTAGCCCTTGCCCGCGGCCACGCGATGGCTGGCATAGGAAACTGAATCGATGGTCATAGCGATCGCATCCGGATACAAATATCCAAACGGGTTCGATGGTGTGGGAATCCCGGTTCCCTGGAGACTAGTCGAATAACTCAGATTGGCGGCAGAATTGCCGAGTATGAGATAGCCATCATAGATGTAGTCGTTTGGATCCCCAAAATAGCTAAAAGCATACCCGGGTGTGTTCGACGCGATCTGTGAGTTTGGATAAACATCCATGCGCAGGCAGGCCGTGCGCAGGCCGCGTTCAGGCGGGATATCAGCCACCGAATTCTTGCCGGAGTTTTCGGCAAAGAGAGTCATCGCGACTGTGAGGGAGATCAAGGAGAGAAAGATTACTCGTAACTTGCGAATTGGGCTTCTCATGTTCGCAACCTCCTGAATTGCACGTGTTTCGCGGTGCAAGGTTGGTAGAATGCTATTGTTGAATTCAATATAGGATGGAATGCGATTCTTAGCAACACTATAGTTGCGCCAGATATCCATGATTGTTAGGGCGATTGTGATATGCGGCTGAGTCGATTATGGACAACGAGGAGGCGGGCCGCCTAAGATGTACACAATTAGGTAGATTGCGTCAGAGATGGAAACTCCGCCGCTGCCGTTGGCGTCGCCGAGACAGGGCTGAGCGGGCGGATTGTTGTTCCCGAAAATGTGATATATGATATAGACAGCATCGGAGACAGTCCAAAAGCCGTTGTTGTCGGCATCGCCGCACATACATGTCGGTACAAGCTCGGGTTGCCAGGCGTTGAGGCTGTCATCGAGGAACATGACATAGTTGCAAGCGGAGTTGGGCGGTTCGAAGACGCCGGTCATGTAGGGACCGAGCTCGGTGTATTCGAGAGTAACGTGGCGCACGATGGGAGAGGGTTCGACGCGGACGATGATGTCGCAGATAATGTATTCGCCGGAGTCGATTGGTGTGTCAACATATCGAACAAGAGCAGAACCTGTCGAGGCATCGATAAAGAAGCCCGGAGTTGAGGGTAATGTCGAGGCTTCACGATCAATGGCAAGTGATAGAGGGGTTCGCCATTGACTCGAACTAAGAACGGCATACTGAACGCAAATTAGCCGTAAAGGTAGCCAATTTGAGAGTCTCAACTTAAGGGTCGCGAACTGTCATTTTCATTGATGATTTGATCAAAAGTAATCGATAAATCGGAATTCGTCAGGTCCCTACTAACTTTGGACGCGCAACACATAACGGTGGTTCCGTAACTGGCAAGAACATGTATCTAAAGCACGGAAGAGATCGCGGTGCGTTACGAGATCGTAGCCATCACCGTCAGCGCAGTTCGTGGGTACTGAATTGGGGTGTGAGAGATAATAACTGGCCTGGGCTACATCGGAAATGTTGATGAAGCCATCACCGTTGGCATCGCCGCAGTCCAAGGTATCGCAGGTGTCGGCGCGAAGAGTAATCGGATTTGCCCAAGTGAGCATCAGCGCGAACAGGGCAATCAGAACGAAGTGCGTTATATTGAAGATAGCAGCCTCCTAAAGTCAAAGTAGTATACAACAATATCTACGATTAAGCAAGTGCGAATTCTGGCGTTGACGCGCAAGCAAGGACTAAACATGGCTCGATTTTAACTATATTCTTGTTGCCGCCTTGGGTCGAGATTGTTAAAATGCGGAACACGTCTTCAAGTAAGGAGGAAAAATGAAAAGACGTTTCAGTTTAATGAGAACACTTATCTGCCTTGCGGTGCTTTTCGCGGCATCGTCAATAGCTAACGCTTGTCCGTATTGTTCGAATAATCAGAATTATCTTCAATCGCTGCCTACGGAGTTGATGAAGGGGCGCGGGAACCATCACCACCCGGTGTCGACGAAGAACGCCGAGGCGCAAGCATACTTCGACCAAGGGCTGACGATGTGTTTCGCGTTCAATCACGATGAAGCGATTCGCTCGTTCTGCAAGGCAGCTTCGCTAGACTCGAATCTGGCGATGGCGCATTGGGGGATTGCCTTGGCACTGGGGACAAATTACAATCGCCCGATGGATACCCTTCAGGCAGCAGGGGCTTGGACGGAATTGCAGAAGGCAAGGGCGCTAATGTCGAAAGTAAGCGAGAAAGAGCGCGACTATATCGAGGCGCTGACGAAGCGATACTCGAGTGATCCGAAAGCGGACTACTCGAAGTTTGAGGCGGCGTATTCGGCGGCGATGAAAGCTTTGTGGGAGAAGTATCCGGATGATCTCGATGCGGCGACACTGTATGGCGAGAGCATGATGAATCTCAAGCCGTGGCAGCTCTGGAATCGGGATGGCACTCCTGCAGAGGGGACGGAAGAAATCGTGATGGTGCTTGAAAAAGTGATGGCAAAGAACCCGAATCATCCGGGAGCGAATCACTATTACATACACGCGGTAGAGGCATCGAGAGAACCGCAACGGGCAATGCCGTGCGCAAAGCGTTTGCCTTCTCTTGTGCCGGATGCGGGGCATCTGGTGCATATGCCGGCGCACACCTATATCAGGATGGGCGAATATGAGCAGTCGATACTTGCGAATCGTCAGGCAGTCAAGGTTGACAGTACATACGTGGCCAACGGCGGAGGCGGATTCTATACGATGAGCTACTATCCGCATAACATCCATTTCCTGGCGGTGTCGTGTGCTTTTGCAGGGCGGTACGAAGAGGCAATGCGCGAAACGGCGCGCCTTGAGAGCGAGATATTTCCGTACGCAGCGCAGGATCCAATGGTGGCAGGAATTTTGCCGACACGGTATTTCGTGCTCGCGCAATTCAACAAGTGGGACGAGATACTGGCGACGAACATTCCGGACAGCGGGCTGGCGATCATGGCGACATTCAAGCACTTTGCGAGGGGCATGGCGCAGGCTGCCAAGGGCAATATAACGGCGGCGCGCGAGGAATTTGCAGGCTTCGAGAGTTCCGAGAAGAAAATGCCGGAAGTATGTGTTGTCGGGGCGATCAATGACGCTCGCAAGGCAACGGAGATTGCGCGTCACATGCTTAGGGCGAAGATTGCCGAGGCTGAAGGGAAAGATAGCGAGGCGATTGGACATCTTCGGCATGCAGTCGCGGCTCAGGATACGCTGAGCTATGATGAGCCGGAAGGATGGTATGTCAATTCGAGGGGAAGCTTTGGGAGCGATACTGCTCAAGAACAAAATGGCTCCTGAAGCAGAGAAAGCCTTCCGGGAAGAGTTAGTGGTTCACCCGAAGAGCGGTCGAGCACTGTTTGGATTGTGGGAAGCGCTGAAGGCTCAGGGTAAGGCAGAAGATGCCAAGAAGGTCAAAGCTGAGTTTGATGAATCCTGGAAGATCGCTGATGTGGAGCTGACGTTAGGCGAGCTTTGAGAAACATCCTGTCAAGAGCGGTAAATTGCAGTTTGAGAAGGTCGGGATCGAGAGGTTTCGACCTTTTTACTTTCTTTCGACAACGACAAACATAATGCATTGCCATACGATGAGTTACGCGAATCTATTGATGCAATAGCTCCGATTCCAACTGACGGTTAAAATTGGGCGCACAGTTTTAGTTGACAAAGTTGAATATCGCCAGTATCTAACGCGCCGGCAAGGTTAGTTAATGAGATTAGTACTGCAACGTGTGACATGGGCGAGAGTAAAAGTAGAAAATGAAGTTGTAGGTGCTATCGATAATGGATTCATGGCCTTAGTCGGGGCGACCAATGGAGACAAGGACGTGGACGCTGAAGTTCTTGCCGACAAAACCGTGAACTTGCGGGTTTTCGGTGACGGTCAGGGAAAAATGAACCTGTCGCTTTTGGATGTGGGCGGGTCGCTTCTGGCGGTCAGTCAGTTCACGCTTTATGCGGACACGCGCAAAGGCAGACGACCGGCATTCACCGACGCATTGGAACCGGTCGAGGCTGAACGGTTGTTCGAGCATTTTAAGAAGAGCGTTGCGGCCTCCGGGATTCGAGTAGAGTCTGGCGTGTTCGGCGCCAGCATGGAAGTGGAACTTTGTAACGCAGGTCCGGTGACGATCATTCTCAATTCGGATGAGATGAGAAAATGACAACTATGGGTATTGAGAAGCGATTTGTACTTGATGTAGATGATGCAATTCGAGAGGAGCTTCGGCGACTTCTCGGAGAAGAGCAGATCGTATTGGCATCGGGTTCGCCGCGCAGGCGGGAGATATTGCGATTGGCAGGTGTCGATTGCATTGTTGATCCGCCTGATGTTGATGAGTCGGTCCCGGAAGGTGCCGAGCCAATTGAATTCGCGATCAGATTAGCGAAAGAGAAGTTGGCGGCAACGAACGGCACAGGACAACTTACTGTAGCTGCGGACACGATTGTCGTTCTGGGGAGTATAATTCTGGGCAAGCCGACAGATGCTGCTGACGCCGTGCGAATGCTGAGGACACTTTCAGGGAAGACGCATTTCGTCATAACCGCATTGGCGGTGCGGGATAAGAATGGTCGAGTGATTGCGCAAGCAGACAAGACGTTCGTGCGGTTTCGAAATTTGGATGAGGATGCAATTAGATCATATGTTGAATCTAAGGAGCCGATGGATAAAGCCGGCGCCTATGGAATACAGGGAATGGGTGAACTGCTGGTGGATGGTCTCGAAGGAAGTCTGCACAATGTAATCGGATTTCCGATTGAGATGTTTGTCCGGATGATGCGGGAGTTAAGATCGTGACTTTTGAATTTGGTTCAGATGAAGATGTTCAGTCACTGGGAGATTTTCTGCGGCGTCGCCGTCAAGGGCGAGACTTGTCACTTGAGGAAGTAGCCGAGAGAATCAAAATCCATGTAAAGTATTTGACGGCGATCGAAGAAGGCAAGGATGAAGACCTTCCGGGTCACGTCTATAAGGAGTTGTTCCTCAAGTCGTATTGCGAATTTTTGGGAATCTCAATAGACGAGTTGCTGTTGCGCCTGCCGGAACATGAGCCGGTGCCGGCAGAGCAAGAGGGAGCCGAAGCGACTCCGCAACCGGCAAAGCAGCCAGCCAAACGACCGGCCTATGCGCCGCAGCCGGTGTCGGCGACAGCCGAGGCTGAACCGCAAAAGAATGGCGGCGGCAGCAGATTTCTGGTTGCGACTCTGGCAGTTTTGGTTATAGTCTTGGCGATAGTAGCCGTACAGGTTTATCGCGGCGAGCTGTTCAGCGATCCTAAGAGTTCGACACCAGCGGCTGCGGTGAAAAAACCGGAGCCAATACCTGAGCCAGTGGTTGTCTCTGATTCGACCGGGAATGATACGTTGAGTTCGGTCCCGGCGGCGCAAGAGATGATAAATCTGCTGATGGTTGGACGAGGGGAATGCTGGATCGAGGTCAGTATAGACGGCGACAGCAGTTTTTCGGAACTGATGAAAACGCAGGATACTTTGTGGTTCGCGATGCAGGACAGCATCAGTTTCAAGCTGGGACGGGCGAATAATGTCGATGTTTGGTGCAATGCCCAGCCATTGGCATTGGCGGCGAAAGATGATGGGACCGTGCGTACATACACTTTGACGCGTACCAATTACAAGAACTATGTCGACAGTGCGAGGATTGTGCCTTGAAGTTTAAGGAGAGAATGCAGCAATGGGTAGTGCGCGTGAAATCGCGCCAATGCCGCATGGTTGCCTACGAATTTCCGGGTTCGATTCGCGGATCGAAGCGCATTGTTGTTACTCTTCCGGCCGGCATTCAGACGAACAGCGTATTGCTGAGAATGGTCAGTGAATTGCCGGTGATTTTTCCATCGAGTGATTTGATGGTAGTTGTGCCCGCCGGTTGCACCGAAGTGGCCCGCAAGACGGGGATGCACGCTATCTCGCCGGATCTGTATGCGGCAAACTTGTTCGGATTGCCAAAGCAGGATTTCTTCAAGAAGGTGGCCGATTTTGATTCTTCAGTGTTCATCGATTTCGAGACACATCGGAATATATTCAACGCACTGGTGGCAATCAACTCCGGGGCCGGTCTTAGGATCGGATTAGCCGGAGTCTGGGGAGCGCCAATTCACAACTTCGAGATTCGGTCGAGTTTCCAACATGACGAACTCAAGGTCTATCGCAGTATGATCGATCTGCTGACGTCGATACAATTGACGTCGGTCATGCCTGATTTTCGCGAGACAAATTAACTTCGGGGACAGGAGTCAGACTTGTATTTATCGGGTTTAGAAATACTTGGATTTAAATCATTTCCGTTAAAGACGTCGGTTGAGTTCGCAGCGGGTATCACCGGTGTTGTCGGACCGAATGGTTGTGGCAAGACGAATGTGCTTGATGCTATCCGCTGGGTACTCGGCGAGCAGAGAATTTCGATTCTTCGCGGCGGCAAGATGGAAGATGTCATTTTTGCCGGGACGCGCGAAATGAAACCGCTGGGAATGGCGGAAGTCGCGCTGCACATTGTCAATAATCGCGGAGTCCTGCCAACAGAGTACAACAATCTGACTATTACACGCCGTCTTCACCGTTCAGGTGATTCGGAATATCTTCTCAATAACGTTTCCTGCCGACTCAAAGATATCAATGATCTGTTTGCCGATACTGGGATGGGCGCACATGCATATTCGGTGATTGAGCTGGATATGGTGGAGGCTATTCTCTCCGACAAGGCCGATCAACGGAGGATGTTGTTTGAGGAAGCCGCCGGTATCACCAAGTACAAGCATCGCAAGAAAGCGGCATTGCGGAAGTTGGAAGCGACTGAGCAGGATCTTCTTCGGTTACTGGATATTCTCAGCGAAGTCTCGACGCAGGTCAATAGTCTGAGCCGACAGATGAAGAAGGCCGAGCGATACAAGTATTATGAAGATCGCGTCAAGACTGTCGGACAAGTAATTCTCAAAGAGAAATATCGCAGACTCCACGGACAACTTCAGAGTGTGCGCGACGAAAAGCGGCTGAGTCAGATAAAGCTGGCAGAGCTGAGCGGCGAAATCGACCGCTGGGAATTGGCGCGTGAAGACTACGCGGCAAAGAGCCTCGAATTGTCCGAGCAATTGCGCGAGATACGGCAGAAAGTTGAGGAAGTGTCGTCCAACTGCTACCGCCTCGAGTCAGAGATTTCGGTGACGGAGGAGCGCATTCACTCGGCGGACGTCAGCGAGCAAAATGACCAGCGCGATATTGAGAATCTCAAGATTAAGATAGAACAATTGGCGCAGGAGAAGGTGAACCTCCTATCAAAGAAGGAATCACTTCAAAGCAGTCTTGCCGAAGCCCACGCCGACTTGCTAGCGCGCGAGGCGACACTCAACGCAAAGATCGCCGAGTTGGATCAGGCGCGTAATTCCACGCAGAGCCAGCAACGCGACCTATTTGAAATTGAGGGTAAGAAGAATCTCTCCGAGCAAACGCGGACGCAACTTGGACAGCAAATTGAAGACCTACGGGTGCAAATAGAGAAGATCCGAGAGCGCGAGGCATTGCTTACCACCGAGAACGAAGAATGCGTCAGGAAGCTGGCAATTGTCGAAGAGAGACAGCAGAAGAGCCGTGATGAGATAGCGTTCCTTGAAGAAAGCACAACGGCGCTGAGCACCGAACGCGATGAGACAACAGCTCGATTGGCGGAATTGCAAACGACGCTCAATACGAAGAGTGTGCAGCTTAACACTGTGCAAGCGCAGGCCGAGCTTCTGTCACGGATGATGGCGCACTACGAAGGATATGGCTCGGGTGTCACCAGCATCTTCTCGAATCGCGAAGAGATTCCAGGCGTGATTGATACTGCGGCAAATCTGATTCGCGTCCAGCCGGAATACACGGCGGCGATTGAAACGGCCATGGGTGATGCGGCAGAGTACATTGTCGTAGAGGACCGCAAGGCGGCACACCAAGCAATAACTCATTTGCGTGCAAACAAGCGTGGACGAGCGACATTTATCATCAAGTCGGAACTTGATAGTTGGTCAAAGGATCATAAGCTGGCACGTCCGGGCGGTTTCGGCGGCAACTTGGTTCACGCATCCGAAGTGATTTCGGCGGTGCCGGGATATGAGAAGTTGGCTGATCTGCTTCTGGGCGACGTGTTGATTGTCAATGAACAGAATTCCGCCGAGAAGTTAATCGAATTGGGGCAGGGCGATTTCCGTGTGGTGACGCTTGACGGTCATTATTATCCAGCGCGTCAGATTCATACCGGCGGCGGCGACAAGCAGGTTCCGCTTCTGGGACGCGAGAGCGATCTTACTCGATTGAAAGTTGAGATCGAGGAGTTGACGGGTGTAACGGAATCAACGCGTAGTGAAATCGAACGGTGGGGATTACATAAGACTCAGATTGAAAGCAATCTTGCCGATGCCGCTAGACAGGTCTCGCAACTTCGAAACACAGCGGCGGAACTTCAGATCGAGCAAGCAAGCCACAAGCTACGGGTACAGCAGATCGTGGACTTGCATCGGGAATTCGGCACCGAAACCGAAAGACTGAATGAAAAGAGCCAAAATCTGAGGAGCCAGCTTGAGGCGCTTGAGGGTGATGTCACGCGGTTAGCGGCTGATTCCGAAGGCAGGTTGATGTCGCTACAGTCGCAACAATCCACCGTGGAGACGCTTCAGCACGATGTCAACAGTGCGGCGCAACAAGTCGAGGAATTGCGACTTCGGGGAATTCGTCAGCAGACAGAACTCAACTCGCTGGAAAACAATCTTCAACGCATTGACGAGTTAACCACGGAGATGCACTCTCAGCGCGAGTATCGGATTCGCACGTGTGAAGCGAGAGTGACTGAGATTGCGGGACTAAGAGAACGCATTGCGGATTGCCGCAGACAGCTGGAAGAGAAGGCTGGAGAGCGCGAGTCATTGCGAAGCGAAGAATTGGCGTTGACGTCTAAGCAAGGCGAACTGAGCGAGAAGCAGTCGGAATTCGACCAGATACTCAAAGCGAATCGCAGACAACGCGAAGAACTGAATAATCAGAATCAGACGCTGTTGGTGCAGGAGACTGAACTCAACGCACGTCACGAAGATGTAATCGGTCAGTTGCGTGAGCTTTACGATATTGATGTAATCTCAATCGTCATGCCGGAGCCGCTGGCGGATGAAACGTTCCATGAACTGGAAGCGGAACTTCAGGATTGCCGCAGTAAGCAACAACAGATCGGCATGGTCAACATGCTGGCGCTGGAAGAATATGAGCGTGAGTCGGAACGCGAGCGTTTCTTGCGCGGACAAATCGACGATCTCACCAGAGCCAAAGATGATCTCAAGTCGACGATAACGCGCATCAACACGACCGCGCGCAAGATGTTCTCGGAGACTTTCGTTCAAGTGCGCACGAATTTCCAGCAAGTGTTCGCGGAGTTATTCCAGGGCGGCGAAGCAGATTTGCGTCTTGAGAATGAAGAGGACCCGCTGGAATCGCCGGTGCAAATTTCGGCACGTCCACGCGGCAAGCGGTTTTTGAATATCACGCAGTTGTCGGGCGGCGAAAAGGCATTGACGGCGATTTCGCTGTTGTTTGCCATCTATCTTGTAAAGCCTTCACCGTTCTGTATTCTTGACGAAGTTGACGCGCCGTTGGATGATGCCAACGTAATGCGATTCTTGCGCATGGTGCGGAGTTTCATCGGCAAGACGCAGTTTATCATCATCACTCACAACAAGCGGACGATGGAACAATGCGATCGTCTTTACGGTGTCACGATGCAACAACCGGGTGTGAGCCAGATTGTATCGGTTGATTTTGAGGGCAAGGGTCGACGCACCGAACTTGAGGTGATGAAGTTCACTGGACAAGAGGCAAAGTCTGTTGAGCCGGAACCTCAGCCCGAACCAGTGCTCGCAATGACTGCTTTTGATGAAGAGCTTGGCGCAGAATTCGATGAGCCGGTTGGAAAGAGCGAGAAAGCGATTGAAACGAGACCTGCGGCAGGTGAGTCGACCTTGGGCGGTCCAGAAGATGACGAAGAGTACGATGAAGACGATGACGATGAATACGAGGATGATGATGACGATGATGAGGACGATGATTAATGGGATTCTCGTTTAAGAAGCTCGCCCAGGGGCTTCTCAAGACAAAAGAAAACATCGTCAGCAAACTCAAGACTGCGGTCGGTCTGCACAAGAAGATCGACGCGGGGTTGTTAGACGAAATCGAAGAAATTCTCATTTCCGCAGATATCAGTGTAGAAACAACCGGCAAGGTTGTTGACGATCTCAAATCGCGCGTAGCAAAACAGGGCATTGATAATTCCGATGAAGTGTATGGACTTTTGAAAGATTCGCTGACGGAACTGTTTGCTTTTCAAGATAGCGGGCGTTCGTTCTTTGAAGTGGCGCAGAAGCCTCATGTCATTATGATTGTCGGCGTCAACGGTACCGGCAAGACAACATCGATTGCGAAAATCGCGCGCCGATTCATGAATGACGGCAAGAAGGTAACGATGGCGGCGGCAGACACGTTTAGGGCGGCGGCGATCGAGCAACTGACGATCTGGGCCGGACGCGTCGGCTGTAACATTGTCAAAGGTCAAGAAGGCGGCGACAGCGCATCGGTGGCATTTGATGCCGTATCAGCGGCGATATCGCGGGGCGATGACATGGTGATCATTGACACTGCCGGGCGGTTGCACACCAAGTTGAATTTGATGGAAGAGCTTAGCAAGGTGAAGCGGGTCATCAAGAAGGCGATGCCCGACGCGCCGCATAAGACGTTACTTGTGATCGACGGGACGACGGGGCAGAATGCGCTCCAGCAGGTGGAAATATTTGATAAGTTGCTTCAGCTCGATGGCGTGATCATTACGAAGCTTGACGGGACCGCCAAAGGCGGGGCCGTGTTTTCAATTGTCGACAAGTTCAAACTTCCGGTCGTACTGATCGGAATTGGCGAGCAAATGGACGATCTCGACGAGTTTAAGCCGCGCGACTTCGTCGAAGCAATGTTTGCATGATCCAGCGATTTGCTCTCCGAACGACGGCTCGCAATCAGCTCATCGACATCACCACACAAATTCAAGAGTTCATTAACACCGCAAAATTCCGAGACGGGATCTGCGTGGTCTTCACGCCACATACGACAGCGGCAATAACGATCAATGAGAATGCTGATCCATCGGTGAAATCAGATGTCCTGAAAAAGTTGGGTGAGTCATTTCCCAAAGAAGATGGCTACCGCCACGCCGAGGGAAATTCAGACTCGCACATTAAGTCGTCGTTAGTTGGTTGTTCGGAAACAATCATCGTGGCGAATGGGGCGTTGGTGCTTGGAACGTGGCAGGGTGTGTACTTCTGCGAATTTGATGGACCGAGGAGTCGGGAGTTCATAGTCAAGCTGGTGAGCGGCTGATGTTGCAGATTGAGATTATCAGTGTTGGTAAGATCAAATTCCCTTGGATTCAAGAGGGGATTGATCACTATCGAAAGCTATTGTCGAAGTACGCCGAACTAAAACTGACATCTGTCAAGGAAGCGGACAGCGCGACGCAGACTCCGGCTCAGGTACTTGAAATTGAAGCTGAGCGGATTAGCAAAGCGATAGCACCGCGAAGCTATGTTCTTTTGCTCGATGTACAGGGGAAGCGATTAAGTTCGGAGCAGTTCTCTGCACTGATCAGTCATATCAAACAGGGAAGTTCGCATGTACACTTGGTTGTCGGCGGTGCTTTCGGACTGAGTGATGAACTCAAGCAGCAGTACAAAGACCACATTTCACTTTCGGCGATGACATTTCCGCATGAGCTGACACTCGTCGTACTGCTTGAGCAGTTGTATCGTGCCTGCTCGATTGAAGCGGGATCGAAGTACCACAAGTAGATACAAATAAAAGGCCCCACCGCGTTAACGGTGGGGCCGAGCCCCGAAACTGGACTAGCCTCTCTTTTCTGTATTAGTTTCCTGCCAACGCCGTTAATCTCTGCCAACCGGATTGGGTTGACATGCGGGCAAGCTGTGCCGATGTCGCGACTTTACGGAAGGAATCGTACGCCTTGCGGGCATCACTTTCGTCGCCTTGCGCCAATTCAGTCAGGGCAAGGTAGCCATAGATTTCAGGGGATTCATCGCCGTGTTTGCGAATCTTCTTGAGAATCTTCTCAGCGTCTTTGTAACGATTGGTGACATAGTATGCCTTGCCGACGTCGAACAGCGCCTGCTGGTCGTCCGGCGTGAAGGAGAGAGCCTTCTGGAGGTCGGTCAGTCCATTGTCGTAGTCTCCCGCTGAGATTTTAGCCCAGCCGCGAAGGCTGAAGGCGTCAGAAGCATCGGGTTGGAATTCGATGATCTTGTCGTAACAGAAGATTGCCTGGCTATACATTGCCGAGTTGATATAGAGGTCAGCGGCAGAGCGATAGTCAGCGCGAGCATTCAAACGCTTGCCGGCCTGAAGATGAGCTTCTGCACGGCGGAGATATGACTTCACCATTGAAGAGTTCTTTGCCAATGCCAAGGTATAGTAGCCGACAGCTTCGATGTACTTCTGTTCACGGAAAAGCGATTCGGCTTGATCAAAGAAATCATCTGCGGTGTATTCTACCGGTTTGTCATCAGCGAGTGCGAGCAAATTCGCGGTGAGTTCGGTTGTTTCGCCGCCAACGATATTGACGACTTGCGCGATCTCTTGATAACCGTCCGCGCGGATGACGAAATTACGGGCTCCCGGTTTGAGACGCTTGAAGGTCTGACTGATTTTGCCGAGCATCTTTCCGTCGAGAAGGACAGTAGCATCAGGAACATTGCAGTGAATCTTGAGTGTTCCCAATTCGGGCTGTTCTTCGGAAGGAACTGATTCTACCGGCGCCGGACGCGACGTTAATGAACTGGTAGTCGACTGCGGGAGAATCGGATTGACACTGCCGTAGACGATATCGCTTTGGTTGTTCTGGATGACGACGGGGAAGAAGCGAGCTTCATAGAGACCGCCTTCAACTTTGACATCGTAGCGTCCATCTGGAACGGAGGCGAATTTGAAAACGCCGTGCTCATCTGTGACGGTCGACGCATTAATCTGCGGAATAGAGACGGAAATCCCGGCAAGGACTTCGCTGGTCTCGGAATTGGTGACAACACCAAAGAGGGTAGCTTTCATCGGAGCCGGTGCGGTGAGACTCTGAATGATCATTACCGTTACCAGAACGGCGGCGAGAACACCGCCGAGAACCCAACTGCGTCTGTCGATGGCACCCTTGCGAACGACATACTCTTGATCGTTGTGAATAAGGCGGTCGCCGGGCAACATACGGACATTATTAGGCAAGGTGAGCTTGTGACCGCGAATCTGGACCACGGGAATGGTCGGAACGGACAACTCAGGTTCGAGAGCCGCTGTGGCGGATTCAGTTTCAGGTAAAGCCGATGTTGCGATCACTTCGGAATTAGCCTGGAAAGGCTCTTGCTCGGGCGTGTTTGAACTCGACATCGGGTCCCGGTAGTGCTCGACCGGTTTCACCGGTTCGGGCTGTGGTTCAATATGAAGCGATTTGTTGAGACTCTCGAGAAGTCGACTTTTTTCGTCAGCGGGCACGGCTGATTCTACAGCTTTGCGTTTTGGCGAGCCCATTGGATTCTTGACTTCCGGCTCCGTGTCGTCGATCTGGGTCAGTTTTGACTGGATTTCAGAAAGTTTATCGACTGGCTTGACGACCGGTTGCTCAACCGCCTGAACTGGTTCGACTGCCGGTTGTGGACGTGAAATCTCGCGCTGAGATTGTTCGCGAAGGAGGTAGTCTGAGGCGGTTTCGATGCCGAGAGATGGGGTGTTTTCGGTATTATCTTCGATGGTCGATTGAGCGTTTTCGACCGGACCGTCACTGCCGTAGAGACTTAGCAGCTTATCGATACCGCCTTCCTGTGAAGAGGGGCTGAGTCTCTTGAGTTCAGCAGCGGTCTCTTCAGGATCAGAGACGTCTTCGACGGTAAACTCTTCGCCGGTGGATTCAACCGGCTGCTCGGCCGGTTTGTTTTTGAGACGGATTTTTTCCGTCTTGTTTAGCTGGGAAGGTTCAGCGATGACTTCGACAGCAACTTTTGCGGAGAGTTCCGCCCCGCAACGTTTGCAGAAAGCTGCGCCGTCAAAATGATTCTCAGAACCGCATTTGCTGCACTCGATCATAGTACTCCCGCAAAAATGTTAAAGGATTCGAATCATTGGTTTTATCGTCATATTGGCGGGATAGTTTTAGTCAAATTGAGGGTTGATTCGTCATATAGACTGTATGAAAATTATCACTTGACACAGTTGCCGACAGCCGATATTCTGATGGCTTGGAAATCTGTCGGAAGTTGTTGTTTTTTATATGGTTTGGGAGGATGACCCGAAATGATTAAGAGATTGATTGCATGCGGAATCTTGATGATCTCAATAGCCGCGTTTTCCGGTTGTAGCAAGGATCCTGAAGATGGGAATGGAAACGCTGCAAACGCCGTTCTCTTGCGCCCGGAGAGATTCCCTTCGCTGTATGAAGGACTCGTTTATGAGGGCTGGATGGTCAATATCGATGAAGACTCGAATTGGGTTGAAAGCGTTTCGCTGGGTAAATTCTTCTGGGATGAATACGAATACAGATTCTTGACGCCGGATGCCGCCAAGACGGTGAAGGACTCGATTTTCAATATACCCGGTGACAATCCCAATGCATACGATTGGGATATGATCGGGATTACGCTCGAAGAATATCCGACTGACGAAAGCACAGAGCCGTCGGCGACAGTTGTAGCTCAAAGCACAATCGAACGCGACATTTCGACGTTTATGCGTTTTCCTGTGAATTTCGATGGTATTCCGGCAGGCACATTTGTCGTTTCAACGTTTTCCAACGGTTTCTGGTACAGTCTGGGAGAAGAGAATGCTGCAAGCGAACGCTTCGGAGTCTGGTTCCTGAGATTGACTCCCGGCCCGACCAGTTTCCCTGCAAATGAACTTCTCGATGTTGGTATGACATTACCTGTACTGCCAGATACCGGTTATCTGTATGAGGGCTGGGTTGCTCTCAATGGCGGTGACACGATCTCGACCGGAAAGTTCTACTACCCGGACTATCAGGACTACAGCAATCAACACTGCGACAATCGGGCGATTCCGAATTTCCCGGGCGAAGATTTCCTGACGGACAAGCCTGACTGGATTCCGGCAGAGCGTTGGCCGCTTGACATCACCCGCGGCGGAGTGGCGTTTGTGACGGTTGAGCCGAATCCAGACAATGATTTGCGACGCCCATCAAACTTGGTAGTGTTGCGCGGCAACCTACCGCAGGCTGTTCCGTCGCCTTACACCCCGATTCGGCGAGTTAATTTCCCGATCGGCAGCGTGGCGGGCGTGACATTCCCGAAGGTTGAAGCCGTTTTTATTCGGCGTTAGCAAGAAAATATTCTCGTGCCTGAGCGAGCGAATTGAGGCCGACGCTTAACAGCGCCGGCCTTTTTGATTGTGGATTGATGCAATCAAGGTTAGCAGGAAAATGCCCGAGTTTAGAGTCGATTGGGGAGTCGATGTTAGTTTGGTTAAAAGTGGGTCTATCAAGCATTTGTGCCTGTGTATTCCGTTGTTTTTTGAAACTTTTGAGCGTAACTTTCGTTCATCGAGAACTAAGTGAGGGAGAGTAACATGACAAACGATCTTAATGCTGCCAACGCAACAGTTGAAACAAATTCGATGTCACCGTGGTCTATGTTAGTGAGCATATTCTACGAGCCGACAAAGGTCTTTCGCGCAATCAAGGAGAAGCCGACTTGGGTCCTTCCGTTAATTGTGTTTCTGGTCACTATGACAGCGGCGGCATATTTCATGATGCCCGCGATACAGAAGGCACAGATCGATTACATCGAGAGGTCGGATACTTACACTGCCGAGCAGAAAGCGGAAATCAAATCGCAGATGGAAGCCGGGCAGGGATTTCAGTGGATCGGCGTTATTTCTTCTCCCATAGTTTGGACAATCGCGATATTCCTGACGCTTGGCGTGACAATGCTGATGGGCAATGTGATCTTCGGGGGCAAGGCACGATTTGCGCAAGTTTTTTCAGTAGTTGTACTGTCTTTCATGACGTGGGTCATTTCCAGTATTGTGAAGACGCCTCTGATCGTCGCCAAGAACTCGGTAGACGTGCGAACATCACTGGCAATTTTGTTGCCGGGCGAAACCACTTCAGGAGTTCTTTATACACTGCTAAACACATACACCGACGTTTTCATTGTCTGGCAGATGATTTTGCTGGTTATCGGCGTGAAGGTAGTTTACGAGTTTGCCACTCAGAAGGCAGTGCTGACCGTGCTCACACCGACATTAGTTTTTGCGCTTATATCTGCCGGCATAGCGATGCTGGTTCCGTAAGAAGATAGTTTTATTTACTGATAAGGAGATATCAATGGGACGAAACGGAAGACTTGCAGTTGTTCTTCTATTGATCATAGGAGCAAGTGTTCTTGGATACACAGGAAGCGCTTTAGCGCAGACTGAAAGCATGTCTTTAGAGCAATGCATAGACATGGCTTTAGAAAAGAATCTGGGTATCATCTCGAAAGAGGCTGCGGCAGATCGTGCCGGATTGGATAGGCTGGATGCTTGGGGAGCGGCGCTTCCGAGTTTGAGTACCGATGCGCGCTACAGTTTCTCGAAGTCGTATGGTCCGATGTACATTCAACTTCCGGACACGGCCTATATCGGAACCGATCCTGGTTCCAAGCGCTACAGCACGGGTCTTGGACTATCAATGACTCTCTTCGATGGCGGTTACACCTGGTTTCGGATTAAGCAAGCCAACCAGGCGAAGCGCGCAGCAGAGAATGATCTTCAGGACGCCATCAACGGCACTGCTTATCAGGTGAAAATCGCCTACTATACATTGTTGCGCGAAATCATGCTCAAAAAAGTACAACAAGACGCCTTGGCGCGCTCGAAAAAGCAGCTAGAAGTAACAAGCAGCCGCTACGATTTGGGTTCGGCCTCACTGTCGGAAAAACTCAAGGCACAAGTTACGGTCGCCAATGATTCGCTTCAGCTCTTGCAGCGCGAGAACAGCATCCGCGCCGCTGAGTTCAATCTGAACGTGATCATGAAGCGCGATGTGGCTTTGCGTCTCAATCCAGCGGATAGCATGCGGGCGCAAGCAATGAGCGAAGGGCTCGATGAACTGCTTCGCAAGAGCGCGGAGATGAACCCGGCGCTAAAACGCAGCAAGGCAGAGATGGATGCCGCCAAGACCGGCGTCTGGATGTCGAAGCGTTCCTGGTTGCCGCGTGTGTCGGCGAGCATGGGGTGGAGCTGGAGCCCGACCGAAGGAAGCGATTGGTTCAAGTATCAGACCGATGACCGTTCGTATTCGTTCAGTGTCTCTATCGGCTATGACATTTTTGACGGCTTCGCAAAGAAGACCGATTACTCGCGCGCCAAGCTGAGCGAGATGACAGCACGCGAATCATATCAGAACGACCAGAACACGCTTAACTCAGAAGTAAGACAAGCCTATCTTGACTATGACAAGTCGCGTCTACAGCTTGAAGTTGCCGAGTTGGGCGCCCGTTCCGCAGAAGAGGACATGAAGTTGCAACAAGAACGCTACCGTTTGGGAGCGTCTTCAATTCTTGAATTGCTTGACGCCCAGGTGTCGTTGACACAGTCGCAATCAAATCTCGTTCAGGCCTATTTCGACTTGAACAAGGCGATTGCTGATATTGCCAAGGCAACGGGGGGAAGATAACGGAATTCGCGGCTGTGAATCGTCACAGTTGGGAGTTCGGAGTGGATTATGACTAAGAAAAAACGCACTATTCTGATTGTCATTGGCGGCGTTGTTCTGCTGGCAATCTTCGTAATCGCAAATCTAAGCAAGAGCTCGGGCGCCGTTAGCATGGTGCAAACCGACAAAGCCAAGAAGGGCTCGATAGTTTCTGAAGTGACCGCGACCGGTTCAGTTGTCGCGCGAACGACTGTAAAGATTTCCGCTGACGTTTCGGCCAAGATCACAGATCTCCCGATTAAGGACGGAGACAACGTGAAGAAGGGCGACGTGCTGATTCGACTGGATCAGACGCGTTACCGTGCTGCTGTTGGCCAAGCTGAGGCGTCGCTGGCGGCAGCTCGTGCCGCTGAAAAGCGCGCGGAAGCTACCTTGCTTGAAGCCGAACAGGCGAATCGGCGCAACAAGGAGATGTATGACGGTAAGTTGATCTCGGAGGAGACTTACATCCAGGTAGAGACGAGTTACCAAGTTGCCAAAGCAAATCTGGAATCGGCCAAATATTATACCGACCAACAAGAAGCTGTCCTTGCAGAAGTCAGAGACAATCTTGACAAGACGATTATTACCTCGCCCATCGACGGTACAATCGTCAGTCTGAATGCCGAAATCGGCGAAATCGTGATGATCGGTACGATGAACAATGCCGGAACGGTGATTCTCACTGTGGCGGATTTGAACACGATCGAAGTCGAGGTTGAAGTCGACGAGACAGATGTTGCGCGAGTGCAGCTTGATCAAGAAGCGCGCATCTCGGTGGACGCGTTTCCCGACACGACTTTCAAAGGCGTAGTTGTGGAAGTTGGCAATGCTGCCCGGTCGTCGGGATCGACAACGGATCGCGTCACGAACTTCCTGGTGACGATATTGCTTACCGACGAGGTTCCGGGAATTAAACCCGGTATGACAGCGACTGCAGATATTACCACAGCTAAGGCAACTGACATAGTACATGTACCGATTCAGGCTGTTGTAATGCGTCCCGAGAAGGTAGATACTCTTGATAAGGCACCGGAAAAGGAACCGGAATCGGGTGCGATAGCGGCAGGGGTCACCACCGGATCGACGGGAACTGGTGATTCCAAAAATGAGCCGAAGGAAATCGAAGGTGTATACAAGATCGTCGACGGAATCGCGAAATTTGTACGGGTTAAGACGGGCATTTCGGATCAGCAGAATGTAGAAATAAAGGAAGGCCTTGCTCTGGAAGATGAGATTATCTCCGGCAGTTACAAGGTGCTCCGTACACTTGAAGATGGCGCCAAGGTCAAGGTAGAATCAACATCGAAGGAAGGTGAGAAGAAGTGAGCCACCTGATAGAAACCGAGAATCTTTGGAAGACCTACAAGATGGGCGGCGAAGAGCTTCATGCACTGAAGGGCGTCAACCTGAAGGTTGCCAAGGGGGAATACTTGGCGATCATGGGACCGTCAGGTTCCGGCAAGTCGACGCTGATGAATCTGATTGGTTGTCTTGATACGCCCTCGCAAGGATCGTACGTTCTTAATGAGCGGCAAGTTGCGAAGATGAATGATGACGAGCTTGCGCACATTCGCAATCGCGAAATCGGATTCGTATTTCAGACGTTCAATTTGCTTCCGCGCGCGACGGCGTTGCACAATGTTGAGTTGCCTTTGATTTACAATGGCACAGATTCAAAGACCAGAATTGAAAAGGCTAAACGTGCGCTAGAGTTGGTAGATCTGAGCGATCGCATGGGGCATAAGCCAAACGAATTGTCGGGCGGTCAGCGCCAGCGTGTTGCTGTAGCACGAGCGTTGGTGAATAATCCGTCGATCATCCTTGCGGACGAACCAACCGGAAACCTTGATTCAAAGACCGGTGAAGAAATAATGGGTTTGTTCGCGAGGCTGCATCTTGAAGGCAACACGATCATTGTTGTGACGCATGAACCGGAAATTGCGCTTCATGCCAACCGGGTGATTTACATTCGCGACGGAAACATTGAGAAGGAAGTTATTACCTCCAGCGACACAGTGACTCTATGATCTTTGAGACCCTCAAATTGGCGTCTTCCGCCCTGTGGGTCAACAAACTACGTACAGGACTGACGCTTCTGGGTTTGATGATCGGCATTGCATCGGTCATCGGTATCATCTCCTTGCTTGAGGGGATGATGACCCGCATTAATCGGCTGTTTGAAGAGCAGGGGACGACGACAATCTTTGTCACGCGCTTCGGCATCATCACGTCCGAAGATGAATTCCTGCGAGCCTTAAAGAGAAAGAGACTGACGATAGCGGACGCCAAGGCTATCGAAAAGGGCTGTCCTTTGGCTGAAGAAGTCGGACTTGAAGTAAACGACAATCTGACAATTAAAGCCGGCAGCGAGACGCTATTCAATGTCAATGTCTTTGGCAACACCGCCAATTCAATTCTAATGAGGGATTTGGATGTAGTCGAAGGACGATTCATTTCTGAGGCGGATGATGAACACCGATCGAATGTCGTGATTATCGGACAAGAGGTTCGCAAGCAGTTGTTTCCGATTGGTAATCCACTCGGGAAAGAGCTTACAATACAGGGAGTGAGATTCACAGTCATCGGCGTCGGCGAAGAAAAAGGCTCGGTGTTTGGCGAAAATATGGATCGGTACTGCCGTATTCCGGCGAATACGATGCTTAAGATGACGGGCCGGCGACGCGATATCGACATCACAGTTAAGGTACGATCCGAGTCGGTGATTGATGCGGCGATGGACGAAATTCGCACAGTGATGAGAGCGCGGCGCGGCGTGGGATATCATGATCCGGACGATTTCGCGTTGTTGACTTCTGAGATGATGATGAAATTCTTCGAGTCATTCAGCAGTAATGCGCGGTTGATTGCTTTTGCAATTCCGATGATTTCCATTGTCGTCGCGGGAATTGTAGTTATGAATATCATGATGGTGTCTGTGACGGAACGGACGCGTGAAATCGGCATACGCAAGGCGATTGGTGCGCGGCAGAGGAACATACTTGCGCAGTTCCTTCTGGAGGCGTCGTTGATGTCGCTTCTGGGGGGAATAATCGGGACGGCGGTAGGTTTGTGGCTATCATATATGGTAGCCGATAGTCTGGGTATATTGTTTGTGATATCGCCACTGGCGGTCAGTATTGGTTTGATCATTCCAATCGCCATCGGGTTGTTTTTCGGAATCTATCCGGCGTGGAAAGCGGCAAATCTTGATCCAATCGAAGCGTTGAGGTTTGAGTAGTGAACGTCTTTGAGACTAAAGAAGGCATATTACTTGCACTCGACTCGATTCGAGCGAACAAGTTTCGTTCGTTTCTGACGATTCTGGGCGTGATGATCGGAGTCAGTTCGGTCATTGCAATGGTGGCATTGATTGAAGGGTTGAACTCTGCGGTAGCAAATGACATTGAGCAGATGGGGAGCAATGTTATTTATATCATGAAGTATCCGCCCGAGATGAATCACAATGAACTCAGCGAAGAGGACCGCAAACGTAAGCCAATTACCATGGTGGAAGTCGAGGCCGTTCGGGAAAATTGCCCATCGGTAGACGGCGTCAGCCCGCAAAACTACTATTTCCGACCCGGCGGAAATTTGGTCAAGTACAAAAACAAGTCATCAGACCGGACGAGTGTTTTCGGAACAAGCGCAGATTTTGAGTTGGTCAATAATCGTTTCGTTGATCGCGGGCGGTTTTTCAACGAATCAGAAGACAAAAATCGCTCGATGGTATGCGTGATTGGCAGCGATTTGGCGGAGGCGCTGTTTGAGAATCGCGATCCGCTGAATAAGAGCATATTGATGAACAATACTCGCTTGAGGATTGTAGGTGTACTTGAGGAGCAAGAGCGAACCTTCGGCGGCGGCCAGAACAACATGATTGCGTTGCCGTACGGGACATTTGCCAAGCTCTACCCTTGGGAGAAAGAACTGTTTCTGGCCGTCAAGGCGCGTGATGCAGCGCTGATCGACAAGGCACAGGAAGAGATCAGGCAGGCACTAAGGCGGGTTCGCGGGGTGAAATATAATCAGGAAGATAACTTCGCGATGTTTACGCAGGAATCGGCCACTCAGATGTACGAAGAAGCGACTAATATCATATGGCTGATCATGATCGGCATTTCGTCGATTGGCCTGATGGTTGGCGGCATCGGGGTGTTGAATATCATGCTCGTTTCGGTAACCGAGCGGACAAGGGAAATCGGCGTTCGGAAGGCGATAGGAGCGCGGCGAGCTAACGTGTTCTTTCAGTTCCTGATTGAGGCGATGACGTTGTCGGGGTCGGGCGGCATCATAGGGATCGTCTTCGGTCTTCTTTTGGCACTACTTATCTCAGCAGTTTCGCCATTGCCAATGGTTGTGCCGTTTGCCGGTGTCTTAATCAGTTTCACGCTCTCGGTTGGAGTTGGACTGATTGCCGGAATCGTCCCAGCCTGGCGTGCCGCTTCCGTGGACCCGATAGTTAGCCTTCGTTACGAATAAATCAGCAGATTCCCGCCTGAATTAGGCGCTCCAAATCGCCTCGAATGTCAATCTTCATCAGACTGAACAATTGCCAGCGGCTGCGCGTATAAATTGTGCTTGCCGAAGTCTTTAAACGCCATAAGTTGGCACTCATCGAGCAGGAGAGCTGAATGTTGATATTCTCAAGGCTTGCGTTAGTCGCGACCGCAATTTTGTGTCTTTTGACGGCGAAATCGTATGGGGAAGAAGTCGAAGACATCAACCTCGTCCGATCGAAATTCTTCATTGACCACGCTGTTTATGCAGACTCAAACGAAAATCGGCTGGAAGTCTATTACAAGATTTTCAACGACGGTCTGCACTATGTCAAAAAGGGCGACAAATATGTGGCAAATTATGAGATCAGCATCATTGTCAGCGGGGACAAGGACAAGCAAGTGACCGGTCGCTCGGTCGAGCGTAACTACGTTCTGGACAATTATGAATTGACCAGATCGGATGTCGGGTTCCTGATAAACAAAGTAACGATGCCGCTGCCCACAGGTGAATTCGAGATGAAGTGCAAACTGATCGATCACAACTCCAATGAGGCATCTTCGATAGAGGCCAAGATCAAGAGTCCGGCATATCGCAAGGGCGGCGATTTGTCGGAGATTCACTTTGTACAGGAAGTTCCGGGTGTGGAAAGCAGCTCGCAGTTTAGCAAGGGCGGAATGGCGGCTGTGCCGAGTGTCGAGCGGACACTGGACGGTGAACTACAGAAGCTGGGATTCTACTGTGAACTGTATTTAGCTGACTACGTAGGCAAAGAAATCAACCTGATAACCGGTGTGAAATCGAAGCGTTCGGGCACAGTTACCGAAAAGACTATTCCAGTGACGGTCGATTCGTCAGTGGTGTCGACGACGCAGTTTCTGGATGTCTCGGGACTGGTGCCGGGTGAGTTCACGCTTGAACTGGCGATAGAGTCAGAAAACAAGCAGCTTTCGAAGCGAGATGCGAAGTTTATGCTTAAGTGGTCGATGGAGTCGCTCATCAAGAACGACTTTGAGTATGCCGTCGAACAACTCAAGTATATCATAGCAAAAGAAGATAAGCAGGCGCTGATGGCGGCACCTGAGTCGGAGCGGACGGCGGCTTTTGAAGCGTGGTGGAAGAAGAAGGATCCGACGCCGACGACGACCGAAAATGAATTTCGCGAGGAGTACTATCGTCGCATTCGATATACCGAGCAGTACTATTCGACGATCAATCGCGAGGGCTGGTTGACCGATCGCGGATCGATTTACATCCGCTGGGGAGAGCCGGACCAGATTGATCGTTACCCGTTTGAACTGGGCAGAAAGCCCTACCAGATTTGGTATTACTACAGCCAACGCAGGCAGTTCTATTTTGTTGACGACCGCGGCGACGGCGATTTCCAGCTTCAGTATCCTTATGATGGAGACTGGCGGAGTCGCGGAAGCATGGGACCATAGAAGGAGAGTAAGGGAGATCGTGAGAGCATGAAACGGATAATGTTGGTGACACTCCTGCTGGTGAGCTTGGCAGGATCGGCAATGGCGCAGGCTCTGATTGACCCGATACGCATTTGGGCGGATGGTTCATCGTACCTTCATTTTCAAGACCGCACCAAGAGCTATGTTGAGATTTATTGTGCGTTTCAACGCGCTGATTTTCAGTTCGAAGACAAAAACGGTGCGTTTGAGGCAATCGGATTTCTATACGTTGAAGCATTCAATAAGGATGGCGTCTTAGCAGACAGCAGTTCACGATTTGTTGTGATGTCAGTTGAGTTTCTTGAGGATGCTTACAAGAAGGATGTACGAATATTCGAAGTGCTGCCGCTCTTGCTGGAGCCGGGGAAATACAGCCTAAAAGTTACAGCAATGGACGCTACCACGAAACGCAGTGGAATTGCTACATTTGAAGTCAATGTCAAAGACTTCTCGGGAGATGGTTTGATGATGTCGGATCTTGAGATGGCGTATGACATCGAGCCAGAGGACACGACCAAGGGCAGCTCGTCGCTAATCAAGGCCAACCGCAGAATACTGCCGAATCCCAATCGGTATTTCTCGAATGAGGACTCGCTGATTTACTTCTATGCCGAAGTTTACAATCTCTCGGAAAAGGCTGTTCCGACCAATGAGTTTACCGTGCAAGCCACGCTTCACGATGCATTCGGATATGAGCTTCGCCGGTATGCGCTACGCACGCACAAGAAGCCGGGAGCTACAGCAGTCTTGACTGATGCGGTTCCAGTAAAGGGTGTGCCGGGCGGGGCATATGAATTGCATCTTGAGATAAAGGACCTTGCTACTGGGTTGAAGACCTCAGCTGCGAAACGATTCATGATGATTTATGGATTCGAGCAGTTATCGCCGACGATGTCTGATTCGGCGGCGTTTACACAAAATGACGCAATCCTGATGGAGCAAGTGATCAAGTACATCAGCTCGGCGGAAGAGAAGGCAATGTATCGCGATCTCGATCTCGAGGGCAAGAAGGCATTTCTGGCGCAGTTCTGGGATCGCAAAAATCCGAAGCAGGGAAGTCCTGTCAATGAGTTTAAGAACGAGGTCTTCCGTCGATTCGCTTACGCCAATCAGTATTACTCGACAGCCATAGTGACAAAGGACGATGGCTGGAAGACTGATCGCGGCCGAGTCTATATAACGTATGGAGAACCTGATAACATCACGAGGCACCCTTCGTCAATGGGTCAGAAGCCGTACGAAGTATGGACTTACTACCGTCTTCCGGGACAGGCAGGTAATGACATTTGTTACTTCGTCGACCTTGACGGTTACGGAAATTACCGATTAGTCCACTCCAGTATCAGGGGCGAAATCTCCAATCCGGAGTGGGAATCGAAAATCGAAAATGACCAATTGCGTTAAAGCGTGACGCGACCCAAGCGAGCATTGCTAACCGCATTATTGACTTTGGCTGCGGCATATTTAGCGATATGCGCAGCCGCGTTCTTCCTGCAACGCAAACTGATTTACCATCCAAATCGACACGAATTTTCGACTCCGACGGAAGTGGGCTTACCGTTTGAGCGTTTCAGTATGCTCTCGTCGGACAGTGTCAAGTTTACGGTTTGGCGGATTGCTCAAACGGAGACGCGTGCGGTTGTCGTCTGTTTTCACGGCAATGCCGACAACATTTCCGCGAATATTGACTTGTACCGGACCTGGTTTAATCTGGGCGCCAGCGTAGTTGCATTTGAGTATCGCGGCTATTTGGATTCGGAGGGCGAGCCGTCGGAAGAAGCCATTGGCCGCGATTTGGCGGTGCTGGCGGATTCCATGAAGAGCTGGTATGGCACAGACGCGGTGAAGGTGATCGCAATGGGGAGATCGTTGGGCGGTGCAGCAGCAGCGAAATTTGCAGCGAACTATCCAGTCGATGGACTGATACTCGAATCGACTTTCAGCAGTATGAACGATGTCGCCAAAACGAGATTTCCATTCTTGCCGACAAAGATCCTTCTGCGTGAGCGGTATGACTCTGAATCAATTGTTCATGATCTGAGAATACCTGTTCTTGTTATTCATGGTCCTAGCGACGAAGTGATTCCATTTCATCTTGGCCGCAAGCTGTACAATGCCGCGAGTGAGCCAAAGGAGTTTGTCGAAATTCAGGGTGGACACAACAGCGGTATTGAAGTATCACGCGACAAGTTGGAGTCGACATATCGGGACTTTCTTGCAAAGGTCAGATTGGGCAAGTGAGGGTGATCCGATTCGAGTAAGACGGGTGGGTATGTTCACGGACAATAAAGAAGCCGTCAGGAGAATTTCCTGACGGCTTTCGTTTTAGCGACAGTTTACGTGGTTGTCGAATATCCTAGTTTGAACCCGTGCTGCCTTCGCCAGCGTTAGCTTTGGTTGCAGTCGGTTTCTGCAACGGTGGAGCCACAGCGGCGACCTGAGCGGCCAAAACGACGGGAATTGAATAGCGCGTCTTCTCGGCGTTGGTACATGCGAAGGTAAACGACTTGGTGAATTCCTGTCCGGTGAATTCGGGAGATATTTTGAACTTCAGTTCCTTTGTTTTTCCCGGCATGATCTCCTTGTCGGACATTTCGAGCTCAACAAATCCCTTGGGTCGGGCAACAATGGAGATGTTAATCGGCGACTGAGAGACGTTCTTCAGTTCAATGGACTGAACCTTGCTCTTGGAAGTCTGATCCCACTTAACCGAACCGGTTGACAAGGTGAGAGGCTGCAATGAATCGGGGTACTCCTTAGGATAGATCTTGGAGCTGAAGCTCAGTTGGAAATTGCCTTTATTGTTGTCATTGCAGGTGACGGTCGCGGTCTTGGTGACATTGCCGCGCTGTCCGGGGCTGGCTTTGAACACAAGTTCAACTTCGCCGCTATCGCCGGGAGCGATGACTTCTTTCGTTAGGGGCGCTTTGGTACAGCCACAGGCGGGTTTGACGCGCAGGATCTTCAAGGAGTCCTCACCGCGACTATGCAGCCAGTAAGAGTGGCTGACACTTGCGTCGTTCGGCATCAGGCCGAAATCGAAGCTCAATTCGTCAACGTATACTTTTGCCTTGTTGGGCGGAAATGCAGTGAGCTCGGGCGAGCTTGACTGTGCGACAAGCACAGAAGCGGTCAGGAGACCGACTAATACGAGTATAGACTTTCTCAATGGTTCCTCCGGTTGTTCGGTTTAGAAGCAAAACATCTATTAATCATCTTCACAATCCATAGGCGTCAATAATGCGCCCGCTAAAATGAAAAGCGCCAATCGCGGGATCGGCGCTTCGTAAATCGACTATCCTATTGAGCGGCTATTTCTTGCCGCCTGGTTGGACAGAAGCGCCGGCTTTCGTCGTATCGACGAAAGGCACTTTTTTGCCAGGCACCGGTTTGGTCACCGGGGCAACGATTTCCTGGACACCATAGGTCACAGGAACCGTAAATCTGGTTTTCGCCGAGTCGTTCAGTTCGACGGTGAACGACTTCTTGAATTCTTTCTCGTCAAAGAGCTTCTCAACTCTAACCTTGATTTCCTTGCTCTTTCCCGGTTTGACTTCGTCAGCGGGGAGGTCGACATCAACGAAACCGACCGGCTCACTAACTAATTTCATTCGGACCGGAGCATTAGAAACGTTCTTTACGAGAATCTTCTGCTCTTTCGCTCTTTCTTCTGCCGCGAACTTCACATTGCTTGTCGACAAGCTCACAGTTGTGAGAGAGTCGGGGAAGTCACTGTTATAAATCCTGCAATTGAGGCGCAACTGGAACGAAGCGCGATCATTGTCATTGCACGTAACAGTCGCAGCCTTTGCCAACTGGCCTCTTTGCGAAGCTGTGGCGTGAAAAATCAATTCTACCGAGCCGCTGTCACCGACAGCGATGACCTCTTTTTGAAGAGGTGCTTTGGTGCATCCTCAGCCAGGGCGAACGCTGAGAATCTTGAGCGAATCTTCGCCCTTGCTGTGCATCCAATAGGCGTGGCTGACATAAGCGTCGCTGGGGATCCAGCCAAATTGAAACTCAGTGTTGTCAACATAAAGCTTGGCTTTGCTCGGCGGTATCGCACTCGGTGCTTTGGCATCAGGCTGGGCCGGCGGTGTTGTCGCCGGTGGCGTCTGTGCGAAAACTATGCCGGACAGAAGTATGCTAAACAAACCAATGCCGATGAATTTCTTCAAGTAATCCTCCGGAGTGAATTGGTACAATATGTCATTTTAATGCCAACTGGGAAGAGTGTCAAGTAACAATCTCCAGCCAATTATGACCCTTTCTGCAAGTTGGCCTTGGCGGAACTAAGCGACTCAGCCACCCGGACCGGAATGGTATAACGGCTCTTGGAGGCGTCATTAAACTCGATCGTGAATGACTTTGTGTAGTTCTTCTGTGGCGGCGCAGCTTTGAGCTTGACGAGTATCTTGCCGATGCCGTTCGGTGGAATCTCAGCTTTCGGCATTTCGAGGGTCAGCAATTCTGTGGGCCACATGACCGCACGTGGAAGGATGCCGGTTTTCGACCGATTTTCGAATTCGACCGTGATCGTCTTGCCAAAATCAGTATTCGTTAAATTTAACTTTTCATTTCTGGTAATTCTAACCGGGCCGGCCTGTTCCTGATCGTCGATGATATAGCCGGTAAATGCAAGTTCAAGCGAACTGCTGACCGGATCGTTGGACGAAACGTGAACGGTCTTGTTTTGCGCTTTGCGACGAGTGCCGATATCGAAAACGACTTCAATCGGGACACTATCATTGACTGCAATTGCACCGGTAGGGGTATTGGTTTTGGTGCAACCGCAACTGACCTGAATGTTGTGAATGCGCAGGCTGTCCGTGCCGATGTTGTTGACCCAGAAAGTATGGGCGACTTTCGCATTCTGAGGCATATAGCCCATATCAAAGCGCGGATCTACAACGAGGGCTTTGGGGCCTCGTTGCTGGGCGAAAAGGACGCTTGCACCAAGGACAAGCAACGCCCCCAGTAATAAGTATCTAACGTTCATGCTCTACTCCTCAGTCATGTACTTAGTAAATGAGTGTCAGCGAGATATCGAAACAGGGATTGTAAATCGCGTTTGTTTCTGATCATTAAAAACGAACGTTATCGACTCATCCATTCTATCTTCACTCACTGAACCTGCTATCAATTTTACGTTCATGGTTTCCATTTTACCGGAATTTATCTGGTGGTATGGCATCTCAATTTTGAGGTATGGCGAGTAACCGCCCTCGACCAGCTTTGGTACAATACCTCTCCCGGTATTGTTCACGATCTCGATTGTCCCTGAGGCATTTGCATCGCTCTTTTTGAGACTGATGACATTGGGCTTGACCTTGATCGGCGGCTGCGGCTCAGTGGCTTTGAGATTGAAGCCGGTCAGCGTAATGGTCAGCTTCGGCGTCTCGCGGCTGTCAGTATAAAACACCGGAGCTTTCTGGAAGATGCCTTGGCGGATTTTGTCGGTTTCAAGGAGAATTTCAACTTCAAGGGATTCGCCGGGTGTGAGTTCTTTTTTCTTGAGCGGTATTTGTGTGCAGCCGCAACCGGGGACGACCTTGGTGATCTTGACAAGCGAGTTGCTTTGGTTGATGAGGGTTGCCCGGTGTTTGATTATTGTGCCGTATGGAACGTAGCCGAAGTCAAAGCGGCCACCGATTAACTCGACATCTTCTTTGGCAAAAAGTGAAGGGGAAGTCGCAGTAAAGAGCAGCAGCATAGACAATGCTAAGGCAGGGTGACTCTTGGAAATTATCGTCTTAATCGACTGTATCAACGACAAAGCTAAACCTCTGATAATTCAATTGTTACCGCAGTTTTCGGCCAATTTGTACATTTATACAAGCCGAAACGCTTAAGAGATACACTTTTTTTGCGAAATATCCTCAAAAACTGATTGACGACTGCACACAAGTGCAGTATCGTGGGCGTATAAGTAGCAACAAACTTGAGGAGGTTGATTTGTCGCCATACGAGGATTTGACTGATCGGCAGCGAGAAGTCTATCGGTACATCGAAGAGCGCATAAACCACGAGGGACAGCCTCCGACTATCAGGGAGATTGGGGAGGCGTTTGGGTTAAGCTCGACCAATGCCGTCAGGGACCTACTGAAGGCGCTTATCAAGAAGGGATACATCGAGAAGTCCGCGGCAGTCTCTCGGGGGATTCGACTGATTAAGGAGAGCATATCTGACGCGGTGATGGTGCCGCTGGTCGGCGAGGTTCCAGCTGGGCAGCCGATGCTTGCCGAGGAGAATATTACTGACCGAATAGTGGTCGATCGCTCGTTCCTGCCATCGGGGGATCTGTTTACGTTGAAGGTTCGCGGCGAGAGCATGAAGAATGCGGGCATTTTTGATGGCGACTTTGTGCTAGTCAAGAAACAGGCATCAGCGGATCCGGGCGATATTGTTGTTGCTGTAATCGGCGACGAGGCGACGGTGAAGAGGTTCTTTCCAGAGAAGCGCAGAGTTCGGCTTGAACCGGAGAATGAAGCATTCGGTCCGATTATCGTTGAGAAGAATGCACCGGGATTTTATCTCGCCGGCAAGGTTGTCGGCTTGATGCGGAAGATGTAAGAGCCTTGATTCAGCAACGGGATTGACTCGACAGGGAAGCTTATGTATCAGAGTTTGGATGATGAAATAGAAGTCATTGCCGTGTTCGAGCGGAAGAGCCTCAAGCCATGCCGTTTTCGCTGGAAAGGCAAGACTTACAAGATTGACCGCATCACAGGTGATTGGACATCGGATGTCGGTCAGGCGAAGTTGCGCTACTTCGCTATCGTTGATTCAACTTCGAATTTCTTCCAGCTATGTTATGATGAACGCGCGGTGAGCTGGACGATTTCGAAAGTGTGGGTGGAGTAGTCCTACACAGATGACGCCATTGACTACGTTTGCGACTTAGTTTTCATTCTCTTTGCGGTCGGTTGGCCGATAATTCCCAATTTGTTTAGTCCATTGAGAGCTGCCGTCTTGTAGGCGTCGGCGATTGTCGGATAGTTGAAGACTGTGTCGGCGAAATAGTCGATGGTGCCGCCGAACGCCATCACCGCCTGACCGATGTGAATAATCTCTGTGGCGCGCTCTCCGATAATGTGGACTCCTAAGAGCTTTCGTGTGTTGCGGTCAAAGATTAGTTTCAAGATGCCGTCGTGATCGTTGTTTATCTGGCCGCGCGGCAGTTCATAGAAGTGGGCCACGCCGGTTTCGTAAGCGCGGTTCTTTTCCTGCAACGTCTCTTCCGTCTCGCCGACATAAGAGATTTCCGGGATAGTATAGATACCGAATGGAAGATTGACTTTCTTCTTGGTTCGTGCATTTCCGCCGAAGGCCGCAAGTGTTGCGCGACGACCTTGATCCATTGATGTGGATGCGAGCGACGGGAAGCCAATAACATCGCCGACAGCAAAGACGTTTTTGACTTTCGAGCGGAAGTTGGCGTCTACGGTGATGAGTTGATAACTGTCGGTTTTGAGTCCGATATTTTCGAGTCCGATCTTATCGGTGTTGCCGAGCCTTCCTGCGGTCACGAGAAGCACATCGGAGTTGACGACATGTCCGTTTTCCAGATTCACAGTTACGCCGTCATCGGTAGCAGTGATGTTGCTTGCTGCTGAACCGAGTTCCAGGTTGATGCCACCTTCACGCATCAGTTCAAAAAGCGTGTCGGCAAATTTTGCATCGAGAAAGCTGAGCAGTCGATCACGTTTGTCAATCAAGGTCACATTGATATCGAGTTTCGAAAAGATGCTAGCCCACTCGCAACCGATGACGCCGCCGCCGAGAATTGCCATTCGCTCTGGGATGTTCTGCAAATCGAGAATCGATTCGCCGTCGAAAACGCGTTTGCCGTCGTAGTAGAGACCGGGGAGATGCATTGGCCGAGTGCCGGTGGCGATGACAACGAATTCAGATTCGAGTTCGGCGACTTGCGTGTCGCCCTGAAATACTCCGATTGTGTGCGGATTTAGAAAGCGTGCGACTCCGCCAAAGAGCGAAATGCCGTTCCGATGAAGTTGATCGATAATAACCATCATTTCGTTTTCAACGACGATGTTCTTGCGGTGCATCAATTCTTGGATCGTGACGTTCTTCTTGAAGGCGATTTCAAAACCATAAAAGGAGCGCTTCTTAAGACCATCATAGTAAAGCGACGTTTCGCGGAGGGTCTTGGAGGGAAGGGTGCCGGTATGGACGCAGACACCGCCGACTACGGCGTTCTTTTCGATAATGGCGGCTTTCTTACCGAGTTTGCAGGCCTGGATTGCGGCCCAATTTCCGGCAGGACCGGAGCCAATTACAACGACATCGAACTTATCTCTATTCATGACAGCAATATAGCGGGATTGTATTAGATTGACAAATGCTCTATGAGTTAAGGCAATTTTAGTTGAAGATAGGGTGTCGGGTTATGTTCGCTTGCAGGCAATCTTCGGAAGTTGTTGCGCCGCAAGCGGAATCGTGCGTATTATTTTTGTTGCGCCTGAGGAGGGAAATTCGTATCATATTCAATTCCCACGGTCAGTGCCGTGGAATTTGTTTTTAAGATGAAGAGTTCGTATCAGATAGAGATAGAGGGAAAGCTGACAGCCATCGCTGAGCCGGTGGTTTTGGAAGCCGGGGCTGAACTGGTCGAGCTTCAGTTAGTTCAGCGTAAGTCGAGCGCATTGGTGAGGCTTTTGGTTGATAAGCCGGGGGGGATAACGCTGGACGAATGCGCTGACATTTCCAGAGGGGTGTCGTTTCTGCTTGAGACTGCAGATCCTTTGGAAGGGCGCTACACGCTGGAGGTTTCGTCGCCGGGTCTTGACCGGCCATTGACGACGGAAGCGGATTTTCGCCGCAAGATCGGTGAAGAGATCAAGTTGTTTTTGAAGGAAGATGAACGGACGATAGAAGTCGCCGGCGAGATATTGAAGGTAGAAGACAAGCGTTTGACTCTAATGACAGTAGAGGGAGAAAGAGCTTTCCCTCTGGAGCATGTCGTAAAGGGCAAGATAATATTTTGATCCTATTCGGAGTAGTTGATGGAGTATAATGTCATTGAGGCGCTCAACCAGATCGCCGCTGAAAAGAACATGGAAATCGATTATGTAATCGATACCCTGAAGTCTTCGCTGGTCACGGCCGCCAAGAAGCGTTATGGCGACGGCGACAATATCACGGTCGATATCGACCGTAAGAGCGGCGACATCAAGATGCATGCGGTGAAGATGGTCGTTGAGTCGGTGGATAATCCGTACACGGAAATTTCACTGCTTGATGCGATGGATATTGACGACAGTGCCGAAGTCGGCGATGAAGTTGAAATCGACATTCCATTCGAGGAATTCGGCCGCAATGCAATCGCTTCCGCCAAGCAGATTCTGATTCAAAAGGTCCGCGAAGCCGAACGCGAAACGGTTTACAATGAATACTCCAAGAAGATTGGCGAGCTGGTTACCGGTTCAGTCCAACAGGTTGACAAGGGGAACATCATTGTCAATCTCGGCCGTGCCGAGGCTGTCATTCCGGTTAAGGAACAGATTTCCAAAGAGAAATACCGCCAGGGCGACCGGGTGCGCGCGATTATCAGCGAAGTTCAGAAACAGCAACGCGGTCCGCAGGTGGTATTGTCACGAGCCAATAATTCATTCTTGATAAGATTGTTCGAATTGGAAGTGCCCGAAATTTTCGAGCGCATCATTGAAATCCGCGCCGTGGCGCGCGAACCCGGGGAACGCGCCAAGGTTGCCGTAAGTTCAGCTGACGAGCGTATCGATCCAGTTGGCGCTTGTGTCGGCGTCAAGGGTGTGCGCGTTCAGGCGATTGTGAGAGAGCTTAACAACGAGCGCATTGACATTGTGCCGTATCATCCGGATCCGGAAATATTCGTCACGCGTGCTCTTGCCCCGACTAAGGTCGTTCGCATCGAGACGGTATCCGAAGAAAACACGATGGTGATCGTAGTCGAGGATGACCAGTTGTCGTTAGCGATCGGCAAGGGCGGCCAGAATGCGCGATTAGCGGCTAAGCTGACGGGCTGGAAGGTGAACATCCTCTCCGAGACCGACTTCTTCGACAAGAAGCGCGAAGAAGCCGAGTCGAAGATTGAGGTATCGAAGCTTTCGGTCGGCGACGCTACAATCAAGAAGCTCATTGAGAACGATTACAAGTTCATTCAGGATATTCTCGAGGTACCGGCATCCCGTCTGACAGACATAGAAGGTATCGGTCCGAAAAAGGCCGACCAGATGATTGAGGCGGCACGCGATTACATCTTCCAACTTCAAGCGAACAAGGCTGAAGCCGACCAGCTTGAAGGTGACGAGGAAGAAGAAGTTCTTGATGTACCAAAGAAGAAGAAGGGTCCGAAGAGTATCAAAGACCTCTTTGTCGACGACGACAAGATCGACGACGATGCGGGTGGAGACAAAGAGAAATAGTAACAGCGCCGACGGGCCGGTTGAGGTAAATCAGGGATGGTTCCTCGACAGTGAAAGTGGAGCATGAGCAAGAAGCGTTTATACGAAGTTGCGAAAGACTACAATATATCTTCCGACGCCATCGTCAAGTTGGTTCGCGAGCTTGGCTTTGATGTCAAGTCGCACATGTCGACAGCGGACGATGATGTTCTGGCGGCAATAGCTTCCAAGTTCTCGGCTGAAAAAGAGTCGGTGAAACTTGAAATCGACCGTCGCAAGAAAATCCAACAGGATGCCGCGGAGAAGGTACTCGAAGTATTCGAGGAAGCCGAAGCTGCGGGTACGGAGAAGATTGTCTCTAAGCCGCAGATTATCGAGCGCAATGCGCGGCAGTTGACTCAGCTTCGCAAAAAGAAACGCGACCGCAAGAAGAAGAAACGCCACACCGATATCAACGTTGCCGATGTCAAGGCTGCCGTCAAGAAGACGATGGCGAAAATTGATCTTGGCAAACGCGTGAAGAAATACAAGCGCCGGGAAAAACCGGACGGCACAGTGGTTGAGGAAGAGGCTAATGTAATCCAGGTCACCGAGTTCATGTCGTTGGCGGAGATTGCCGCAATCATTGGCGTAAAGCCGGCGGACCTGATTGCCAAGTGCATGGAACTCGGAATGATGGTGACCATCAATCAGCGACTTGATTTAACTACTATTGAGACGCTGGCACTCGAGTACAGTCTCGAAATCGAAGAAGTCAAAGAAATCGGAATTGAAGAGGAAGAAGAAGAAGAGGAAGATGAGGGCGATCAAAGGCCGCGCGCGCCTATCGTCACGATCATGGGTCACGTCGACCACGGCAAGACATCTCTGTTGGATTATATCCGCAAGAGCAACGTCGCTGCCGGCGAGTCGGGGTTAATCACCCAGCATATCGGCGCCTATCAGGTGGCATCCGCTTCGGGAGAAATCACATTCCTCGATACACCGGGTCACGAGGCATTCACTGCGATGCGTGCACGCGGTGCGCATATTACCGATATTGTCGTCGTCGTCGTTGCGGCTGATGACGGTGTGATGCCGCAGACAATTGAAGCCGTGGATCATGCACGTGCGGCGGATGTTCCAATCATCGTGGCCATAAATAAAATGGATAAGCCGGGTGCAAAGCCCGATCATATAAAGCAACAGCTTGCCGGACGAAATCTCGTTCCCGAAGAATGGGGCGGTAAGACGATTTACGTTGAAGTGTCGGCAAAGACCGGCGCTGGCGTTGAGAAGCTGATGGAGATGATTCTGCTTCAGGCGGAAGTTCTCGAACTCACGAGCAATCCGGATCACTTGGCGCGCGGCACTGTCGTTGAAGCCAAGCTGGATAAAGGGCGCGGTGTTGTCGCGACGATCATTGTCGACAAGGGTACTCTCTATGTTGGCGATCCGATTGTAGCGGGCAATTATGCCGGGCGAGTGCGCGCATTGATCAATGACAAGGGTGAAAAGCAAGAGCAAGTGCTGCCGGGAGAGCCGTCACAGGTGGTGGGTCTTTCGGGAGTTCCACAGGCTGGCGATTCATTCATGGCCGTTGGCAGCGAATCGGAAGCTCGCGAGATTTCGGTGAAGCGCCAGCAAATCAAGCGCGAACAAGAATATCGACAGATCAAGCGCGTGAGTTTGATTAACGTCTATGATCAGATCAAAGAAGGCCAAATCAAAGATCTCAATATCGTGATCAAGGGCGACGTCGATGGTTCCGTACAGGTGCTGCGCGATACGCTGGAAAAGATCAGCACTTCTGAAGTGCGCGTTAATGTGATCCATCACGGCGTCGGCGCGATTACCGAATCGGACATTTTGTTAGCAGCGGCCTCGGATGCGATTGTGATCGGATTCCATGTACGACCTGATTCGCGAGCACGCGAAGTTGCGGCGCGCGAGAAAATTGATGTCCGCCTTTACACGATTATTTATGAAGCCGAGAGCGATATCCGCAAGGCGCTTGAAGGTCTGCTTGAGCCGGATCACGAAGAGCGCATTACCGGTGTTGCAATGGTGAAGGACTTGTTCCGAGTGCCGAAGGTTGGCGTCATTGCCGGTTGTTCGGTGCAATCAGGGACCATTCATAAGAGCGACCGCGCGAGAATTATCCGCGACAGCATTGCAATTTATACCGGCAACATTCATTCACTGCGCCGTTTCAAGGATGACGCACGCGAAGTTGCAGCCGGATTGGAGTGCGGGATCAAGGTCGAGAACTATGATGATGTCAAGGAAGGCGATTTGATAGAGGCCTTCGAGACGGTGGAGATTGCCCGCAAGCTCTAATTGACGATGTACCTCGGCACGCTTCGTATCGTACTACACATTCCGCAATCGCGTTCCCTGAAATCCAAGCGGCATGTCATCAAGGCGATCAAGGATCGATTGAAGAATAAGTTTAATGTTTCTGTGGCCGAGGTTGACGACAACGATTTGTGGCAGCGCGCCACACTCGGAGTTGCCATCGTCGCCAACGAGGGCCAGTTCCTTGATCAAGTGTTGTCGCAAGTGGAATCATTTATTGCCTCCAACCCCGAGGTCAACATCATTGACGTCGAGAGAGTTGATTATTAATGGCTGATGCCAAACGCACGGATCGACTTCGCGTGCAGATCAAAGAGATCATTTCGGAAATTATCCAACGCAAGCTGAAGGATCCTCATGTCGGGATGATCACGATTACAGAAGTGACCGTCACTCGCGACTTAAGCGAAGCAGTTGTATTCTATTCAGTGTTCGGCGACACGCTGGTGCGCAAGGAAACCAACAAGACGCTTGACCGCGCCCGCGGATTCATTCAGTCGGAGTTGGGAAAGACGATGAAAATACGCCGAGTGCCGAGTTTGCGCTTTGAGATTGACAAGTCTGTTGATCAGGGATTGCGGATACAGCACTTACTGGATCAGATCCAAGAGAACAAGCCGGATGACAGCGACTCGCATTAGTCTAATCAATAGCATCATTACGCGAATGAAACAGGGCGGCAAGGTTCTGATTGTTTCGCACATTAGCCCTGATGGCGATTCAATCGGGTCGCAGCTGGCGCTTTATGAATTGGTGAAGCGACTGGGCTGTGAACCGATGATTGTCAATCACGACAGTGCATTTCCCAAGTACGCATTTCTCGGCAAGCACTCGCTGGTCAACGTCTACAGCGAAGGCGTGGCGTACCCCAAATTTGATTTTGTGGTAATACTTGAGGCTCCGGATCTCGAGCGAATCGGGAATGTGCGGAAATTGCTTCAGCCGGGTTATGAAGTCATCAATATCGATCATCATCGCGGCAACACGACTTATGGAAGTATCAACTGGGTAGATGAGTCAGTGGCGGCTGTCGGGATTATGGTTTATGAGCTGTTCAAAGCCGCGGGTGTGGCAATCGACAGCGATGTCGCGGATGAATTGTTTACGGCAATCTTGACTGATACCGGAAGATTCCGATTCGGCAGTACGAATCCCGAAGCGATGAGAGTCTGCGCGGACTTGTTGGAGCAGGGTGCATCCACGAAAAAGGTCAGCGACGCACTGTATGCGAGCTATGAGTCGAATCAATTGAGAATGCTGGGCGAACTGCTGGCGAAGATGGAGCTGCATCACAGTGGGGAGAGTTGCTTGCTGTTGTCAGACAAGGTGATTCGCGAGAAGTATGTCAACGGTTCAGATGAGTTAGAAGGACTCTCGGAATATTCGCTCTATACTAAGGGCGTGAAGATCGGTGCGTTGCTGCGAGAGACCGAGCCGACGCGCACGAAGGTCTCGCTTCGCTGTCATGAGGACTATGACGTTGCCGAAATTGCTGCAGTCCACGGCGGTGGTGGGCATCGAAATGCCGCAGGCTGTACGGTAGCGCTTCCGTTTGCAGAAGCTAAGTTGCGAGTACTGGAGCAGATTGGCAAGGCGTTGGGACGATGAACGGATTTCTGCTGATTGACAAGCACGAGGGTATTACTTCGGCTCATGCTGTGAATCGTGTGAAGCGATTGCTCAAAGTATCCAAGGCGGGCCACAGCGGAACACTTGATCCGCTTGCCACTGGGCTCTTGGTAGTATGTCTCGGCAAAGCCACTCGCTTGGCGCAGTTCTTGAGCGAGTCGAATAAAAGCTACGATGCGCAGATTATGCTTGGTGGGACCTCGACCACTTATGATCGCGACGGCGAAATCACACCGATCGAAAATGCACCGGTACCGAGCCTTGAACAGGTAGAAGAGACGGTTGCTAAATTTGTCGGGACGATTGACCAACGTGCGCCGCTGTATTCAGCACTGAAGCACAAAGGTAAGCCGCTGTATTCGTATGCACGCAAGGGTATTCCGGTTGAATTGAAAACGCGCAGCGTTCATATCGAGTCATTGCGGATTGTGAGTTACTCGTACCCGATTCTTAACATCAGTGTCCGCTGTTCGTCGGGGACTTACATTCGCAGTTTGGCGCAGGATATCGGCGAGCTGTTAGGCTGCGGCGGCTATATTTACGGACTAAGGCGGACAAGTATCGGCGGATTGGATGTCGCGAATGCGATCTTGATGGCAGATCTCGAATTGGTCGCCATGCAGCATGAAGCTGAAACGTCGGGACTGCACACTGATGAACGATTCGTGCGAAGCTTTGGTTCGATTGAACGAGTATTGAATCTTCCGATTATCTATGTCTCAGCCGAACGCGAGAATTTTGTTGATCGCGGAGTGCCGATTCGCGGACTGGATGTAGTGAATATGGATATTCGTATTCGTCCGCGCGACTTAGTTGCCTTGCGCAATGCCGACAATCGTCTTTTGGCGGTAGGAAGGGCACTATACGGGAGCGACACGCTTCGCGGAATGGCAGATGAAACCGTAGTCGAGTATGTCAGGGTGATGTAGGTGCGAGTATTTCATTCAATTGAAGAAGCATCGTCGATGATGGCGGCGGGCAGCGCCGTGACCATCGGGAACTACGATGGTATTCATCTAGCGCATCAGTCGATCATTTTCGAGTTGTCCCGCAAAGCGAGAGCCAAGGGGCTGAAGTCCGTACTTGTTACTTTTGATCCGCATCCTTCCTTGACGATAAATCCCGCAAAGGCGCCAAAACTTCTAACGACAACGGCCGAGAAAATTCGACTTCTGGAGAAGGGCGGATTGCTTGATGCGGTGGTTGTGCTGAGATTCGATGAAGCCTTGGCAAAGGTAAGTGCGACTGATTTCCTGGTGCGGTACCTTCTGGCCGGACTGAAAATGTCGATTCTCGTGATTGGATTCAATCATGCATTTGGGAATCGGCGCGAAGGGACCGTGCAGTTTTTGCAGGGAATGGCACCGCAATATGGATTTGAGCTTCAGGCGTTGGATCCTGTACTTGTCGGCGGCGAGGTCGTCAATAGCAGTCGGATCAGGAGTCTTTTGTTGGAAGGTTTGTACGACAAAGCGACGGCTCTCTTGGGGCACGAATTGGAGCTGACTGGAAAGGTCGTTCATGGCAAGGGAATGGGTCGAAAATTCGGGTTTCCGACCATAAATATCAAGCTTCCGGGTGAAAAAATTGTGCCAAAAGCGGGGGTTTACGCCTCGTATTCTTTAATTGGGTCTGACAAGCAGACTGGAATGATGTATATTGGCGAACCGCCGCAATCGGGTTTCGACCTTGAAGTCAACCTGTTTGATTTTAGCGGCGACTTGTATGGGCAGACAGTCAGCGTGTTTCCGACGGCGTATGTACGTCCACCGATAAGATTTGATCGCGAATCGGAGCTGATTGCCCAGATAGGAAAAGATGAAGAGATGATAAGATTGAATTATGATATAAGGCAAAATAAGGAGTAGAAACAGTGCCACTGTCAAAAGACAAAAAACAAGAAATCATCAGCCATTTTCGGCTGCATGACACCGACACCGGTTCTCCGGAAGTTCAGATTTCGCTTCTGACCCAGAGAATCAACGAGATGACCCTGCATATGCAGAAGAACCCTAAGGATATGCATTCACGTTACGGGTTGCTCAAGATGGTCGGACAACGCAGAAGACTGCTGAACTATCTGCGCAAGCACGACATAGAAGGATATCGTCATTTGGTCAGTCAGCTCGACCTGCGGCGCTAAGAACTAGTAGAAGGATAAGGAAATTTAATGCAAACATTCTCAATTGAACTGGGTGGCCGGACTCTCTCTGTTGAAATCGGTCGTGTCGCCCGACAGGCCGATGGCTCTTGCTGGGTGCGATATGGTGACACGGTCAGCATGACCGCTGTATGCGCCGCCGACAAGCCCGATTTTGGCAAGGGTTATTTCCCGCTCTCAGTGGATTATCGCGAAAAGACTTATGCAGCCGGAAAGATTCCCGGCGGCTTTTTCAAACGTGAAGGACGTCCTTCGGAGAAGGAGATTCTTTCAGCGCGATTAATCGACCGCCCGTTCCGTCCGTTGTTCCCCGAAGGCTATTGCAATGAAGTGCAGGTCATGGTTACGACGCTGTCTTCGGATCAGGAAAACGATGCTGATATTCTGGGTATCATCGGCACTTCAGTATGCTTGAATGTCGCCACCGTGCCGTTTACAGTGCCGATCGGCGCTGTTCGTGTAGGTTTGATTGACGGCGAATTTGTTGTCAATCCGACATTTGCCCAGCTTGAGATTTCGGACCTCAATCTCGTCATAGCGGCTACCGCCGAGCATATCATGATGGTCGAAGGCGGCTGTTCGGAAATCAGTGAAGATCAGATGCTGGATGCACTGGCATTCGGCCATGAGCAGATCCGCAAGATCTGCAAGATGGTCGAAGAGATTCGCAGCGCAGTTGGCAAACCGAAGGCCGCGGTGATTCTGCCGGAGATTCCTGCGGCGTTGTATGGCCGTGTCGAATCGCTGGCCAAGGCTCGCATCATTGCTTCACATGATATCCACGACAAGCAGGCGCATTCCGATGCCATCAAGCAGATCAGAGAAGAAGTGCTGAAGGCGCTTGAGACGGAATTCCCGGAAAACGAGATGTGGATCAAGCAATATCTGGAGAAGATTGAGCAGGATGATTTGCGTGCACGAATTCTCGATCGCAGTCTGCGCATCGACGGCCGTGATCTCGATACGATTCGTCCGATCTTCTGCGAAGTAGGCGTGCTTCCGAGAACGCACGGATCAGCACTGTTTACGCGCGGTCAGACGCAGGCACTTGTCGTCACAACTCTCGGCACCAAGATGGACGAGCAGATTGTGGATGCGCTTGAGGGTGAATCCAAGAAGAGCTACATGTTGCATTACAATTTCCCGCCTTATTCAGTCGGCGAAGTGAGACCGAATCGCGGTCCCGGACGACGCGAAATTGGACATGGTGCGCTTGCCGAGCGTTCGCTTGAGCCGGTGCTTCCGGCGGAGGACGCATTCCCGTATACGATTCGAATCGTTTCGGATATCATGGAATCAAACGGTTCGTCTTCGATGGCGACGGTTTGCGGCGGTACGCTTTGCTTGATGGACGCCGGTGTGCCGATCAAGGCGCCGGTAGCCGGTATTGCCATGGGTTTGGTGCTCGACGGCAGCCGATATGCGGTGCTAACTGACATCCTTGGCAATGAAGATCACTTCGGTGACATGGACTTCAAGGTAGCCGGAACGCGCGAAGGCATTACTGCATTCCAGCTCGACATCAAGATCGGCGGTCTGACACTTGAAATCATGCGCAATGCGCTTGACAAGGCGAAGATTGCCCGATTCAAGATTCTCGAAGCGATGGAGCAGACGATTGCGACACCGCGTGCGGATCTGTCGATGTATGCTCCGCGCATTATCACGATCAAGATCAGACAAGATAGAATCGGCGAGGTCATTGGACCCGGCGGCAAGATGATCCGTTCGATCATTGAAGCTACCGGAGCGAAGATCGATATCGACGATGACGGTACTGTGGTTATCGCATCAGTTGATGCCAGTGCCGGTATCAAGGCGCGCGATACGATTCTTGGACTTCTGGAAGAACCGGAAGTCAACAAGGTGTATCAGGGCAAGGTCAAGCGTATTGCCGAGTTTGGCGCGTTTGTCGAAATCATCCCGAACACGGATGGACTGCTTCACGTTTCAGAAATTGCCCACCACCGGGTGGAGCGCGTCGAAGACGAGATGCGCGTAGGTGATATTATCGAAGTGAAGGTGCTGTCGGTTGAACAGGATGGCAAGATTCGCCTGTCGAAGAAGGCGTTGCTTCCACGCCCGGAAGGTATGCCGGAACCGGAAGAGAGAAGCGGCGACAGCGGCGGATATCGACGTCGTGACAGCGGCGGCGGCGGTGGACATCGCGGCGGTCCTCGTCGGGAGCGTCGTTAATTGACGCAGAGCGAATATCGGCGTACTGTATTGGAGAACGGCATTCGTGTCGTCTCTGAGAGTATGCCGTATCTGAAATCGGCGTCGATCGGCATCTGGGTAGATGTCGGCAGCCGTAATGAGATGCCGCGCGAAAACGGCATTTCACATTTCATTGAACATATGTGCTTCAAGGGTACCGAGAAGCGCACTGCAAAAGAAATCGCCCAGAGTCTTGAGATTCTGGGCGGTTCGCTCAACGCTTTCACGAGCCGCGAGAATACCTGCTATTATTGCCGCGTCATTGACGAAAACTTCGACACCGGATTTGATGTTCTTGCCGATCTTTTGACCAATTCGCTCTTCGATCCAGCCGAGCTTGAGCGTGAGAAAGAGGTCATCTGCGAGGAAATCAAGGATGTCTTTGACACGCCGGCGGAACTCGTACATGACTACTTTGCCGACGCGATGTGGAAGCCGCATCCGCTGGGGCAGACTATCATGGGCGATGCCGAGGGAATTCGCAAGCTGACGCGCACCGATGTGCTCGATTACATTCGGCGCAATTACACGACCGACCGGGTTGTCGTGGCCGGTGCGGGAGCAATTGACCATGACCATTTTGTTGCGCTGACCAGGGAAAAGTTGAAGATCGGTCAGCCAAGTGAGCCGGAGAATTTGTCGGCGCCCGAGTACGGCGCAGGCAAACGGATCGTGCACAATCGCGATTTGAATCAGACACATATCTGCCTTGGATTTCCGAGTATCAGTTTCGCCGACAAGAACAAGTACGCAATGCTGATTCTCAACACGCTGTTGGGAAGCGGCATGGGTTCGCGGTTGTTCCAATCCGTTAGAGAAGAGCGCGGACTGGTGTATACAATTTATTCGTATCAGGATTTCTACAAGGACACCGGACTGTTCGGAATTTATCTTGGTACAGATACTGCGAAAGCCAAAGAAGCACTGAATGTGATTCTCGGTGAGTTGGCAAAAGTTAAGAGCAACTCGGTGACCGAGCTTGAGGTTGCAAATACCAAATCGCAGTTGAAGGGGAATCTTCTTCTGTCGCTCGAAGGTTCGTACAATCGCATGAATCGGTTAGCTCGACATGAGCTGTTTGCCAATCAGTTTGTTACGCTTGAGCAGACGGCGGCGGAAATTGACGCAGTGCAACTCGAGGATGTTCGTGCGATGGCGCAAAAGATTTTCGATGAGGCCTCACTGACAATGGTGACGCTCGGTTCGGCGAAGAAGACACTTATCAAGCAAGTCGATTGGTCCGTGCTTAGAGGCTGATGTCGTATCTGCTTCCTATAGCCTTCCTGACGTTCATAATTCTCGCTACAGTTTCAATCATCTGGGGACGCCGGTTACAAGGCTCCCCCAAAGTGCTCCTGCTGCATAGTGTTCAGACAGAGAAGTTTGAGGCGTTGTTGAAGCTGGTCAATGATGCCGGATTGTCGGTTGGAACGGTAGAAGAGTCACTACGTGATCGAACGAAGGTTGCGATAACTTTCGATGACGGGTATGAGGACCTGATGCAAATAGTCCCGCTTCTGAAGCGACAACAAACTCCAATCATGGTATTTGTGCCGACCGCTTACATCGGAAAGCCGAACGATTGGGATCACTTGTTTGCAAAGGGACGGAGGCGACATCTCAGCGAAGAGCAAATTCGTGAACTTGCGGGACTGGGTGCGCAATTTGGTTCGCACGGCCACAATCACAGAGACCTGACTTTGCTAAGCAATGCCGAGATTCACAGCGAGATTGATTCATCGAAGTGGATGCTATCGTCACTCACGGGCCAAGAAATCAAGGCTCTTGCGTTTCCATTTGGGCGATCAAACTCTGCAGTACGCCAGGCCGTAAGAAAGGTCGGAATCGAACTGCAATTCGGCTCTTCACCGCTTTCGATCTCAGGTGAGTCGTTAGGGCGGATTCCTATTACAGAATTCGACAACTCGTTTACCATTCGAAGAAAACTGCACGGCGGTATAGTTGCCGGTGTGGAGGCGTTAAAGGCAGTCCTTGTCAGTCGATTTTCCCATCTGACGCCAGTCGCTCGAAGAGCTGTCGGCGCAAGTTAAGTCCGGTTTCACCCGCAGTTTCACCGCTTCCGAGCCTGCAAAAATTGCTTGCGCAGGGATGTTTATGTCCTATTTTCATCAGAAGTTTTTTACAAAGCGAGAATAAGAATGAACACATGTCATATTGAGAATATCAGCGAATTTGTTGGCCAGGAAGTGACCTTACAGGGTTGGGTGTACAACACCCGGTCATCCGGCAAGATTCGTTTTATCATATTCCGCGACGGAACCGGGATGATTCAGGCGGTTATCGTCAAGAGCGAAGTCAGCGAAGAAGTTTTCAACCGATTCGACCAACTGACGCAAGAAACTTCTGTGATTATTAGCGGTACCGTCAAGGAAGAGCCGCGCTCGGTAGGTGGATTTGAATTGCTGTTAAAGGATCTGCAAGTGGTCCAGGTGGCGACGGAATATCCGATTACACCGAAGGAACACTCGACCGGATTCCTGATGGAACACCGTCATCTGTGGCTGCGCTCGACGCGTCAGTGGCACATCATGCGCGTTCGCAATGAGATTATTCAGGCAGTCCGGCAGTATTTCTATGAACGCAAGTTTGTGTTGATCGATACCCCGATTTTGACCGGTGCGATAGGGGAGGGCGCTTCGACGCTATTCGAGACTCAGTATTTCGATATTGGTAAGGCGTACCTCGCACAGACAGGACAGCTTTATCTTGAAGCCGCGTGCATGTCGCACGGCAAGGTGTATTGTTTTGGTCCGACGTTTAGGGCAGAAAAGTCGAAAACGCGCCGGCATCTAACTGAATTCTGGATGATCGAAGCCGAGGTCGCCTATATGGATATCAACGGCGACATGGATCTTCAAGAAGACATGATGTGTTACATCATTGACTGGGTGCTGGAGAAGGCCTCAGATCATTTGGTTGCGCTTGAACGCGATGTGATGAAATTGATTGCGGTCAAGAAGCCGTTCTATCGAATCAGCTACGACGAGGCGGTCGAGCGTTTGCAGAAGGTCGGTTCCAAGATCACCTGGGGTATGGACCTCGGCGGCGAAGATGAAACTGTCTTGACGAACATGTTTGATCGCCCGGTGTTTATCTACCAGTATCCACGCGAGGCAAAAGCATTTTACATGAAGCGCAATCCGGATCGTCCCGAAGTTGTCATGTGTGCGGATTTGCTGGCGCCGGAAGGCTACGGCGAAATCATCGGCGGATCACAACGCGAGGACAACCTGGAGTGGCTGATCGAATCGATCAAGCACCACAACTTGCCGCTTGAGCCGTTTGAGTGGTATCTCGATTTGCGCCGGTATGGTTCAGTTCCACATTCCGGATTCGGACTTGGAATTGAGCGCACGGTCGCTTGGATTTGCGGATTGCCACATGTTCGCGAGACGATTCCGTTTGCGCGCATGCTGTATCGACTTTACCCGTAATCAGACGAAAAGAATTATATGAGTACCGATCAAGAAACAAAATCCGAGCCACACTCGGGTTATGACTTTGGCGCAATTGAAGTGAAATGGCAAAAGCGCTGGGACGAGCAGAAGTTGTTTCACGCGCCGGATATGCCGCGCGAGAAATATTATCTGCTGGTGATGTTTGCTTACCCATCCGGCGATATTCACATGGGTCATTTTCGCAACTACATCATTGGCGACGCGATGGCGCGCTATCAGTGGATGTTGGGCAAGGATGTGCTGCATCCGTTCGGTTGGGATGCGTTTGGATTGCCGGCTGAACAAGCCGCAATCAAACGTGGAATGCATCCGGCTGAGTGGACGGTGAAGAATATCGAAGTCTCGCGCAACACATTGAAGAAGGTCGGGATTTCCTTTGATTGGGATCGCGAAGTGGCTTCGTGCTTTCCGGATTACTATCGCTGGAGCCAGTGGATCTTCTTGAAAATGTACGAACGCGGGCTGGCGTATCGTAAAGACTCGCTGGTCAATTTCTGCGCGACGTGCAATACGGTACTTGCGAATGAACAAGTCGAAGACGGCGCCTGCTGGCGTTGCCACAATCCCGTCACCAAGAAGCGGCTGAATCAGTGGTATCTGAAGATCACGGATTATGCAGACAGACTTCTGGAAAGCCTGGACCATCTTGACGGTTGGTCGGAGCGCCTGAGGACAATTCAGAGAAACTGGATTGGGAAATCTACCGGTTGTGAAATCAGATTTCAGTTGGAAGGCACGGACTTCGAGATACCGGTCTTCACGACGCGGCCGGACACGATTTACGGTGTGACGTTCATGGCGATTGCTCCGGAGGCTGAATTGCTGGAGAAGCTGGCAATTCCAGAGGAACGGAAGAAAGCTGTCGCAGAATACATTGCCAAATCAATTTCCAAGTCGGAGATCGAACGCCAAGCAGTCACGGATGATAAGGATGGCGTGTTCACAGGACTGTATGCAATTAATCCGCTCTCAGGCGACAAGGTGCAGCTTTGGATCGCAGACTATGTATTGGCATCGTACGGCACGGGCGTGGTGATGGGCGTTCCGGCACATGATACGCGGGATTTCGCATTCTCCAAGAAATACGGCGTACCGATAAAGGTCGTGATCAGCCCGGTCGGTGGACCGGCGCCGGATGCTTCGACAATGACTGAAGCGTACATTGAAAAAGGCGAAATGGTCAACTCCGGTGCATTCAATGGTCGTATTGGCGCGGATGCCATTTCTGCTGTGATCGATTTTGTTGAAGCAAAGAAGCTCGGTGTACGCAAGGTGAACTTCAAGCTACGAGATTGGCTGATATCGAGACAACGATATTGGGGTACGCCGATACCGATTATTCACTGCCCGAAATGCGGTGAGGTTGCCGTTGCTTTTGATAAACTTCCGGTCGAGCTGCCGACCAAGGGCGTTGACTACATTCCCAAGGGCCGTTCGCCTCTGGCTGATGCAACCGATTGGGTTAATGTCGAATGTCCGAAGTGCGGCGGGCCGGCACAGCGCGACCCGGACACGATGGACACATTCATCTGTTCGTCGTGGTACATGCTGCGATACACCGACAACAAGAACGATAAGGCGCCTTACGACGTCGCTAAATGCGATGCGTGGCTGCCAATTGATCTTTATATCGGTGGAATCACGCATGCGACGGGACACCTGATCTATTTCAGGTTCTTCACGAAGTTTCTTCACGATATCGGCATGTGCAAGCATGAAGAACCGGCCGTCCGGATGTTCAATCATGGGATGGTGAGCGACGCCGAAGGGCGAGTCATGTCCAAGTCGCTGGGCAATGTCGTGAGTCCAATTGATGTAATGAAGGAGCGGGGAGTCGATATTTCGCGCTTGGCGATGTACTTCGCGGCTCCGGCAGACCGGGAAATTCCGTGGTCCAATGAAGGCATTACCGGTGTTGAGCGGTTCCTTAACAAGTTCTACCGGATAGTTGAGCAAGTTGCGAAGGCACATCCGGGACCCGTTGATCTCGCGAAGCACTATGATGTAGCTGGGCTTGATCCGAAAGCGAAGGAAGTTTATACTCGCTTGAATCAAACTATCAAGAAAGTCTCAGAAGACCTTGATCAACTGCAGTTTAACACGAGTATTGCTGCGATAATGGAATTCTTCGGTGCGTTTTCGCCAACTGGCGGGTCCAGTAACGCCTTCGACAAGTACATCACAAGCAAGATCGTCCAAGTGATTGCGCCGTTGACGCCGCATTTCGCTGAAGAAGCCTGGGAGATGTTCGAACACAAGGATTCGATACTAAAGTCGAGCTGGCCGAAGTATGATCCGAAAGCGATATCCTTTGATACTGTCGTTGTCGCGATACAGATCAACGGCAAGGTTCGCGACGAGATCGAAGTTGATCGATCGGCGGATGAAGAAGCTGTGAAGTCGCTGGCAATGTCGCGGGAGAAGGTCAGAAGAACATTGAAGGCAAGACGATTGTCAAAGTTATCTACGTGAAGGGAAAGCTCCTAAGCATTGTAGTAAAGTAGAGCTCAAAGGGACGGCGATGGAAAGGCAGGCTAAGCAGTCTTTGTTGATTTGTCTCGCTTTTGCATCTTTATATAATATATATTATCAGACGTTGCTGGGATCAATTCAAGGGTGAGCGAACTCGGAGGAAATCGCTTTCGTAACCTACACGATATAGCCCTGCTCCCATAGTATTGGCATTTTGCCATAATGAAACGTGCCGGAAATGCCAAATTTGGGACTTCTATTGTTCTGTCTGTTAAGGGTTTACGCTGGCACAGCCAGCGAACAGAATTTCGGCGCGGGATTTGCAATGCTATTTGCGGACGAAGAAAACAATGAGGTTGAGAATGAAGATACAATCGCAAGACGGTTTCACCCTACTGGAAGTGATGATGGGTCTGGTAATTTTCACACTGGGTCTATTGTTGCTGAGCTCAATGATGGTTGTGGCGATTCGTGGAAACGTCTGGTCGGACAAAACGACTCAGATCGTTCAAGCGACACGCGAAAAAATTGAGGAATTCCGAAGACTTCCAGACGAGGACATGGCGAGCGGATCCGATGTACGGGGCGGCATGAGTCGTACCTGGGAGATTGCAGACGTGGATACGTACCTGAAGCGGCTTACGGTTGTTGTCGGTTACGAAGACGAGAAAGCCGTAGAGAAGGTCTGCACCACCATAACCTATATACAGGTAGGTGAATAACATGAATAAGCTAAAGAAATACTTCAGTGGAACCCGCAAGTCAGGCGGATTCACGATAGTTGAAGTGTTGATAGCTTCGATTATCGCTTCCATCGCGATAGCTGCCGGTATGCAGTTGTTTATCAGCCAGAATCAAAGTCACTTGATTCAGGCTGGCGTGACTGATATGCAACAGAACGGCAGAGCTACGGTTGACGAGTTGGTCGGCAAGTTGCGCCAGACCGGGTACAAACTTCAACCGGGGATCACTTCGTTGTTTGCTTGGAATTCGAATCCGGACACAATAGCGATTGTGTTTATGGCTGAACCGCTTTGCACCGCTTCGCTTAGCGAGAACATGAGTCAGGCAACCTCGGAAATTCGTTGCGAGGACGCTGACATAAGCTGTCTGACGGCGGACTCATGGGCATACATTTATGATGCGGTTAAGGATTCGGGCGAGTTCTTCTTTGTGACGGCTTTTGACGCCGGGACTGGAATTATCCACCACAACCTTGCTGCCTTGACGAAGGCCTACTCTCAAGGCGCCCAAGTGTTTGTCCTGGACTTCTACAAGTACTACGTGGACGATAGCGATACTCTGCACTCGTATTTGATGATGGTCAAGAATGGCGGCAATCCGGTAATCTATGCGGACAACATCAACGATCTGCAATTCCGATATGTGCTTGCCAATGGCGCTGTGGTTGATTCAGTGGTTGTGGATCGATATGTACGCGAGGTACAAGTATCGGTAGTGGCACGATCGGATCGAAATGACGAATTCCTGAACGATTTTCGATATGACACGCTGCGATCCAGCGCGATGATTAGAAATCTAGCGATGTAACAAGCGAGGTACCATGTTTACAAGACTATCGCGCGAGTCGGGTTTTACGACGCTGATATTCCTGTCGTTATTGTTGATGTTATCGCTTCTCGGACTGAATGCGATTATGACATCGACGAACGAAGTGGATATCGCGGGATATACCTTGAACTCGCAGGGTGCTCTGTATGCGGCCGAGGCCGGCCTTGAGAAAGGCAGTGCATACATCACGAATTATTACAACAAATTCGGGAAACCGCCTTCAAGCTTGCCGGATGATTCCATTCAAATCGGCAAGTTTTCAGTGACGTACGAGATTACCAAGCCGGGCGTCACGGTATCGAAGACGATGACCCAAGGCGCCTATCGAGGACTGTATGCCCTAACCGATGAGTATGTCGTAACGGCGACAGCGATTGCGCCAGGTGTGCATGCGGCAACTTCACTGCAGATGACAGTGGATGCTTCGGTAGTGCCGGTTTACCAGTTTGCGGTGTTCTATGAGAATGATCTTGAAATCGCTCCTGGTCCGGCGATGACGCTGGGTGGACGCGTTCATTCGAATTCGGATATGTATCTTCAGTCGGACAATTCTCTGAAGATCGATTCTTATACGACATCGGCTGGAGACATCAAGCATGGTCGTCATCCGAATTCAGGAATGTCCACTGGAAGCGGAACTGTCCAAATCAAGGACGGGACGGGAACTTACCAGAACATGAAGAATGCGGACAACACCTGGCTCGACTCTGATGACGGAGACTGGGTGAACAAGTCGATCGATCGTTGGGACGGCCGCGTCGAGGACAAGAACCACGGCATGACGGAATTGAAGCTGCCGGTGGTGGCCTCCGGCGAGCCGATGGATATGATCGGCCGTTCAGGAACCGACAATGCCGACAGCTATGAGCACAAGGCCGGATTGAAGATTCTGGATGGTCAAGTTTACTTTCGGCAGCCAGATTCGAGCTGGCAAAATGTCACGACCGATTTCACTTCGGCGGGAATTTTGACACAATCGACATTTCGCGACGGTCGTGAGAATAAAGACGTCAAATCCTACGACATCGATATCGCGAAGCTGAATACTTCAAGCTACTGGCCGGACGGCGGCATCATCTATTCTGCTAACGAGATTTCTGGCAGTCTGGTAGCCACACGGTTGAAGAATGGTTCGGAGTTGAAGGAAGGACTTACGGTCGCTTCCGAGAATCCGGTGTACACTGTGGGCAATTACAACTCTGTCAACAAGAAGCCGGCTTCGATCATGGCTGATGCGTTGACAATTCTTTCTGTGAACTGGACAGACGGCAACAGCTGGAATTCTACGCGAACCGCTGCCGATACGAGAGTCAATGCAGCCTATATGACCGGCAACAAGGCCTCAGGAACCGGTGGAAACACCTATTCCGGCGGTTTTGAGAATCTTCCCCGCTTCCTGGAAAACTGGAGTGGCAAGAAGTTCACGTGGAAAGGTTCGGCAGTTGATCTGTGGTTGTCGCAAAAAGCAACCGGCACGTGGGGCGGTTCGTATTATAGCCCCCCGAACCGCGAATGGGAATTCGATACCGATTTCCTTGATCCGAACAAACTTCCTCCGGGAACGCCGTTGATCTCGATCGTGATGAAGACTTCATGGCGTGAAATCACCGCGCCAAGCTTCGTCGAGAATTAGGGTTTACCGTAATTCTTCGGTCCCGACCGGGGTGTCGCACAGACATCCCGGTTTTCATTTGCTATCCAGTGAGATGCAAAGAACCAGTCACGAAAGTATGCTGGGATTCCATGAAGGAGTCTCTTCGAGATCTAAGCAGTCAGATTGAGACGGAAGATGGATTACGACTTGATGCCGTAACGATCGATGCGATCGCGAAGAGTATTGCGAGAGATGCCAAGAGCTTCGGCGGCTTTGACTTGATTGTTGTGAAGATGCTGAAGGGTGAACTCAATTAGTGCCTTCTCGACGGCTTCCTCGATGTGTGCATAGATTTGACCGTTCGAATTGGAGAAGATCTTGCCGTAGATCGGTTCGATTACGCGGCGGAACATCTGGTAATAGTTGTCCTTGAGAGCATCGAAATCAATCTTCATCAGATCGCGGCGGTCTTTGGTGATTGGAAGATCAGCCGGTTCGAGCCAACGGTTCTTGCTCATGACGACAGCGGTGTGAATCGTGTTTTCGAGTTCACGCACATTGCCAGGCCAGGAGTACTTGGAAAGAATCTTCATGGCTTCCGTAGTGATGCCTTCAATATTCTTGCCACAAGCAGTGTTGTAAATCTTGAGGAAGTGATTCGCCAGAAGAGCGATGTCGTCCGAACGTTCGCGCAACGGCGGCAAGTAAAGCGAAACAACTTTCAATCGGTAGAACAAGTCGACGCGGAATTTGCCTTCCTTTATGCAGGAAACGAGGCTCTTGTTAGTAGCGGCGAGGACACGCACATTAACGCGCAATGTTTCCTCCCCCCCTACCCTTTCGAATTCCTGTTCCTGGAGTATGCGAAGCAGCTTGCTCTGTGTGGCAAGTGAAGTATCAGCAATTTCATCAAGGAAGATAGTGCCGCCATTAGCCAATTCGAACTTGCCCATTTTGCGAGAGTAAGCATTGGTAAAGGCGCCCTTCTCATGACCGAACAACTCTGATTCGAGTAGAGTTTCGGTTAAGGCGGCGCAGTTCACCGACAAGAACACATTCTTGGAGCGATTCGAATTGCGGTGAATGGCGCGAGCGACTAGTTCCTTGCCGGTTCCGGATTCTCCGAAGATAAGAACAGCGGCGTCCGATTTCGCTACCTGGCCGATCATCTTGGCAATTTCGACGATTTCGTCGGAGACGCCGATTATCTCACGATTCGGATCGAGATCAGATTTGTGTTCTGACGGCAACGGCGCGTGGCCTTCACGGACAGTCTTGGCGACGCCGTTTGGTTCGCGCGTGGCGTTATGAATTGTCGACATAAGGCGCTCCATCTGGAACGGCTTGGTGACATATTCGTAAGCGCCCTCTTTCATTGCCTGTATTGCAGAGTCGGTAGAGACATATCCGGAAATGACAATAACGGGAGGAGCGTCCGTAATTTGGCGAATCTCCTTGAGCAAATCGAGGCCCGATTGCGAAGGTAGATTTACGTCAAGCAAGACGACATCCGGCGTGTTAGAGCGAATGAACTCCACGCTGCCGGGCGCATCGGCCATTGTATCGACCCGAAATTCTTTGGGGTCGAAAAAGCCGGTAAGTGATTCAGTTAGGCTAAGATCGTCATCAATGAGCAATATGCTCTTCATGTTACTCCTCTTCTCATATAATCGGCGGAGAGAGGCTTAACATTTACTCGCTTTTAGTGCTTGTCGCGGGTAATTTTATATTTCTCGATAAGATCGTAAAGAGTTGTGCGGCTGGTTCCGAGATCCCGGGCGGCTTTTGTGACGTTCCAGTTGTTTCGTTGCAGTGCGGCTTTTATGTGGTTCGATTCGGCCTCTTCGCGGACATCCTGGAGCGATCTGTTCTCTGATTCAGTGGCTGCAGTGAACCCAAGGTCAGCGGCGCCGATACGACTTGTTCCGGAAAGAATCACTGCCCGTTTAATACGATTTTCGAGTTCGCGGATGTTTCCCGGCCATTCGTAGCTGCAGAGGGCTTGCAGAGCGGAATTGGTGAAGGTGAGATTGTTCTTCTTGTTCTCTTTTCCATAGATCCGCAAGAGATGTTCGGCGATAAGAAGGATGTCGTTTTCACGGTCCCGAAGCGGCGGTAGTTCGATAGTGATCACAGAGAGGCGGTAGAACAAGTCTTCACGGAAGCGCTTGCTAACGACCTCTTCTTCGAGTGAGCGATTTGTGGCGGCGATAACGCGCACGTCGACCTGAATTGTGTTCTTGCCGCCAACGCGTTCGATAATCTGGTCCTGCAGAAAGCGCAGAAGCTTGACCTGTAGCCCCAGCGAGAGTTCGCCGATTTCGTCGAGGAACAACGTGCCGCGGTTAGCGGTTTCGAACTTCCCTATTTTCTGAGCGATGGCGTCGGTGAAGGAACCCTTCTCGTGGCCGAAGAGCTCAGATTCAAGTAATGCTTCAGGGATTGCCCCGCAGTTAATGGTAATGAAGGGTTTATCTTTGCGATCGGATCGTTCATGTATCGCTTTAGCGATCAGTTCCTTGCCGGTTCCAGAGTCGCCAGTGATCAGTACTGTGTAGGATGCTGGAGCCACGGTTGTCACCACTTTGAAGATCTTCTGCATCTTCGCTGAAGTGCCAATTATGTTGTTGAAACCCTTGATGTCATGCAGAGATTCGCTTAGCCGGGCATTTTCGCGTTCCAATTCCTGAAGATAAGCGGCGCGCCGGATAACGATGCTGAGTTCATCGAATACGATCGGTTTGACATAGAAATCGAAGGCACCCTTTTTCACAGCGGTCAGAGCGTTGGAGCGTTCGCCGTTGCCGGTCACCATGATGACTTTGGTTTGGGGATCGAGTTCGAGAATGTCGGGCAGTATCTCCAGACCCTCTTGACTGCCGCTGTAGGGCGACAACGAGATGTCGAGCAGCACGATATTCGGGTGTTGATCGCGCGCAAGCTGTAGCGCCTCGCCGGCAGTCGCGGCGGAGAGGACATCGTATTGATCTTCGAGCGCAAAACTGAGTTGAGAGCGAATTCCCTCTTCGTCGTCAACAATGAGGACCTTGGTGTGTTTAATTGTCATGCCTTTTTGAGTTTCAATTTGAAACTACTTCCCTGTCCAACAACTGAAGTTACAGTCAACTGCCCGCCCATCTGCTCGACCAACTCGCGGGACTGAAAGAGACCAATACCCAAACCGCTTGGCTTGCTGGTCTGGAAAGGACGAAAAAGTCGGTCGCGCATAAACTCGGCTGTCATTCCGGAGCCGGTATCCTGCACAGTAAGAGACGCTGTGTTGTCGTCCTGTGTGGCAAGAAAACGCAGCTCTCCCCCATTGGGCATCGCCTCGATGGCGTTGATGATGAGATTCGAAAGGACGCTGCGCAATTTTTCTTCGTTGCCGCGGACCATAGGTAGATTTTCGATTTCGGTCACCACTGTGATTTTGTTCTGCGCAGACAATTTCATCTCCTCAATCAAACTTAGTAAAGTTTGATGCAAATCGCAATTGGTGAGAACAAAATCGAGATGATCAGATGGAGACGAGAGTCGATTGATCAGGCGCTTCATTCGTTCTTGAGCGCCACGGAGCGTTTCCGTGGTCATTTGTTGGAATCGCGGGTCATCGAATTTGCGTTCGGCATTTTGCATGATCATCGAGAGCATCGAAATCAGATTCTTGACATCGTGAATGACGAAGGACGAGACCTTGGTGAATGAAGCCAATTCGCGCGTTTCAAGCAATTTTTCAGACTGTTTCACTGATAGCAGCGAGAGCGCCAATTGGTGCGAGATCGAATCGATTAGGAAGCGCACATCATCGGGGATCGGTTTATCCGATTGGCAGGCAATGAAGCCGACAAATTCTTTGCGTGCCACAAGCGGAATCAGCTCGCAGGAAGAATACGACTCGACGAACGCACGCTCATCGTTTTTCAATGACAGGCCAAGAGCAAGAAACTGCGAGGCGTTGCTCATGCGTCCGATTCGGAATAAATACTGTTCCAACTCTGCGGCGCTCTCGGCCCCAAGCACCGTTTCAGGGTAACGTTTGACAAACTCGCCCAGCTTGTCGCCTCGAAGATAGATCACAGTGTTGTTCATGCTGCATCTATGCTGCAGGACATGCTCGATTGCGGCGAACATCTCCTGGCGATCGGTAGCGGCAGTGACATCTTCGGCGAATGCGGTAATCTCGGTGAGCAACTCGACCTTGCCGGAGTAGATAGAACGATCAACGATTGAGCGCCAGCGGTTGCGGATAGAGCCGGACATTATCAAAGCTACAAAGAATAGTATCACCACGAACGCGGCAAGGACCGAGAGAAATATCTGCGGGCTGCCGCCAAGGGATACGAGCAACTTCACTGCGGCGCCGATGACGATGAAGTAGCCGCCGATCAAGACTAGTGCAACGGAAGAGTAAACGGCTTCGCGCGATACCACGACGCCCTGCCCCTGGCGTTCTTCGTAGACAACGAACCGGGCGAGAAGAACGAACGATCCCATCATAAGCAACGCTGAGATCTGGATGCTCATGAACTCGACACGGGCAATGAGGAGTCCCATCATTCCCGAGACAATGTTGACAGCGAGAAGCAGCGCGGTTGTTAAAATTGGCAATACGAGTGAGCGACGTAGCCGGCCATGCGATGCGCGGTAGGTGCTTTCAAGTTGAAGGAGTCCGAAGGCATTAGCGACAATCAGAAGTGTCAGGTAGTAACGCCCGACGACGGTGATTTCAATGTACCGTCCGTCGACGTCGTCATTGACGATTGTGAAGTAATTGCTAAAGAATGCTCCGATAGCCGCCAGGATCAGCAGAGTCAAAATGGCATAGACAGTCAAAGAACGGCGGCGAAACAGATTGGCAGCGGGTTCACGGGCAAAGACGAGCAAAAACAACAGCCAGAATCCAGTCGCGCTGGAGAGCATGCCGGTGAGCAATCCGTGCTGGAGGTGACTAAGAATATCGAAGCGTGGAATAATTCCAATGAAGAATGCCCACATGAGCCCCGTGGTTAATGCGGCTGCGACGAAGAAATGTCCGGATAGGTGGCCAGGTTTGCGCACCAGTACAAACAGCATTGAGAAGAAGGCTGCAAAACACGCCCCGATTTCAGCCAGGTCGTATATGGTAAACATCAGTCTTCAGCGGCTTCGCGGAAGAATCTTACTATGGCACCGGTGGTGAAGTAGTTCGCGAGTGTCAATGCAGCGGCGAGTCCGATTGTCATCCAAACGATGATTTCCGGATTGAACTTATTCACGATGCTGCCGGTGTTTTGAAGGGCGTAGACGAGAAACAACAATGGAATCTGAGGTAATGCGGCAAAAATGACGGTAGTGAAGAAGCTGCGGAAAAACAGCGAGAAACTGCGAGTGAAAGATTTTCCAAGTGAGGTCTTTGAGAGTACCATGAAGGGCACGACATAGACGAATAGTGCGGTAAGTAGTGTCTGCAATCCCTGCATTCCCACCATCAGTGCAATCTTGCGGCGCGGAGCACCTTCAACAAAGCCTTCGAAAAGTCCGGGAAGTGTCCAGAACAGAAGCAGTATCGGCACAAATACGATCAGCCATATCAGAAGCAACCTCGGATAGTGGCCGACAGCGGTCTTGAGTGATTTCACGAACTGAATCTTCTCTCGACTGAAGTACGATGCGAGCATGAGAATAGCTGTTGCACTCAACAGCGAATCGATCAGCCAGGAGAATAAGAGGTTCATCTTCTCAAAGACCGATGGAATATATGCTATGTGTTGCGGGTAGTGGGTTACTGAAGCATCCCCTATCCACTGGACGATTGGAATAAACCATCCCGAGAGCAAGGGCGAGAACATGTTGTTCAGCATCACGATCTGCAGCAACATGACAAGGAAGAATAGAAAAAATGGCGGCCAAAGTCGGAAGTTGAAAATTCCGACTATCAGCCGCCCATAGGTCGCGATTATGAAGTTTACTCTATCAAGCACACCCACAGATTGCTAGTTAGGTCCTCTCACCTCATTGGAGTTGGCCGACCGTGCGCCGTATTTGTCGAAGACAACTACGACATAGTAGAATTGCTGGCCGACATCGATGCTTTCATCCGTGAAATTAATCGCCGACTGTCCGGTAAGCACGCCTATCAAGTTAACAGCCGTGTTGGTTTGTACCGGTGTAGTGACAGAGCGATAGATCCGATATGATTCAAAATCGGAATCGGTATTCGGCGTCCATCCAATTGAAACGCTGGTTGAATCGTCGTCGGACTTGAACAAGGTTACCGCCGACGGCGTTTCATTTGCTTTGGTGGTCGATTTGATAGTGTTGCTCGCTGCCCGGAGGCCGGTGCGATCAATAGTGTAGACTATGTAATAATAATCTTTGCCCGGTTCGAGAGCGTTGTCGCGGAATGTTGTATTCGCGGCACTTGTTTCGGACCTTACGAGCAACGACGAAGTGTTGACGGTAGCGGTTTCCGAGCGGAAGACTTGGTAGCCTTGGAAATCGGAGACATTGGAGCGGGTCCAAGTCAATTCAATCGATTCTTCCGAAACTACGAATGCTGACAATTGAGCCGCTTCGGGCGGATTAGCGATGTTGATGAATGATGTCAGCGTGATCGCCACTGCCTGATTTCCGGCGACGTCGGTGAAGTTGCCGGTAATTGTGGCATTGACCGCGTCGATGCCGCCAGGAATCGAATAGGTTGCGGAATAGACTCCGGCACCAGATTCAAGCAGAGGAATCGTTGCAACATTGGCGATAGAGATGCTGGCTTCGCCTTCGGTCTCGCCAGTGTTCATCGTGAAGACAATCTCTTCGCCGGCAGTGAGCGTTGCACCACCAGAATTCTCTATGATAGAGACAATCTCGGCTCTGGTATCTAAGGTAATGTCGTCGCTGACTGTACCAACGACTTCGTTGCCTTCGGCATCGCGGAAACGGGCAAAGACACTCTTCACGCCGTCACCCGAAGTGAGTTCCCAGTTGCGTGTGGACGAGAAGTTCGCCCATTGTGCGCCGGTGAATGCTGCGTCATTTGCCAATAAGACCAACCGAGTTCCGACGGGTGCCGCGAAGGACACCGTGACAAAACGAGAATTGGTAAAGCGCGAGTTGTCGTTAATCAAAGCGGTGTAAATATTCGGCGTTGCGGAGACTGCTCTGGACAGCTCGCTCTCCAAACCGTTGGTTCCGATGGCTGTCACTTGATAGATGTATCTCAGTGTATTGCGGAGACCGGTATCGGTGTAGCTGAGCGTTGTCGTGGAGTCAATCAGCTCCGGAGCCGCAAAAGTAGTGTCGCCGCGATAGATCATGTAGCGCGAGATTCTTGACGGAGTGCTGATTTCCCAGGAGAGAATCACCGTTCCGTCCCCTACCGATGTCGCCAAGTTGCGCGGTACTTCGGGAGCGCCAACGACTTCATTCGTTCTTGAGGGTTCAGCAATTTGGTCGGTACAACCAATGATAAAGGCAATGGATAGCGCCAGTGACGCCAATGCAAGTATGGTAAGTATCTTCTTCATTAGAATGTCAACCTCCCCATCAGCTTGACGGCTTGGCCGTCATACTCTGGTGCGAAGCTCAAATTGGCGCCGGAAATCGAGATGCCATAGTCAGGGAAAAAGAGCATCGCATCAAGGACGCTGTAGACCCAGACTCCGGCAACAATCGCACCCATTATATTGCGCTGTTGTTCGGCATCGTAGGCATCTTGTTGGCGATCGTAAAGTTCGGCAAGCATCAGAAACTTCTCAGACACCGACCGCTCGTTTTCATAGCGGGCAAGGAAGTCAAGATAGGAATCGCGTTTGCTGTCGAAGCGAAGGTGCATGATTCCGGCTGTAGCGCCGCCGACAAGTGCGCCGACGAACATCAGGTTGCCTTTAGTCTTGGCGCCATAATAGCGTTGTCCCCAGCCGGGGATAACGATCGAGCGCAAAGCGGCCTTGACTCGCGTCTTCGGTTTGAGTTTGAGATCAATAGTGGTGGATTCGCGTCCAGATAACAGGACGCTGGAATTGTAGGTTTCGTAGCCATCACGATAGGCAGTGATCTTGAAGTACCCTGCTAATCGTTGAGTGAATGTCGCCGGTGTCACGCCCGCCACTGTCATATCACCAGACAACATTACGGTAACCCCAGAGGGGTTGGAAGTCACTGTTACAGTCGCATCCGTTGCGTTCTGTGCGTGGGTGGCGCCGGCGAGGGTCAGCATCATGCCGACACAAAGCGCAACCCGTTTTGCCGTAATTAGTTTCATAATATCCATATCGGCAAAGTAACGAAGTTCTTATAAGGTCCGCAAGGTTTTTTGGTTAAAAACCTTGCGGAAATTGATTTCAAAATTTGTCGGGAAAATTGGTCTACATTCCGCGAGCGCCGAGCATGACACCGACCGTCTTGAACATAATCTTGACGTCGCTGGAAAGGCTCGAAATGCGGATGTATTCCAGATCGTGTGACACTTTCTTCTTCACGTCGTCGATGGTGACATCGTATCCACCCTCAACCTGGGCGAGTCCAGTGATTCCCGGGAGGACTTCAAGGCGACGCGTATAGTTCGGGACTTCAGTCGAGAGCTTCTCGATGAAGAACGGACGTTCCGGGCGCGGACCAACAACGGACATCTCGCCTTTGAGGACATTGATCAACTGCGGGAACTCGTCAATACGGGTCTTGCGCAGGAATCTGCCAAGACGGGTAATGCGAGGATCGTTCTTGGTTGCCCAGATTGGTCCGCAACGCTTTTCGGCGTCGGAAACCATCGTGCGGAACTTATATACAAAGAAGGTCTTTCCAAATACATTCTTCTGACGGCGGTCGGCGCGACGGTTGCACATTAACAAATCGTCTGGGCGCTGACGACGGTCATTACGGCGACGGTTAATTCCGACGCGTTCCTGCTTATAGAAGATCGGGCCTGCAGAATCGAGTTTGATTGCCAAGGCGACAAGACCGAACAACGGCAGAAGACAAATCAGTCCAACTAAGGCGACAATCCAGCTAAACATGAACTGGATACGGTTAACGGCAACCGAGGTTTTCGAAGCCTTGGTTGAGTTATCGCTGCGGGCGGCAGCGAGGAAAGCCAACACGAATGCGTTAGAGAGAGCGTATTCGCTCGCTACTAAACGGGCCTTACGAAGGCCGGCATTCAGCGTCTCTTTCAGGCTCGTTATCCCCGACGAGCCGAATCGTTCGTTAACAACGATGTCGGAGTGGTAGCTAGCTGCCGAAGTCGCTTTTAGATACTTCTCAGCCTCTGCTCTGTCCTTAGTGTACTGCATTTCTAATATGCTCCTTGGTTACTCTTGGCACAGTAACTGTAGCCGTTCGAGGCTGTTAAGAGCAAATCAGGTGCCAAACGGTAATTGTTCAGATTGTTGTAGGAAGTATCGATATTGGCGGAAATGTTGATGTTCCATGTAGTTAGATTGCAGTGTGTTACGGGATTCGGTTGAAGCTATGAATAAACCACAACCAAAGGGGGTATTTTAACAAAGTTGAGAGCTAAGTCGTTTGCACAGTAATGAATAGCACAATAGGTGCATTCACATGCACACATTGGTATTCGCAATTCCGCGATCTCACAGGTAAAATGGGGTAAAAACGAACCTTAATCAAAGAGTGCGAATTGGGATAGTTTAGTCTGACCAATTGAGCTGTTAACGTCCGAAGCGGTAGGAGCCAGTAATCTGGTGAATGCCTTCGCTTGTCGACGACGGGCGATAAGTATAGTCGAGACCGATGTGGTCCAGAAGGAGTCCAACTCCAAGCGACATGCCATCGGCTGACGTAGCCGTCTGTTCAAGTGAGCCGCCGTAGCCTGCTCTGAACGTCAGGATGGAATTGTAGGCATATTCGAATCCGGCGCCAAGTGAAACGCCTTCACCTTGCTCTTTGTTGCCAGCGAGTGAAATCATCGAGGAAGATCCGAAAGTCCGGTATGATACGCCTAAGCGCATAGTGGCTGGCAGGCTGATCTCTTCGGTAACGTACTTGAGCTTTCCGCCGAGGTTGGCGTACTGTGCGCCGACAGAGAACTGGCCGAATTCGGCCATAAGACCGAGATCAAAAGTGACGGTACTGGCTTCAAGATTGTCGAGCTTCTCGAACACAGGCTTTACTGCAATACCGGCCGAGAAGGTCTCGGTAAGGCGCTGGGAGTAGCCGAGATTGACCATAAAAGAGTATGCCGACAAGTCCCCAGTCGCAACGCCAGCGACGTCGTAGCCGGCGATATTGCCGTAACCAAGGTAAGTTAGGCCAAGACCGATGCCTGAGCCGTTCTTCATGGGGATTGCCATGCTGAAATTGTCAAGGCGCAGGTCTTGCATTAGTTCGGTATGTGAGAAGGAGAATTCGCCTGATCCATTGCGGCCAACACCAGCCGGATTGTAGAAAAGAGCGGTTGCGCCATCGGCGTTGGCAACCATTGCACCGCTGAGGGCGGCGCCACGGGAAAACACCGGGATGTTAAGAAAGTCTGCGCTATTGGTGCCGGGTCCAGCCGTTGCAGAAACTGCAAGAATGGCAACCAAGCTCAATATTACAAAAGCGATTTTGGCAAAAATGCGATCTGACATTACAACCTCACCTCAAAAATTCCTTTTTACCTCTCCGACAACCGCATATAAGGCAATGCCTGTGCCGATTGAGGCTTTTGGGGAAATGAGGATAAGGTTACGGCAGAAAACCGTGGAGTCATAAGTCCTATTTCTCTATCGTCCAATAACTTCCGGTGTGCGCCCAAAAGCAAATATTCCATGCGCAACCGGACAAACTCGTCCATTCTTTGTGAAGTAAGGCACCCGGAGATGTGCTATTCCCGAACATCCAACACCGGGCAAAAGTACGTCGAAGGAGTATCTTGGTCACTTTCAACAGGTTCAGGTCTGTTGTGCAGAATCTGAACTCCTGTGTTAAGTGTCGGCAGGCTTCACTATTAATTTAGTGGGCCAGCAACCAATCTTGGATTGACCATATATTGCTGTTCTTGGCCAGCAATGCACTAGCTATAGTATATCACTCAATTAGCGTCAACAATAATTTGTCAAAAAAATGCAAGTCGGTGCGTAGCGTTTCATAAACGCGTTTTACAATTCGGGAGCCTTTCAGCACCAAAAAAGATGCTGTTTTTTGATCGATTTTGAAGTTGTAGAGTCGAATTGCCTTTTCGCGGAAACCCAGTTTGAGGGCGCAAGTTGGTCGAGATATCTTCAAGATTGACTTCGAGGGTCTATAAAGTATATTTGTGTTACCCGACGTGACCAATCAATGGGTTATACTGGGCGATATTTCCTGTTTCGTTTTCATACCATCATTTTCGTATCTGAGGAGTCCTGATGACGATTTCCAAACGCTTCTTCCCTATCTCTGTAGTTCTTCTTGCGGCAAGCCTTTTCCAATTCGCGATTGCTGGAAAGCAGCCGGCGACAAGCTCTCAACTGGCGATCGATTCGATAAAAGCACTTGGACTTCCCTACCAAGGTGATTTGTGGCACGCAGTTGAGGGTGAGATGATTGGCCGTCGCGAAGAAACGGAAGCGTCACTTGATGCTGGTTCGCTTTCGCGAGACGGTGGGAATGGTCCCGGCAGTGCAACGGTGATTTCCAGCAACGACTACTTAGATAATGGAACGACTGTGGGCAAAGGCAACAATGCTTCGATACCGTCATGCCTTTCGGGAGGCGGTGATACGTCGCCGGACGCGTGGTATGTTGTGACGTTTGCTGATCCGGTCATCGTTACGGCGTGGACGACGTGTGCCTCGAGTTTTCCTTCTACGTATGACACCAGATTGGGAATCTTCAGCAGTGCGAATGCGCTGTTAGCCTGCAACGATGATGATCCGACTTGCTCTCCCAATGTGCAATCACGGATTGAGGAGCATTCACTCAATGCAGGTACGTATTACATCGTTGTTGACGGATACAACGGCGGATCGGGGCAATATCAATTGAATGTATCATGGGCGTTGCAACCGCCGCCATGCACCGGCGGGTCAAATCAACTGAATGCTGAATTGATCACTTCCCTGCCATTTACAGATCAAGGTACTACAGTTGGAGCGTGCAATGATATCATGATCAGCTGTGAGCTTTCGGGACCTGATGTTGCGGCGGACTATTGGTACAAGTTTACGGCGGACACAACGACCCTTCTTACGGTTTGGACAACCTGCGGCCCTACTTGGTTTGATTCGAAGATTGCGATTCTTGATGAGAATATGAGTGCGTTGTTCTGTAACGACGACTCGCCGTCGTGCGGAACGAAACAATCGCGGATTACGGATGCAGCCCTGTTCCCCGGCGAATACTATATCGTCGTGGATGGCTATCACGACGCCGAAGGAAGTTACGAAATTAATGTCGAAGGTGTGGCGTTTGATGCGGGTGATGTTGACACTTTGTTTCCGGACATATCAGTTCGACGCAACGACCTGCATGACAACGAGATTTCGGTGACGGTCGAACCGGGTCGCCGTCATATCAGGCTCACAGTAACGACGCCAAACACCGGAGCTGGTAAGTTGTACATGTACGGCGTACTGCCGCCCAACCAAGATGGCACGCAAGATGTTCGGCAACGCATTTTCCGGAGTGACGGCAGCTTCTTTGACCGTCTCGCGGGAAAGTTTGTGTTTCACTCGCAGCACGATCACATTCACGTCGAGAACTGGAGCCAGTTTCATCTGCGAGAGTTGCTCCCCGACTCAGGAGTTGGAGCGATTGTGGCTTCTGGTGACAAGACGAGTTTCTGTATTCTTGACTTAACGATTCACGATGCGTCCCTGCCGAATCACAATCCTAACGGCGAGTTCTTGTCGTGCTCGTCGACGATCCAGGGATTGAGTGTCGGCTGGGCGGATATTTATAGCAAAGACCTCCCCGGACAGAGCATTGACATAACGGACGTGCCGGACGGGTACTACTGGCTGGAAGCGGTCGTTGATCCCGATCTGAAGATATTAGAAGCACGGGAGACGAATAATGCGTCGCGTGTGTTGGTCGTGATAGGCGATCCAGAGTCAAATACCGCCGACGCATATGAACCGGGTGATAATTTCGACGAAGTCGATGCACGCCCGGTCGGATCAGTCAACAGTCCGAATCTTGGTCCGTGCGATCCTGTGAAGGTAATAGACAGTCTGAGTATTCATGCGTCAGGGAATGATGATTACTATCGATTCTACTGCAATAGCACAGGTACGGCTTCGGACTTTGTCCGGATAGATCTGGTAAACAATCAGGGTGACTTGGATTTGAGACTGTACGATGCGAACAGAGTTTCGATCGCATCTTCGACCACCACTTCCAATGTTGAGACGATATCGCTAAACGGCCGTCCGGAAGGATGGTATTACGCCCGAGTCTTAGGGTTCAATGGTGCAGAAAACGCCTACTACAAATTGACTATAAATCCGCCTTCAAATGGCGCACCGGTCATTACTGTGGTGAATCCACCGGTTGGCGACACAATGTTAGTTCACGGTTTGGATACCTATAAGGTGGGTTGGAGCCACAATGATGCTGAATCGGACGAATGTTGGGTTTCGGTATTCTACAATACCGCGCCAATTTTGAACGGCAACGAAGTGCTATTGCCGACATCGCTTCATACGCCGGCAGCTCAAGGGTTCTTTATTGTTAATTCTGCTTATGTTCCGGAGGACTCATCGCTCTATGTCTATTGCCGGATCACCGACGGTGGAACTACGACAGGAAGTTGGTCATCGGGTACAATGACGTTTCTGCATCACGATCACGCACATGGGATGATTGCTGGAATGGTGATTGACTCAGATTCGCTTCCGATCGAAGGGGCAGTTGTCTATCTGAATGGCCATGAGCATGAGGACACGACGATTGCATCGGGGTTGTTCATGATGGATGAGGTTGAGCCGGGCTCGTATACGCTGACGGTAGAGCATCCGAATTTCCAGGACTCGACTCTTAGCGGCGTAGTTGTGAATGTTGGCGGAACCAAGGACAAAGTGATAATGTTGTCAGGCTGTGGATTCGTAGCGGGAGATGCTGATGGCAACGCCGGTGTAAGTATCTCAGATGTCGTCTATCTGGTTAACTATGTCTTTGGCGGAGGAGCGGCTCCAATACCCCTCGAAGCTGGCGACTCGAATTGTGATGGCGGATTGAGCATTTCCGATGCAGTATACATGATAAGCTTCATCTTCTCCGGAGGACCAGCGCCTTGCAGTGGTTGCTGATCTTGGCAATTTAGGACAACACGAAAAAAGCGCCCGGCCTAAGCGGGGCGCTTTTTATCTCAGGGATTCTGTGAGGCGAGTCACTTCTTTCGCATGAATACCATTGCTTTGACGCGATTGCGTCCAGTGACCGGCTTGGAAGGCTGAGCAATACCAAAACCGTTGGTTTCGACCGGATTGATCTTTCTTGCCAATTCGCGAGGTACTTGTTTGGAGGGAACGAAATTGAACTTTTCGAAGTACTTCGGCATATCAGTGGCAAGCCAGATCGTATCGGGACCGACTTCCAATAGCTTCTTGATGATCATCTTGCCCCAACCCTTACCGCGGAATTCTTCGGCAACCCCGACAACTTCGAGTTCGGTATAGCCTTCTTGCGAGCGCAAGGCGCCAAAGCCGAGAATTCGGTCATCATTCTTAAGGATCGTGAAAGAGTCCAATGGAAGATCGTTCGGGGTACTGATGTCGTATTTTTCAACCATCCGCATGACCTGCCGGAATTCCATTTCCGACGGTTTTTTAAAGATTAGCATCCTTTCCCTCCGCATACAACTAACCGAAAACGGGCGAATCGCCGCCATTTTTGGCTGGCAGATGGCCCGCCTTATCCGTAACAACTTACTATTATACGCAGAAAGTGGACTAATTACAAGCTAAATCTTGATCTTGTCGGCGGAGTCACCGACGAAGGGGATCGTAAACTCTTTTCCCTGAAGGGCATACAGGATTCCAAAAACAGCGGAGCCAATCGAAAGGATCAGCAAAATACCCCAAAAGAGGTTAGATATGATGTCGAACATGAAGAAGATAGCGAGGATTTCTATGAACAAGAGGAACAGACCCTGCTTTCCGTGCCTGAAAGCAAACTTATTGTGTCGCATTTTAATGAGTGGAATAAAGCAAAGGAAAGGAACGTAACCGAGGACGGCTGCTGCCTTCCCCTCTTCGATCATTTCTTCTTCGTTTGCATAGGTACGAGTGGCTTCATCGGACCCTGGGTGTCCAGCGTATCCGCTGTCAGCGACGTTATTGATATCCTGTTCATCCATAGCGAGCTCCTTGCTCAGACCTGCCAGAAGAATGAATCTCCGGGTTTCGGTAGTTCCATAGGTATATAATTGGACTCAGGCCATCTTTCAACTATTTTCTGCCCTTCCAGCAGTAATACTGCGAAGTGCAGGTGTTTATCATCGCCAAAGGTGAAGAAACTCCGAGGAATTGCAACTTCTACGACCTGATCCCAACTGGACACGATTTTGGTGGGCTCGCCCGGTCCGTCTAAGCCGGTCAAGACGGCTTCGGTTGGCGAAACACGCACAATAGCCTTGGTTGCTGAGTTGAGTTCGATGTGAACCTCACCGCTGCCAGCGCTTAAGCTGCGTTCTTTTTCAAAGTCTACTCGAAAGAACACGTGGTCATCGTCGTAGCCGAACATGATTTCGAGCGTGCGAGAGTCGACGCGATGCATTGCTCCGCCGAGTTTGCGACACTCGATTTTCCCAGCGCCAAACCACTCGAAAAAGCTGGTCTGCTTGCCGTCGATAACCGGGTTTAGGAAATCAGTCGGTTCGTGAACGCCGGACAAGCGCGGAACTTTGCGAATGGGTCGCATTAAAGCTAACGGAGGCTCGACTCCGATCAATTCCCAGACACGAGTCAGGTGCCGGCGGAACAACAGGTCGAAGGTGAGAAATTGATCGGTCTGGTGATCGTCGCCATACCACCAGCACCAGTCAGATCCTTCAGCGATGTAGATGGCTTCCCAAGCATGTTGAAGTGATTCTGCATCTGGCGGGGTACTCGAATCTTGACGTTCGACCAACTTGTCGCGAGTTTGCTTAACGAGATCCCATGCAGAGTTGTCTTCAGAGTGACCAATCCACACCGCGAAGTTGTGATTGATCCAGGATCCGGCAAACAGGCGCGGCAGTTTTTGGACAGGTTTATCAGGAGCGAACAAATCTCGCGGGAGAACAGTTGTGATGCCCTTCTCTTTCTCGAGTCTTGAATACAAGGCGCGCAGGAAGTCAGCGCCGTCATTGCGATAGTATTCCCATGCGTTTTCGCCATCGAGAATGACGCCAACAACCGGTTCTTGCCCGCTGGAAGCGTGGATTCTGTCGAGTTGGCGCACGCTGTTGATGAAATCATCAGCAGCACGGTCGGGTTCCCATCCAGAATAGACGAAGCCGATCTTATCGGAAAGCTTGTGATCCCTGAAAATCAGACCGATCGGTTTTTCTGGTCCACCGACACTGAAGGCGCGATGAAATCCATTCGTTGGGCTGATGCCGGGTTCGCCTGCTTGTTGGGCGAGGTTCATTGAAGCGTAGTAAATTTCTTCGTCGGTAGCAATCCACTTGATGCCGTGTTTCTGAAGGATCGGGAGTATGGCTTCGGAGACGGATCCTTCGGAGGGCCACATGCCGGGGGCGTCGTTGCCAAAGAGACTTTGGTACAGCTTTACAGCACGGCCGATTTGGACATCGGCATCCTCAGGATGCATAAATCGGCGCAAAGGCAATTCGGCGCCCGGTACGGCCATGCGAGCGATGTTTGTGTCAACCAACAGCGGTAGAATCGGATGATAGTACGGAGAAAATGATACTTCGATATTTGAGTTAGCGGCGCGCTTTTGATACGCGGGGATAATGCGCTTGAGGATAGATAACTGGTAATCGATGGTGCTGTTCTTTTCATCTTCTGTGAAATCTCGGCCCTTCTTCAATAGCTGAGAGACAAAGGGCTCGACGCGAAACATCGGGTCAATCCAGGACGCGTTGGACCAAAACTGCAGGTCGAGATAGTCTTGGTCTGAGAGGTTACTTAAGCGCATTCGTGGCGACGAGTCTCGGCATCGGGCATGAAGTTCCCGATAGCGAGGATACGGTTTGATCATGGTTTCGAAATGAGCCGAGAAGAACGTATCGGTGATTTCAAGCCGCTCATCTTCGGCTAGCTCAGAGACAGGTTTGCGCGACAAATACAGGTGTCGGTCCGACGCGCCGTTGTCGGTGTAATCGACTATCTGATCAAGAAGTGACGGGACTAAGTTGAATGTTTGGCGGATGTTGGGAAACTCGTCAAGAAGCAACAACATGTCGAGGTAATCTTTTGAGCCGTGGAGTCTCACCCACGGCATCAAGTATTCCCCGGACTTGAGGTCTTTGTAATATGGCTGGTGCATGTGCCAGATGAAAACGAGCTTCATCTGTCTGCCCCTGCCCTGCTACTTGTATTCGCCCTTATCGTAAGCTAATATGCCCCGCTCTATCAGGAGGATTTTGGCGTTACGGTACTTATCCGAAGTCGTTCCGCGCTTTTCGAGCAAGGCGAATGCTTCTTTGGCAGTGGCTGCGTCATTGGCTTTAACGGAATTGGTGACTGCCTGAAGAAGATCTTCCTCGTAAGTAGAAGCAAGGGTGTCGACCTTTGCAGAACTCAAGAATGCGATTCCGGCTTCCTGGAATTTGCCCTGGCCAGCCTGCGAAGCGGCGATGCCACGTTGAGCAGAGCGACGGAAGACATCATCGGGAGCGAATTTATCATGGAAGTTCTTGAATGCGAGTTCGGCGTTAGCGAAGTCGTTGGTCTGGAAATAGAGGCCGGCAAGCTTGAAGGCAGCCTGAGAGGCGGCTTCTGAGTTGCTGTACTTGTTCATTACTTCCTGGAAGTCGGCGACCGCTAATTGGGTTTGTCCAGTACGGGCAAACACTTCGGCACTTCCGAGCTTATCAAAAGCGGCCTTTTCCCCGCTGCTTGATTGCCAGGCCATAAAGACGACCACTACAATCACGGCGATAACAATACCGCCGCCGATCAAGAGTTTTGAGAGATTTCCTTCGGCCCATTCCTGAAACTTAAAGACGCCGGTCACGAAATGGTCTTCTCTCATCTCGTGCTTGGTCATTTTCTTATTCGTGGTCATCTAAAAACAGACTCCTGCTTCTTTACTCGAGTATTATCGGCTAAACTTACAAGACCAATAACTTATTCAATTTACGAATTTTATCAACACTTTTTTGTGCGAATTAGCAAAAGGTCTTTGTCTGCGGTTGGTCTAAAAAAGAAGGGACAAGACGCGAAGTCTTGTCCCTCTAACTTATTGCGTTAGTTGACCGGTTTTAGAAGAATCCGGTGAAGGTCATCATAAATGACGGTGTCTCTTTGGTACGAGCATTGTTGTAATCAGTCAATTCGAAATTGAACGCCGAAATGCCGGACTCGGACTGTTCTTGCTTGGTCATTTCAACTGCAAAATCAAGCCAAACCTGTTCCCAATGAATTCCCGATCCGAAAGTGAAGCTGGTCTGCGACAACTTGTCACCCAACTCAAAATCAGCATTCGCCTGTCCGTAGGGATTTCGGTAAACATTTGTTACATCGCGAAATGGAAGCTGAGTGAATCTGACTCCGCCGCGAAGCGGGATTGTGCCGAGCTTTGTTGCAAGCATGTATTCGGCGCCAAAGCGAATCTGCATGCTCGACTCATAACCCAATTCGAACTCGTTGTAGATTTCAACTAGATCGCCTGATGCGTCGTAGTAGGAAGACTCGGTTGAATCCTTATAGTAGATTGAGGACGGCAGCGTGAAGACATTGCGGTCATCTTCTGATGTGGCCGGTTCTTCTGCGCGGACAAAATATTTGTTTCCGCTGGTTGATCTCAGTTCGATGTCTCCGGAAACTAAGAATTTCGGAGTAACTTGTATCGAAGCACCGAGTCCGATTGTCAGCGGGATCTCTATTTTGGTCTTGCCAAGATAAAGCGTGGGTCGTCCGCCCAATGGTGTGCCAGGGCCAGCGATACTGGTCGATTTGACATAGTTGGTATCGGCACGCTTAATGTCGTGTACTGTAGAAAGTTCGAATGGGGATTGGACGGTGACGCCAGCACGAAATTTCTCCGTACGATACATGAAAGATCCAGTCAGATTTGCTGCGGAGGTCGAGAGCTCATCGCGGACGAAGCTATGCATACGCGCTTCCACAGTATCCATGATTTCGGATCCGAACATTAGCGGCAGCGTATCAGTGAGAGCCGCAATATTCGTTAGTAGCCACCGCCTGTGTAGATATTAATCGCACCACCGAACGAAAGATGTCCATAAATGTCAGTGCCAAATCCAAGTGCAAATCTGTGCAGATTATTCAGTGACCGATTCTGGGCTGACCAATCATCTTCACCAAAAGCAGTGCCAGCTGAAGTGACCATTCCATAAATGACTCCCTGGCGATTGAAAGTCTCATCGTTGTTGTCAATGACGCGCTGATAGTTGATTGCGGCAACAAATGGATGCCCCTTGACTCTAACCGGCGCGATAAAGGAACCGGAAGCCAGATTCAAAAGGTCTTTGGTAAAATCGCCGTTAAAATTATGAATGGGAGTCTGCGCATAACTGAATTCATTCGTGGTCTTGAGGCGAACGATTGATCCGCCAAGTGAAGCTTGTGTTTTAGAGACTTGAATCAACCCGGCAGGATTCCATGTGAGCGCCGATGCGTCATCGGCGATACCAACAAAAGCGCCTCCCATAGAACGAGCCCGAGCGCCTGTACCCAGGAACTCAAGGTTATACATGGTGAACCCGTATAGGTGGAAATCCTGACTAAAAGCTGTCCCGGCCGCCAGGAGGAATATGAGAAAGACTTTAGCTGCTAAACTACGCATAACCTCAGACACTCCTTATGTACTTCCCTCTCCAAATTAAAGCGAGCAATATATCGGAGCCGATACCCGCTGTCAATTCTTTTTTGGCAGACTCCGATTCTATGAATGAAGACGTTGTAGGCAAATATTCTGTTCAATAGCAATGAGTACCGAAGACAATCATCGGCTGAGTTGACTATCTTACAACTCGAGGTTTTTCTCAGGTGGAATTGCTTCACGAGTGGTCAGCATCGAGATCAATTCCCGCTGCAACCTCGTTGCCACCCATCATTCCGTACTCGTGAAGTTTGTTGCGAAGAGTTCGCGGGTTGATTCCCAACGCTTCGGCAGCGCGCGTGCGATTGCCGTCAAATGATTCGAGCGCTTTGAGAATCATGATCTTTTCCATTTCAGCAATCGGCATAACTGTGTCGGCTGCTGAATGAACGTGGCGCGCGAGTTCTCCCAATGCAATGTGACTGGGCAAATCGGTATCCATAATGCGATCAGTTTTGCAGAGCACGACGGCGCGTTCGATGTAGTTCTCGAGCTCGCGAATGTTGCCGGGCCAATGGTAATTCAGCAGAAGTTTCATCGCCTTTTCGCTAACACCCTTCACATCGCGCAAGTTTTCGAGGTTGAATTTGTGAATGAAGTGGTCAACCAGCATCGGGATGTCATTGGAGCGTTTGCGCAACGGCGGCAGTTGAAGCGGGATGACATTAAGTCGGTAGAACAAATCTTGACGGAACTTGCCGGCGGCAATCTCTTCTTCGAGGTTTCGATTGGTAGTTGCAACGATGCGCACGTCAACTTTGATGCTAACGCCCGAGCCGACGCGTTCGAATTCGCGTTCCTGCAAGACGCGCAGGAGTTTTGCTTGTACGCTGGTCGGGATTTCGCTGACTTCATCGAGCAGCAAGGTTCCACCATCAGCAAGTTCGAAGCGGCCGGGCGACTGTTTGATGGCGTTGGTAAAGGCGCCCTTCTCGTGACCGAACAATTCAGATTCGATCAGACCTTCTGGGAGCGCGGCGCAATTGAGTTTGATGAAAGCACCATCTCGACGAGGCGAGTTGTAATGAATGGCGCGAGCGATCAGCTCCTTACCGGTACCCGATTCGCCTCGGATCAGAATGGTAGAGCGCGATTTTGCAGCCGAGGTCAGGTCTTCAAGCAAGGTCAATAGCGATTTGTCAGCGCCGACAATGGTGCCCAGATTGTAACGACTGCGGATTTCGTTGCGAAGCACCCTATTCTCGAACACCAATTGGCGATGCTCGAGGGCTTTGTTGAGCGACAGTGCGAGTTCATCCGGCAGCACGGGCTTGAGGATGTAGTCAAATGCGCCGAGTTTCATCGCTTCGACAGCGTCCTTGACGGTACCGTGGGCGGTGATCATCATCACTACAGTTTCGGGAGACTCGGCCTTGATAGCTTTTAGTAGTTCAATACCGCTCATGTTCGGCATTTTGACATCGGAGAGAATTACGTCGAATTCGACAGTCTTTACCAGTTCGAGTGCGGTGGCTGCGGAAGATGCGGTTTGAACATCGTGTCCAAGCTTGGTTAAGACGGCTTGGAAAAACTCGATTACGAGAGCTTCGTCATCGACAACAAGAATGGATCGCTTTGAACTCATAGTGATCACCTCAATGGCAGCTCGATAGAAAATGTCGAGCCTTTTTGTGGGTTGTTGGTGACGAGGATGTTGCCTCGATGGGCGTCGATAACTTTGCGAACGAGAGCCAATCCAAGCCCGGTGCCGCCATCTCGAGTCGTAAAGAATGGTACGAAGATCTTCTCCCTCATCGATTCCGGAATACCGCCGCCTTCATCACAAACGTCAATTATTAATCGCGAGTCTCTCTTATTCAAGGCGAGAGTGATGCAGCCGCCATTGGGCATCGATTCGTCGGCATTTTTGAGCAGATTGACGATTGCGCCACCGAGGTTTTCGCGGTCGACTCGGCAGATGCAAGCTTCGTCGGAAGCGAAAGATCAATTGTTGATCGTGAAGCTCGCGCACTAAGTGATACACGGAAGAAGTCGACAGTCTCGGATAGTAATGCGCAGAGATCAATTGACTGAGGTTCATGGCGTATTTCACGCGCATACTCAAGCAATGATGTGACGGAGCGATTCAATTTTTCGACGCCGGTAGTAATCTTGTCGACGTAGCTGATATTGGGATGGTCGTCACCAAGTTCGCGCCGGAGCAATGCGGCGAAGCCGGCAATTCCGGAGAGCGGATTGCGGACTTCGTGAGCTACAACAGCGGCAACTTCACCAAGCGCGGCGAGTCCTTTGACACGCGCGATTTCTTCTTCCATCCGTTTGAAATCCGACAGGTCAACAAAGACCTCGAGTGCGCCAACGATGGCATCGTCGGCGTCTTTGATGCAGGAGGACGAAACGGAGATTGGAATGAATTCGTCAGCAGATACTTGAACTTGCTTTTCAATCAGCCGGTATGGCGATTTGCCACTCAGCAGGTCAGTTAGTGAGCGCGTCTTTGAAAGCGAACCGCCAAAGATAGCCGAGTAGTCGGCGCCGATAAGTTTGTTTGGCCGAACGCGAAGGATGTCGCAACCTGCTTTATTGATAGCGTTGATTTTGCCATTGAGATCGATTGTTATAACACCTGAGGTCAGCGACTCCAAGATATTCTGGAGGAAGTTCCTCGTTTCGATGTTCTGAGCGAGACTTGAGACCAACTTTTCGTTGGTTGCAGTCAATTCGTCAGATAGTCTTTGATACCGGGTCTGTAGATTCGCGTAAGAATCATTGAGCTGTTTGATTGTGTTGTTGAAGCTGGCAAAGGTTTGGTTAAAGATCGCCAGCTGGTCTTCGCCGATGGGCGTGTCGGTACGTCCGGAATGTTCCTGCATAAGTCTAAAGATACCACAATTAGCCGGAATTTATCAATAAAAACATTCCAGCAAAGGGCGGCAGTTTGTCAAATGATAGTAGTCGGGCAAATGCCCTTGTCGGTAACGCTTAGAAGTAAGCCATGATCTCCGATGGAATCATTTCGACGGATGAGACGGTATCTGCGATACCAGCCTCGATGACCGCCCGCGGCATTCCGTAAACGACGCAGGATTCTTCGTTTTGAGCGATGATGTCGGCGCCCTTGGACTTCATGACGCGCATTCCGTCGAGACCATCGTGCCCCATACCGGTCATAATCACGCCGAGGGAGGATTGGCCCGCGAATTCGGCAACGGATGCCATGAGAACATCGACAGACGGCTTGTGAAGGAGGTCGTTTGGTTTATCGGATAGCATGCAAACGCCGTAAGTCGTGACTTTGCGTATGGTTAGGTGGCGACCACCGGGAGCGATGTAAGCGATTCCGGGCTCAATTCGCTCTCCATCTTCGGCCTCTTTGACGCGGATGTTTGACAATCCATCGAGGCGTTCTGCAAGCGACTTGGTGAACATTGGCGGCATATGTTGGACGACAACGATACCAACCGGGAAATTCTTTGGTAGCACGGTCAGAACGGTCTGAAGTGCAGGCGGCCCTCCGGTCGAAGTGCCAATTGAGACGAGCCTGACGATTTTCGATTTCTTCGGCTTAGAAACGAGTGAATTTGAGGCCGCTACCGTCGAACGTGCAGCAGAACTACCACGGCGTCCCTTGCGAAGCGCGTACTGTGCCATAAGCGTGCGCCGACGACCGTAGATAGACCGGATCTTGGCAACGAGGTCGGCCTTGATCTTAACGATATCAAGGGATACAAACGAATGCTGCTTGGGGATAAAATCGACTGCGCCCAGATCAAGTGCATCGAGAGTGATCTTGGCGCCTTCGGAGGTTAACGACGAGACCATGATGACCGGTGTCGGCTGTTTTTCCATGATCGCCCGAAGCGAAGCCAGCCCATCCATTTTGGGCATTTCGATGTCCATGGTAACAAGGTCGGGTTTGAATTCCAGAACCTTATCGAGTCCCTCTTGACCGTTAACCGCAGTTGCTACGATTTCAATATTGGGATCGTCGGCGACCATCATCTGGATAGCTTTCCGCATGAACGCCGAATCGTCGACGATTAGTAGCTTGATCTTATCTGCCATGTCTGTCCCGATGTTAGTTGGTCATTGAAAAGATGCCGACCGGATCAACGATTAGTCGGACTCGTCCATCGCCGAGAATTGTCGCCCCTGCGATTCCAGGGGTCGTGCCAAGGAATTCGCCCAGCGATTTGATAACTACTTCTTCTTGTCCGATCAAGCGATCAACAACGATACCAAGTCTTCGTTCACCCTGCGAGAGCACGACGACGTAACTCTGCTCGAGATCCTTCAGTTTTTCGTGTTGATTGATCGGGAAGAACATGCGACTGAGGTCGATGATCGGCAGAACGGTATCGCGCAGACGTATAACTTCGCGATTGTTAATTGAGTATATGTCGCTCATAGACACCTTGACAGTTTCAAGAACCGACGACAACGGCAATATGTACAGGTCAGCGCCGGTTTCGACGAGCAGTCCCTGCACGATTGCAAGGGTCAGCGGCAATTTAATTATAAAGGAAGTTCCCTTCCCCAATTCTGATTCGATGTTGACGATGCCTTTGAGTTTCTCAATGTTGGTGCGAACGACATCCATTCCGACGCCGCGACCGGAAACGTCGGTGACTCGCTTGGCGAGCGAGAAACCGGGATTAAAGATGAAGTTGAATACTTCGCGATCGGACATTCGAGAGACTTCTTCCTGGGTGCTGAGTCCGCGCTCGACGGCTTTTGCGCGCAGTTTCTGTGCGTCAAGGCCAGCGCCGTCATCAACTACTTTGATAACGATGTTCGATCCTTCCTGACTGGCGATCAAATCCACACGACCGCAGCGTGGCTTGCCGGCTGCTTCGCGTTCAGCCGGCGGTTCGATGCCGTGATCGACGGCGTTGCGAATCAGGTGAACGAGCGGGTCGCCGATTTCTTCGATAACCGACTTATCTAATTCTGTCTCTTCTCCGGAGATGAATAGTTCAATGTCTTTTTCGAGCGAACGCGACAAGTCGCGCACGACGCGCGGGAATTTGTTGAATACTTTGCCGACGGGGAGCATTCGCATCTTCATGACGGCCATTTGGAGTTCGGACGTTACGAAGTTCATTTGGGACGTAACGTGATTGAGCTCGTCGATGAGCGGCTCGCCTTCGAAGTTTCCGTTGATTCTTCCAGCCAGTTGGACAAGCGCATTTCGACCGAGAACGAGTTCACCCATGATGTTCATGAGGCTGTCGAGGCGTTCAACATCGACGCGAATTGTCGAATCCACCGGACGGCGCTGATCCTGCATTTGCTTGAGTTGGTTTGGATCGGGGCGCACGGCGAGTGATTCGACGGAGGGGTCGTCGGAAAGGTCAACAGAGGAAGCTGGTGTTTCCATCTCAACTTCTTGAACCGCAGTATTGATTGATTCAACCACGGGTTGTTCCGCTACGATTGCAGCGGCGGTCTTCTTTCCATTGGTTTTTTTGGCAGCAGGTGCTTTACCGTTCTTCTTCTTTTCGACCGGCGCTGCTGCAGTTGAGAAAGTGCCGTTATCCACTGCGACCAGTTTAGACTTGATTGGGGCAAGGTCAATTAGTGCGTCGCCCTTGGATTTGGTTTCTTCGAGCAAACCTTTAAGCGTATCTATTGATTCGAGAAGCACGTCCATGATATCGGCGTTGATAATAATCTCGCCTTTTCGCAATTTGTTAAGGACGTCTTCCATCTTGTGCGTGAATTCGGACAATCGGTCAAAACCAAGGAATCCAGAGGTTCCCTTGATGGTGTGGGCACCACGGAAGATCTCGTTTAGCAGATTCAGATCATCGCTTCGCTTTTCGAGCTTGACCATATCGGCATCAAGCTTGGCGATAATCTCTTCTGCCTCGATCATGAACTCATCAATGATTTCCTTCATGTCGTCAAGGGCGATTCCCTGGTCAGTCATAATTCCTCTGCTCAGTCTTTCTTCAATTGGCGGGATAGGTTATCGACCAATTCATCAACGGAGAATTGCTTGTCTTTGTCATTCTCTGTTGAGAAGTGTGCATTCGGATCGTACGCCCGTTCGCGGCGTTTTTCGCCGGTTGGTTCGGGCTGTTCTCCGCCTGCCAGTTCGGTCAAGACGCTTTGTAGGCGATTCTGCACTTGTTCCAGCAAGGTGATTGCGTGATCAATTTGCTGCGAAGTGATGTCCTGAAATTGCAGAGCATCCATAATATCATAGGCGGCAGTGAGGTTGAGGCCGGCACATTCGCGGATGCGTTCGATAAGAGCTTTTGCTTTCGAGTTATTGCGGAAATAGGTTGCCGGCAGTGAACGTCGCAAATCTTTCAACAGCGATTCGATTTCAGTCTCGCGAGCGGTGATATGTTCGACTACGTCAAGGACGCGGTGGGTGGCGTCTTCCGTTTGGCGCGTGATTTTTTCCAGTTGTTCCGTGGCTTGCGGAACTTTCTGCTGCGATTCAATAATCGGCTCTTGTGCCACGCGAATGCCGCGCACGATGTCCGTGAGCGTCGACGCAAGTTCGCGCAACTCATCGTGCATCGATTTGGCAGATTGCGGTTTTACTGTCATTGATTTGGCGTCCATGTCAACTCCTCCCCGCTGCTTTGAGCACTTGTTGGATTTTCTCGCCAAGAGTTTCAGGCGTGAACGGCTTGACGATGTAGTTGTTGACTCCTGCTTTCATCGCTTCGATGATGTCGTCCTTGACTGATCGAGTAGTGACCATCAATATGGGCATATCGTGCAGTTCGGCGGTGCTGCGAATTTGGGTGACGAGAGTGAGCCCGTCCATTTCCGGCATATTCCAGTCGGTAATCACGAGTCCGTAGTTGTCGACTTTCATTTTCGCCAGAGCATCCTTGCCATCGGTGGCTTCGCTGATATCGTTGAAGCCCGCGCGCTTGAGCGTATTGACAATGATCCGACGCATAGTCGGCGAGTCATCAACCGCGAGAATTTTTAGGTCAGGCACTTTGTCCTCCTTCACCTATAACAACAAATTGAATTATCTTACTTCTTCAGCAATCGAGTTACTTCCTCGATTAGCACAGATGACTTGAACGGCTTGACGAGATATGAGTTCGCACCGACCTTTTGCCCCTTAGCCTTGTCCTCTTCCTCTTCTTCAGATGAAAGGATGATAATTGGCGTTTTCGCAAACTTGGCAGTTTTGCGAAGGGTGGCGATAAGTTCGTAGCCATCGATGTTCGGCATGTTGAGATCGGTAATAACGAGATCTACAACGCCGTCAATGTGCGATACTTTCTCGAGAGCATCCATGCCGTCTGAGGCGCCAACAACTTCGTATCCGTTCGATTTGAGACTGAACGATACGAATTTCACCAGTGTCGGCGAGTCATCTACAACAAGCACTTTTTGACTCATGAGAGCGCAATCCTTCTGTTAAGAGTTCCGTTTTCGGGAACCAGCCAACAGGTCCTGAATTTTCTTAAGCTTTTCCATGGTGGCGGCGTGAGTGTCAGCCGAACGTTGTGCCGACGCTGAAACAACCTGAGCCGGCGCTGCTACCGCAGCGGCGACCGGAATTCGAGTTTCCGCAACCGGCATTGGCGCCGGATCGTTGTCGGACATCGCGGCGCCGATTTCCTTGTGATAGACAAGACCGTTCTTGAAGTATTCCAGCTTGAACGCCTTGCTAATTCCGTGCAGTGATTCGGCGTGGCCGATGAACATATAGCCGCCCGGCAGAAGCGAGTTATAGAAGCCGCGCACTATCTGCCGTTTGATTTCATCTGAGAAATAGATCATGACATTGCGGCAAAAGACGAAATCGACTTCGCTCATAAGTGCCATGCGCCGGCGGTCGGCAAGATTCAGGTGGCTGAAGTTGACCTGCCGCTTGACGTTTTCGATTACTGCGTACTTCTGCTCTTCACGCCGGAAGTATTTCTTGACGATTTCCGGAGGAGTCGTCCGCAGTGCCATTTCGCTGTACTGCGCTTTTCGGGCTGCCTGGAGGACGTTTTCAGAGATGTCATTCGCAACGATTTCGACGTTCCATCCGTGGTTGTCACCGAGAACATCCATGATGATCATGCTGATGGTATAGGGCTCTTCGCCGGTTGAACAGCCGGCTGACCAGATGCGCAGTCGCTTCTTGCCGGCACGGCGCTTTGATTCCAGAATCTGAGGGAGTACTTCGTCCTGAAAACAGAGCAACTGGGGCGGGTTCCGGTAGAACGAGGTTTCATTGGTTGTAACCAGGTTCATCAGCATGTTAAATTCTTTCAGGCTTGTGTCATACTTAACCTGATAGAAATAATCGCGGAATGACTTTAGGCCCAGAGTCGACATTCGCTTGAAGAGGCGGTTTTCAAGCAGATACTTTTTGTTCTCTGCAAAAAATATGCCGCACTTCTCGTGAATGAAATCACGAATGATCGTGAAGTCTTCTAGACTAAGTTCTGAGGAAATCTCGTCCTTATCCAGCATTTTCTACCAATTCCCCTTGGATGCACTTTCAGAAAAATACTCAGCCGTTGGTAACAACAAACGGCGATTGCTTTGCATTCGAATTGCGTTTCTGTCTTCCTGATTCACCAGACTGATTCTCCATACTGCGATTGACAAACTCAAGCGGGCTCGAAGCGATCGCTATTTCCTCTTCGCGCTGCATCACGATTCGGCGTGATGGTCTGCGAGAGGATTTAGCTTCAAGTTCGGAGACACGTTCGCGAAGGCTGCGAATTTCTGACTTGCGCGAGGTCTCGGTGCATGCGCGAGCAATAGTGCCTTCAATTTCACGAAGGCGAAACGGCTTGACGATGCAGTCAAGAACGCCCAAACGCATTGCCGCGATAAGGTCATCGGTGGTTGGATAGCCGGTCATTAATACAATTGAGAGATCAGGCGCCATCTCCCGCAATGCGGTGATAAGGTCGATGCCTCGGCAATCGTTCAATCTGAGATCGACTATTGCGGCATCGAATTCGCCGGTTTCGAGAGTGCCTGGAAGTTCGTTGCGCGACCCGATTGCGGCTACTGAATAGCCGAGATTGGCGCACATTTCCTGGAGCAGTTCGCGGACAAATAATTCATCATCAACAATGAGAAGTCGTTTGTTCATAGTACAGGCTCAGACAGTTAAATTTTTGTCCTGATTGTGTTCGTCTGATGCGGCCTTTACGGTTGCGAAGAGACGGTTTATGTTGAATGGTTTAATGACATAATCATACACGCGTTTGCGGAGTGCCTCAATAGCCGATTCGACGGAAGGATAGCCGGTCATTACTATGACAGGCAGATCCGGGTGCTGCTCGCGAATGCGGTCGACAAAACTGAGTCCGTCTTCGCCTTCGAGCTTGATGTCAGTGAGAACGACATCGAAATCCTTGTGCTTCTCGACCAACTGCATCGCTTCTGCGGCGTCATTGGCAGTCTGGATCTGGAAATCTTTTGACGCGAAGAAATCGTAGAGCAGGTCGCGGATCAACAGTTCATCGTCGACGATGAGGATTTTGGGCTGGTTCATTTTAGAGAGACTCCAATCGGTCTATTGCGCCGACGACCGCGCCGACCACGTCAGGGTTCTTATCGTTGATCGTTTCCTTGAGGAAGGGCAGAGCTCGCTTGTCATGGAGCCGGGAGAGAGACTTAGCAGCGGCAACGCGCAAGATGTCACTCTCGCTAGTGAGAAACGGTATGAGCTCTTCCAAAGCAGCACGGTTTCCGAGCGACCCGAGGCCGTTGATGGCGTGGAAGCGCACCCAAAGGTCTTCGTCTTCCAGCATACAGGTAATGTCTTTCCATGAATCAGCGCCGCCCAAAGCGATAATAGCATCGATGGTTGACTTGCGGACCTGAGGTTCTTCATCGGTGAGCAGTACTTTTATATGTTGCAGAGCCGATGCGTCAGCAGATCGCCCAAGAGATTCGACGGCTGATTTGCGGACTTCCCATTCTGGATGACGGAGCGCTTCAATAAGCGGTTCGATAACGGCAGACTCGCCTATCCAACCCAAGGCTTGGGCAGCCAATATTTGTCGACGCGGGTCGGCATGGCCGAGATCGCGACGGAATCGCTGGATGGCTTCTTCCCCGCCGCTCAGAACGAGCGCACCAAGTGCAGCTTGACGGACATCGGGAAATGGATCATCAAGCGCGATGAACAGTGAATCAATAGCTTTATCTGCGCCTATCCAGCCGATTGCCTTAAGTGCTGCCGAGCGAACATGACCGACTGGGTCCGCCGCCAATTGAATGAGATAATCGGTAACAGCCTGGTCGCCGATTTTGCCGAGTACGTAAGCTACTTTTTCTCTGACTGTTTCGTCCTGATGGCTGACAAGTGAGACTATATCCTGCACGAAGCGCGAGTTGCCGGTCGAACCGATTGTGTCCAGCAAATTGCAGGCGAGTCTTGCCGGAGCGCCAACTAAGGCATCGGCGATATGCTCCGAAGCAGAGGTCGCCAGCTTGCTGAGTGCTTCGCGCGCGGCGGCCATCACTTCGTCTTCCGGATCGTTAAGCGCTTCGAGGAGGACGGAGACGGTAGCAGGACCTTCCCATTGTCTCAGTTCGGCAATGGCGAAGAGTTTGATTTTCTTGTCACCGGAGCGGATGGCTTTTGTTAAGCATGATTGGACGAGCGCCACTGGGAGGTTATCAAGCACGGCGTGATCGACAGAGCGCGCGATGCGGATCAGTGACCCGATAGCGGCTTCCTGGAGGGCTTCGTCACCACGGATCAGAAGTTCACGTAAGTGCGGTTCGACTCGGCGAGAGCGCACGTTGCCCATCGCTTCAACTGCCGTGAATACAACAATTGGATCGTCGGAGTGAAGAGCTTCGACGAAAAGCGGCAATGCGCGGATGTCGCCGATTCGCCCAAGCGACTCGAGGACTTGCGGACGCGCATATGGTTTCTTTTCGAAGGTTTCCATGAGCTTGTCGATAGCATCAGGTGACGCCAGCGGACCAAGCGCTTCGGCGGCGGAACAAACGACATTCTCATTGGAATCATCAAGTGCGATAAGAATGGAATGAAGTGCCCGGACGTCGCCGATAGAACCCAAAATGTCTACTGCAAATTTACGAACGTCGTGATCAGAATCGTGAGTAGCGTCGCACAGTGCATCTACCGAAAGCGGTCCCAGCTTGATTAGAACTTCCGATGCGAGATTGCGCTGAGTGATATCGGTGCTGGAAAGGTATTGGCAAAGGTATGCGGGGGCGTCCGGTGAACGCCTGAGCACCAGAGTTTCGGCTGCCAGTTCACGGACGCCTTTGTCCGTGTCTTCGATCGCCGTTACCAATGCCGCGACGGCGCTGGGATCGTCGCAATAGCGCAAGTTTTCAACTGCTTCCGCCCGTTCGGCGGGGTCAGAGCTTGTAAGGCTCACCAAGATTTGTTCGAGATTGCCGCTTTCCAGTGCCATTCTGTTTCCCCTTATATCCCCGGGTTAGACCACACGCGCTGACGGTTGAAGGAACACATCCTGTGCATCCGCTTCAGAAGCGAAGATTTCGAAGATATTTGAAAGCTGAGTGATCTCGAAAATCTCCTGAACGTACGATGCCAAGTTTGACAACACGAGACGTCCCTTTGCCAGGCGGACTTCCTTAAGGATAGACACCAAGGTTCCGAGGCCGGAGCTGTTGATGAAGTCGACTTGTGCGAGATTCAGAATGATTCTATTTTGTCCACGGGCAACGTGGCGCAAAATATCGTCCTTGAGTGTTGCAGAGCTGGCGATGTCGAGTCGGCCTTTTAGGTTGAGTGTGATGAAGTCGACATGCTCCGTTACGCGAATCTCCATATGAACCTCCATTAACTTGTTACAACAGATGGTTTCGAGTCAGGTTTAGGTTGGCGATGCCAACTCATCTTTACCTTAAGACCGCCACCATCCTTTTCAATTACCTCTAGGTTATCGGCAAAACTGTTTATTATTGCCACACCACGACCGCAAGTTTCTTCAGGGGAAATGCTTTCGAGCTTAGCATTGAGATTAATGTCCTTCATTGTGCCTTGTCCCTGGTCCCCAATCTCAACGGAAAGCGTTTCGGAATCCCAACAGAAGATTAATTCGATGATCTTGTTCGGGTCGGCGTGGTTACCGTGGTAGAAGGCGTTCGTGAATGCCTCGGAGATGCAGACGGCGAAGCGAAACTTGTCGTTTCCTTCAAGTTTAAGTTCCTCAACCATATCCGCGATAATGGGATAAATCTTCACAAATTGGTTAGGCGCAGATTGGATTTGGAAACGACGCTTTTCCATCATCTGATCTCCACAACGAGGACAGTAGTGTCGTCAATCTGAACATTGGGGTCGACCACGCGAAAATCGTCGACTTCCTTTAGTAATCTTTCGGTAAGCTGCGATGGGCTCAAGGCTGCGTTGGTCTCAACAAACTCGCGCAGGCGTGCCCGGCCGTAGAGTTCGCCGGCAGCATTTTCACTTTCGCTAACACCGTCGGTGTAGAAGAGTACCTTGTCGCCTTGCTCAAGCGGGATTGTTTCACATTGGTACTCATATCCTGGGAATTGACCGAGCACCACGCCACCGGTTCGCCATTCAATGACTTCTTTGGATGTCTTCTGAAAATGGATCGGAGGAAGATGTCCAGCATTGACGTAGGTGCAGGTCATGAAGTTCAAGTTGAAGTAGCAATATGCCAGCGACAGAAACATATTCTTAGAACGAAGGACCTGATCGCAAAGGAACGTGTTCAGGTCGGTGACCATCAGGTCCATCTGTAAGTTCTTTCCGGCTTCCATACGGAATACCGATCGAACCGCTGCCATCATTAGGGCTGCGGGAACACCCTTGTTCGAGACGTCTCCTACGATGACCACAAATTCGTGGTCGCTTAATCTGATAATGTCGAAGTAATCACCGCCGACATGTCCGGCAGGTACGTATTTGGCCTCAATGATTGCGCCTTCGAATGTCGCAGTTGAATCGGGCAATAGCGCCTGTTGGACAGTGCGCGCTAATTCAAGTTCTTGTTCCATTTTCTGGGAGCGCAACTTGGATTTCATCAAGTTGGCGTTTTCAATTGCGACTGCGGCGAAGCGAACCAACATCTCGACGCGGAGTTTGTCTTCTTCAGCGAATCCGCTCTCGGAATCTTTGTTGACGACGACCAAAGCGCCGATTGTCATGTCGCGGGAAATGAGCGGCGCCGCGAGGATGCTGTCGATTTTTACGTGCTCATCCCCCAAGCTCGGCATTTCGTTGATGACCGCTATCTCTCCAGATTGCATTACCCAGTTAACGACATCAACATCGCCTTCCATTCGAACGACGGCTAGGGTTTCACGATCGACGCCCCAGGACACTCGGGTCGATAGCTGTCCGTTTTCCTGTAGAACTATGCAGCCGACTTCCCCGCCAACTGTGCGGATCGCCATTTCCATGACAGCCGCTAAGACACTTTCAAGGTCGAGGATTGAGGTAATCATGAGGCCCATACGGGCGACATCTTCGAGTTGAGAATTTTGGTCGGCGAGCTTTATTTCAAGTTCGTAGAGTCGTTTTTCGAATATTGCAAGGTGGTCTTCAATACGAGAAAGCATGATTTCCTATCTCAGCGAATCCTGTCGGTGTAAGTGTCGCTCTTGAGCGATGTTACGGCGCTGCGCTTAGTAGCTCTATCGGCGAGGCTAGGTAAAACTTGATTTTGTTGTCGATATAAACTTTGACGGGATTTGGACCATGATTTAGGAGTGAAACAGTTGCAATTTGTTGCTTTGCGCCGTTGAAATCGCGAGAGGGGTTTTTAACTTGACAGAATCGACCTTCGGTCGTATTCTTATACGTAAACTAATGAGCGACAAAGAAGTTGTTCGTTTCTCACGAAGTTCTTCATTTCTTAAGAGCTGAGTTCATCGCTAATTGTCTTACCCTCACCAGTGGCGATTTTCGGCGGAGAAATTGCGGCGAAGTCTGACTTTGACGATTCCAATTGTAAATAATCCACACAAGAGTGCCCGGCCGAGCATGACTTGGGCCTCACATATATTCTTGGAGGAATAATGCCACGCATCCTAATGGTGTTGCTCTCGATTGTCTTGACATCGGGTTGCCTTTTTGCCCAGACGCGGACGTACGATTACAAGAACTTGACGGCTGAAGAGATTCAAGAACTTAAGGTTCTGCGGCACGAGTTTTATGATGCAAAATCTGCCGGTAAGACGGCTGAAATTCGCAAGTCTGCCCTGCGGGAAAAGATGTTCATGGATGGCAACCAAGCCAACTTTGACGTCAAGTATTACGGTATCAATATCTATCTGAACTTTTCGAACGGCACTATTGTCAGCCGGGTCGATTACAAGATCAAGTCTACAATTGCCGGATTGAATGCGGTAGATCTCAACTTGACTACCGACCTCATTGTTGACTCAGTTCGCTTTGGAGGAACACCTGCTGCATTCAGCCATACGGCTGACCTGCTGAGTATCACTACACCGACGGCATACGGGCTCAATGTGGAATTCAACATGTCAGTTTACTATCACGGTGCTCCTGTCTATACACCGGGACAACAAGGTATGGAATTCGCCAGCGTTAATGGATTCACAATGTGCTGGACGAACTGCGAGCCTTTCGGTGCGCGCTATTGGTGGCCGTCCAAGGATAACCCGGCAGACAAGCCGGACTCGATTGATCTCTACATTGACTATCCGAGCATTTATAAGACAATGTCGAACGGAGTCATCGTTTCTGATGTTGCGAACGGTGCAAATCGCAGGTTGATTCATTTCAAGCACAACTATCCGATTGCAACCTATCTCGTGGCTATAACGTGTGCGAATTTTACTTCATCGATTCAGACTTGGAACTATGACAGCCAATCGATGCCGGTATACTCGTACACAGTTAACAACAACGCGAGATTCTCATTTGAAGCTTGGATGATACCAGTACTAAATGCGCTTTCGGATCGTTGGGGAACCTATCCTTTTATAACTGAGAAAGCCGGAAACGCTCATTATGGTTGGGGCGGCGCTATGGAACACCAGACTACATCTTTCTATAACCCGACATTCTATACCGATTGGGTTATTGCCCACGAGACCGGACACCAATGGTGGGGTGACATGATCACCTGCAACACCTTCAATCACATTTGGCTGAACGAAGGTTTTGCATCTTATAGCGAAGCGTTGTTCTTTGAGGAGCGCGATGGATTCAATGCGTACAAGAATTGGCTTCAGACGCAGAAATTTACCGGCGCCGGCACCGTTTATGTCGAGAACACCGCAACCGACGACATTTTCGACGGGAATTTAGTTTACGACAAAGGATCGTGGGTTGTGCATATGCTGCGCGGTGTGCTCGGCGACAGCGTCTTCTTCAATCACGCGATCAAGGATTACTACGATTCAGAGCACAAATACGGTTCTGCGACAACGGAGAATTTATCGTCTATCGTCTCGAATGCGGCGGGAACTAACATGTCGTGGTTCTTCAATCAATGGATCTACGGCAACGGATCACCTAATTACGAAATTGCCTACGATTGCGAACCGACCGACACTGGCGACTATCGATTGGTATATCTCATTCAACAGACGCAATCGACAGGTACCTACTTCAAGATGCCGATTCGGACTCGTTTTGTAACCACGGCCGGGCCGGTTGATACGGTGATTTGGAATGAAGGAGCCGCGCAGGTTTATGTGATGCACTTTGCGGATTCAGTAACCAATGTCATTTTCGATGCAGACGAATGGATACTTCGCACTGTGACGACGAAACCGCTTGGGTTGACAATTGTCACCGGGTCGTTGCCGAGTGCATACAACACCGTGCCTTATTCGGAGAAGCTGGACGCAATTGCCGGAGTGCCGCCCTATCACTGGACATTCCTTGGCGGCGACTTGCCGTTTGGTATGACATTTCAGGGAGATACGGTTGGAGTGATTTCCGGAACGCCGACTTTCCCTGCGGATTACTTTTTTACTATTCGATGTGAGGATTCAAACATCCCACCTGCGATTTCGCAACGGAGCTTCTCGATCACTGTCGAGGAGGCGCCGATTGGTGTGGACGGTGATGTCGACGGCAACGGATCGATCACCATATCCGATGTGGTGTATCTGATTGGCTACATTTTCTCCGGTGGTCCGGCACCTGACCCAATGTCAGCAGGCGATGTGGATTGCAGCGGCAATGTCACGATTTCAGACGTGGTAATGTTGATCAACTACATCTTTGCCGGCGGACCGCAGCCGAATTGTCCGTAGCATTCGATTACTGGGCTGATTTAGAGGAACGAGTCGTGAAAGCGGCTCGTTTTTCTTTTGAGGCGTTTGGAGAACTGAGCGTGGCACCTACAATAATCCGAAGCTAGAATCTGAAGGAAGACTCTATTCAAACTTAAGACCAGTCGACAGCGTACTTGCCGTTCTCAGTAGGAAGGCGGTCGGAGTTACTTCCTGCCAACATTTCGAGCACGGCATCCTTGAGATTGCCTACCTCGCTCGGTGTAACGACGCAATGATCAGCCATCCACGTGAAGAAGTCATTCCAGTAGTTGAAAGAATCGCAAGAGAGCAGCACGCGCACGTGGGGTTTGATTTGCACCAGATAATCGAGGATGCGGTGAACTTCTTCATTGGGCTTTTCGGCGTTCATGATCACCAAGTCTATGCTGCCGTTGCGCTCGAGAAACTTCGCGATACTTTCTTCGCCCGATACTTCGTGAGCAGTCATTCCTTCGAGCATCAAAGCGCCAGCGCATTCAGTACGAAATGCGTCGTCGTGACTGCAGATAAGGATGTTCAGCATACTACACACTCCTTGTGTAACAAGGTTAGTTGAGATTCAACGCACAAAAGTGCAAACGCTAAATCGAGAAAACAAATGTACAGATAGTTCGGCCAGTGAACTCTATGGAGAGAGAAACAGGAAACTAGGGTAAGGCCACAAGCGCAGCCGGTCTGCTTCTATTTCTTATACGCAGGTTATGATTTTGTTGTTCAACAAAATGGCGGGAAACGAGAAGAATCGACAAGAAACATCGGGAGTTGTCACGATCGGGTGCGATTTTGATCTTTGACTTCAGCCAGCGGGCTGCACTCTTCAATCCGGTTATGAAGGAATTCACGTTCTTTCGGATTAGCCGCGGTAGTCAATGCCCTGCGGTAGTGTGTCATCGCAGCGTCATAATCACCCTGTCGTCGATACAGGTCCGCAATAACGGAGTGATAGAGATAGTGATTCTCGACCTGTTCAAGACGCTGACTTGAACGGAGCTCTTCAAGAGCAACTTCAGGTCCGTTGACCATTGCCAAGGCTACCAAACGGTTGAGAAGGATCATCGGCTCAGGCTGGAGTTCGAGCAAGCGGTCATAGTAGAACAGGATTCGCGGCCAGTCGGTGGCTTCATAGGTAGATGCTGTGGCATGAGTGGCGGCAATTCCGGCCTCAAGGTGAAAGCGACTCAAGGTCTGACCCGTAGCTGCATCCTGGAGGTGTTCCAAGCCCTCGCTGATGAGTTGTCTATCCCAAAGCGTTCTGTCTTGGTGTTCCAGGAGTAACAATTCGCCAAAAGCACCCAATCGCGACGGCAAACGAGCCGACTGAAAGCAGAGCAAGGCGGTCAGTGCATGCAACTCCGGCCGATTTTGCGCTGACGATGTCAGCAGCAAACGCGCAAGTCTGAGGGCCTCGGCGCAGAGTTCGTATCGTATCAGCCTGTCATCTTGATGGGATGAGTAGCCCTCATTGAAAAGCAGATATATGACTTCGAGAACTGAATCGATTCGAGATTCGAGCTGCCCAATGTCGGCTTCGGTACTGGTATCCACGTTTTCAAGTAGCTTTTGCTTAGCTCTAGTAATTCTCTTGGAGATGGTCTCTTCCCTACTGAAGTAAGCTGCCGCAATCTCCTTGGCGCTGAACCCGCAAGCAACTTGGAGTGTCAAGGCGCACTGTGATTCCCTTGAGAGGCAAGGATCGCACAAGGTAACCATCATTCGCAACATGTCATCGGGAATCTCGGTTCGAAAGCGAGAAGTATCGGTATCGGCATACGGAGCGAAATCACTGTCAAGGCCGACGGATTCTGATTCCTCTGTGAACTGCTTTTGGGAACGTAGATTGTCAAACAATCGGTTGCGAGCGACAGTGAAGAGCCAGCCGCCCGGGTTCTGCGGTATCTCTCGCAGAGGCCAGTTCTTGAGGGCAGTCAGGAGACTCTCTTGTACGGCGTCTTCAATATTGTCGAGTTCCTGAATACCGAACTGCCTCACAAGACTTGCAACAGCGGATCCCCAGTAGTTTCGGAAAAGATGCTCGACGAGGTACTCGGGAGTTGGATTAGCGTTCGCATTCACGAATAAACTTCCTTAGGAATAGTCGCTTATTTGACGAATCTCGACAGAGCCTCCGTTTGCGATATTTGGGCTGGCCCTCGCAATGACGACAGCTTCGTTGTAGTCTGCTGCCTCAATCAAGAAATAACCGCCAACAGCTTCCTTGGTCTCAACAAATGGTCCGTCGACAATTGTGCCGCGAACGGAAGAGACAATACGGCCATTGGGCTGCAGTTCGTCGCCAGCTTTGTATTTTCCCTGAGTGCGCAGTTCCCTAACCCAGGCGATGTATTTTTCGACGATTTTCTGCATCTCTTCGGGTGACTTGCTTTCGGCCTCGCCGCCGCGGAATAGTAACATGAAGTCGGGCATTGGATTCCTTTCGGTGAGAAGGTTGATTGGTTTTGGTGACGCTGTCCTGCCTGAAAGATTCGGGGTTGAGCTCGACAATTGAATAAACTTATGCGTGTTTGAATCCCACCGCAAGCGGTGGGGCACCTACCGTTAATGAAGTCAATAGAGCAGACTCGCATGACTGTTCTTAAATGATACTCATGACTAACAGCTTCGGCTGTTTGGAATATAGACGGTTAGTCGATGCCAAATTGGACACGGGAACTGCAAGTTTTCGAAGAAATCCAGAAAATTCAGGGCCAATGAAAAGACCGCAGTGAGTGTCTACTGCGGTCTTTCTTCTTGTGCTCTGGCGCACAAGTTTCGCCTACAGGGACGGCGTAAGCAGTCGCGCGGGCTGACAGGGATCCCGTTTGGCTGCTATTTTCTTTTACGAATTTTTCCGCTGCCGTTGACGCTGCTGTATACGTTGTCAGGTTTGCCAACATATAGGACATCGCCACTGCCGTTGATTTCGGCATCTAGAACTTCGACGGCGCTGACCTCAGCAGTACCGCTACCGTTGATCGAAACCGTGACTTCGCGAGCGACGACATCATCAGTGTGGACATCTCCGGAACCGTTGATTTCAATTTCGAGCAAGTCGACTTTGCCGGTCGCGACCAATTCACCAGAGCCGGAGATGATGGCGCGGAACTTTTTTGAGTCGAGGTTGGTGATATCGATTGTGCCGGAGCCTTCCGAGTTGATCAATTCAAGTTGAGGTACTGAAATGACTACTTGAACATTGTGTCGGGTGGAAAACGATTCCTCGGTTTCGATGATCAGTGTCTTTCCGTCTGAGTCGGTCCGGATGAAGTCTATGAGATTATCATCAAAGGTGATTGTAACGCTTTGCGTCTTGCCGACTTCGACCTTTAGGTCGACGCCGAGATTGCTTTCAATTCTAACGAACGGATCGACTGTCCGTGTCTGCGTTGTGAGAACATCGGAGCCTTCGATCATGTCGTGATGGTTATTAATTCTCTGATTGTATCTCTTTCCAGATGCGAAAACGCTATCTGAAGCAACAATGGACGCTACCAACAGTACTGCTGCACATAGTAGTCTTAAACAAGTCATGCGATACTCTCCCAAATTGAAGTCGATGTGATTTCAATTACGGAGATTTCGGAGAAATGTTGCAGGAAACTTAAATCGTGCGATTAGGCGACGGTTGTGTCCAATTCAAGGGAGACCGGGCAATGATCGGAGCCCATGACGTCGGGATGAATTGCGGCATTCTTCACCCGGTCGGCAATATTCCTGCTGACGAAGAAGTAGTCAATCCGCCAGCCGACGTTTCGGTCACGAGCTCGGGTCAGCATGTCCCACCAGGTGTACTGGCCGGGTTCTTGATTGAAAATTCGGAAGGTGTCGACGAAACCAGCGGCGAAGAATCGGTCCATCCAAGCCCGCTCTTCCGGGAGAAAGCCGGAGACTTTGATGTTCTCTCTTGGACGAGCGAGGTCGATCTCTGAATGTGCGGTATTGACGTCGCCGCAGACGATTACTCCCCTCCCCTTTCCAACGAGTTCTGAAACGTGCGACTGAAAGGCCTCATAAAAATTCATCTTGTATTGCAGGCGTTCTTTGGAGGCTTTGCCGTTTGGGAAATAGACGTTGAATAGAGTAAAGTCTGCGAATTCAGTCGCGACGATGCGACCCTCGTTATCAAAGAGAGATTGTCCCATTCCATGCGCTGTTGCGACTGGTGCGTAGCGAGAGTAAGTGACTACGCCACTGTAGCCCTTCTTGACGATTGAAGACGAAAAGTGTGAATGATAACCATTGATGTTCGTGAGTGATTCATCCAATTGTTCGGGAGAGGCTTTTGTCTCCTGCAAACAGACGATGTCGGCATTGATAGCTGTCATCCAATCGAGAAAGCCCTTCTTTGCGGCCGCGCGGATGCCGTTGACGTTCCAGGAAACGAGTTTGATGGTTTTCATGCGGGCTACCATAATCAATTCAATGTTGCGGGTCAAGTGCCTGCACACTCGAGGTACAGCCGTTTACTTCAAGGAAACTGCCCGGAGCATATTGAGTCCCGACTCACCAACAGTGTATCCGCTCTGATAGGATGAGTCGAGTACGTTTCCGTTGGTGTCAAGGAACTCAATTAGTAGATCATAGCTTCCCGGTTCGACTTCGAAGTCACCGACATAGATATAGCTCGGCAGTAGTCGAGAACAGCGCAGGTCGGCATTTTCAATTACATCGGTACCGACATCGACAGCTGCCTTTAGCAGCCACGCGCCGAAGTTGCTGTCGTTTTTCTTGTCGATATCTTCTTTGAGCTTGTGCGCGGATAGCCCTTTGATTAGTGCGCGGGCGACGGTGCGGACATAGATGAGCGTCTTCTTGGGCTCAAAGACTTCGGCTGCAACGCGATTGACATCTTCGATCATCTGCAAGTGACCAAGAAGTTTACCGTCGGCAGAGACGCGGATTCGCTCGATCCTGCTGGAACCAGCTGAGATGACAGGAATCGCGAATTTGAAGTAGTAGTCCTCTGAGATGGGCAACATGAAGTGGCCGTATTCGGTGCTGTTAGGGCCGGCGCCGTCATACATGATTTGGACCAAGTTCAACTGCTTGTCAGTGCGGATGCGCAGCTTAAGATCATTTTTGACCGGAGAGGTGCCCGTCAATGCGATGACGCTGAGAATTGTCTTGCCTTCGGAGGTATACTTGACCTCAGGCGCTGAAAAGTCATAAATCTGCGGCTGAGTGGTGAATGCTTCCTTTAGGAGGTCATGGTCGATGCGTGCATCGTCAAGTTTGCCTTCAGCGGCATACATGTGCAGGCTGAGGTATCGAGCGAAGGCACTGTTGCTGAATCGCAGCGGTTTGAAGTCGTAAGGAAGGTCAACTTGACTGCTGTCGGATTGGGCGCCGGCGCGATAGACTTCTGCCGCTTTGAAGTACTTCTGCTCAAGGGATTGCAGTTTTTGATTTGCGCGGCGGACTTCAACGAATGCGTCCTCGATTCGGTCAAGTTCCGTGTAGTTCAAGGCATTGATCAAATTGGTGTATATGATCTCGTGGTCTTCGCCGGAATACTCCAGAACATTGTCATTCAGCAACAAAGAAGCTTCTGCACGGCTAATGCTTCGGGTGAATAGCTCTTCGGCTGCAAGTTCAGCTTGAGCAAGTCGATCTATACTCACCTGAAAACTGTCGGCATAGTGGTGTGCCAAGCCGGCATCAAGAAAATACAGGAACCGATCTTTGTCGGGATACTTCCCCGCTGTATATGCCTGCTCGATCGCGTTAGCCGCGAGCGCGTATTCGCCCTCGTTCAAATCGCGCTGAATAGGCTCATAGAATTTGGTTTGAGTCGAGAGCGACGCACAACTTACGAGGAGTGAAACTATGACGAATACAATCGGGGCAAGAATCATCTTGCCCCGATTTGATCGGCTTTCTACCACTTAGTCTTGCCCTGGGAAATGCCCTTCTTGATCTTCTTGGTGCCAATCCAAACTTTGAGGTTGGATTCAACATTAATCAATTCCAGATCGGTTTGATAGAAGACGACTGACTTGCCGCCTTCTTGATCCGTGATTGATTTGACGGAACCAAGGAGAATAAAATCAGCGCCGATCTCTTCGCGAAGGCGTTTGCGCGTCTCCTCGGACGCCCAATCAATTTGGTCCTGGCGTTCAGAGCGGACGTCGCCGCGCTGATCGGGACTAGCAACGAATTGAACTTTGCCCGAGTTAATGAGCTCGCGCTCGAAGTCCTTCGTGAACGTTTCCGTGTCGATATGTTCGGAGCTATTGTTGCGAATGCGACCGACGGTGACAACTGGCTTTTTGGATACTGCAGCAACAAAATCGCTTGACCACGGCTTTTCAAGGCAGTCCTTGATCATCTCTTCGGCGACAAGACGGGCATCGGTGTCGTTCCAGCGGCCGCTGAGATCGGTAGTGCTGGATGGATCGAGACGGGCGACTTCCTTACCGGAGCTGCATCCGATGACGGTTAATGCAGCGACGACGGCAAGCAGAGAGAAAAACTTCATTTTGTGACTCCTTCAGTGTATAGAAATTCTTAGAACACTTATACGCGAAAATATCATCCCTTAATACGAAATTCAACTAAATCGATTTGTGTGGAGTAGTGAAGAATTTCCAATCAAGCCCGACTTGATTTGTCGGCAATTGATTGGATTTGATCGGACTCGTAGATGTGAACACCGGGAGTGGCAAGCTGGGCAACTTGCAACATGACTCTTGCTACGTCGGCGGCCAGTATTGCTCGATACTTTTTCAATGGGCCAACCAATAGAAAGGCTATTGCTCGCGAAAATACAACTCCGACTCGCTCGCGTAACCGTTCATTCGAGCGCTTGCCGTCGAGCATTGCCGGCCGGAGAATATGCAGTGACGCGAACGGCAATTGAGCCAGCGCCTGCTCGAGTTCGCCTTTGACGCGAAGGTAGAAAGCGGAGGATTCTTTGTTGGCGCCGACGGATGAAATGAGCACCATTTGGCGCGCGCCATTTTTGACGGCAATCTCGGCGACAGACAGTGGGTAGTTGAAGTCAACAGTTCGAAACTTCTCCTTCGATCCGGCGTGTCGAATGGTGGTGCCGATTGCGCAGTAGACATCGTCGGCTTTAAGTTGACTCTCAATTGGAGAGAGGTTTTCGAAGTCTGTAATGATGTTGATCAACTTTGGGTGCGACCGATCGAGTGGTCGCCGTGACACAGCAATGACACGATCGTATTGTTCCCCCGCGAGGAGAAGATCCAAGCAAAGAGAACCGACAAGGCCGGTTGAACCGAGAATGAGAGCTGTTTTGCCTAGATAAGTCATTGCCATCCACCAAAAGTCGCCCAAAATTGTCAATTTTCTAAATCAACCCTGAGTTCAGAAGATCGCTCCAGGATTACTGGAACGCGAAGAAATGTGATAATTGTATTGTCAAATGTCAACAAGTTAGGTTCATTAGGTGTATGTTTTAATGGGAACACGGTTGTGTTCCAACGGACTATTGTTTGCAGGCACCTAGATTAGGCGGATCGAGTGATTTAGCGGAACTTGTTGCGCTGCGAATGGAATCGACCACTCTTCGCTTTGGAGATATTAATGGAACTAAATGTGCCTGCTGACAAAACGCCTCAACAAGATTTTCGCCTTCAGAAGATAGTATCCCGACATCAAAAACCGAGTCGCCTGCGCAGCAGTTGGCAATTGATCAATTCCATAGGTCCCTATTTGGGATTGGTGGTACTGATGTACTATTCATTGGAAATGAGCTATTGGGTTACGCTCGGACTTGCCGTACTTGCGGCAGGATTTCTGATTCGCACTTTCATTATATTCCACGACTGCGGGCACGGTTCGTTTTTCAAGTCGAAGAAGGCAATGAATTTCTGGGGCGCAATCACGGGCGTTATTACTTTCACTCCCTACTATTCATGGAATATGCGTCACGCCATTCATCATGCAACGTCCGGCGACCTTGACCAGCGCGGTGTCGGCGATGTTTGGACGATGACGGTAAAAGAATATCTCGAGGCGGCACCAATGGATCGATTCAAGTATAGATTTTACCGTCATCCGTTGGGTATGTTCATCTTAGGACCACTTCAGGTGCTGCTCATCAAGAATCGTCGTGTTCCCAAGGATGCGACCCCTCAGGAGCGCAGCAGTATTTTGTGGACGAATGCGGCTCTTGCGGTTATTGTGGCCGTCGCGGCTTTGACCATCGGTATCAAGGCATATCTTTTGATTCAAGTTCCGATTATCTTGATTGGGCTCTCACTTGGAATCTGGCTCTTTTACGTTCAGCATCAATTCGAAGGTGTTTACTGGGAGCGCTCGGAAAACTGGGATTATGTAACGGCGTCACTGGAAGGCAGTTCGTATTACAAGCTGCCAAGAGTGTTCCAGTGGTTCACCGGCAATATTGGATTTCATCACATTCATCATCTCAATGAGAGAATTCCGAATTACAACCTGCCGCGGTGTCATGCGGCAATCGAAGAGCTTAAGCCGATTCCGACAATTACGTTCTTCAAGAGCTTGAAGGCGATGCGGTACAGATTGTGGGATGAAGAAAACCGTCAATTGGTTGGTTTTGGGCATCTTCGCAATCTTGAGACAGCCAAGTCGTAGTGCAGATACACATCAGATCGGAGAAGAGTCTATGTTGCGAAAATACGATCCTTTAGTGCCTGCGGATATTAGGCAATTCTCTCAGGAGATTGCCTGGCTGACGACCAGCGGACCAGTTGGCGCCGAAATTGCTGCTCGCTATATTCGGGAGTTGAGTGGGACACCGGACGGACAGGCTTTGCTGCGCGAAGCGCGCCTTTCGGCAAAGACACAAGCTGAAGCTTTTGGAGTCAGCTTTTCAAATGTTAAGGTACACACCGATTCGAATTCTGACGGACTGAACAAAGCAATCTCGGCACACGCGTTCGCAACGGGCACTCAAGTAGCATTTGGTTCAACTCCACATGCGGATCTACTTGCGCACGAACTGACTCACGTGATTCAACAGGGTCACGCAAAGGGAAAGCCGTAGCGCAACTTCGATAAACCTCAGATTGATCTCAACAAAACAAAAACGCCGTCAGGAGTACGACTCTTGACGGCGTTGGCATGAGTGAACGGTTAGTTAAGCTGGGCGACTTCAGAAGTCTCGACCGCGTCCGCTACTCGCGTACACGAGCTCGGGCGTGGCGCGCATTCCCTTGACGCAACCTTGACACATGCTGATTCGCATCCGGAATTTGAGACAACGGATGCCTGAACAACATCAGCAGAACCGCCAACAGCGCAACGACCCGGAGGGCAATCAGAAGGATCGCATGGCATTGGACAATCTGCCGGGTCGCAAGGTTCGCAGCAATCGACAGCCGAGTTGTCTGCGACCGTGATAGCGTTGGCTTCAATGCTGAACTGCGAGAAGACGAAAGCCAGCGCGAGCGCTGCGAGGATCGGCAGCCACGTACGGCTCACTGTGAAGGTGAATTTCTTCATTGAATATTCTCCATCAAACAAAGTTATACGCATTGCCATCTGCGGCACTTCCGCAGTGGACAAATTCAAGTATGTAACTGGGATTGATGGAATTCTAAATTCTGAGCACTGTGGTAGAGATAATGCTTGCATGCAGTGTCGATACAGGAGCATCGGCACGATAGAAACAGAAGCTCTGTGGTATAATCCGATTGCCGACCAACAACGTTGGAGTTGTCAGCGGGACATCCTTAAGGTGTCGAAAGTTCTCTATAGTGGCGGGCGTTTTGACCGGTGCCGGACAATCAACAGCACAACGAATGCTGTTCTGTGTTCCATACGCTCCGGAACAGACTGCCAGCGGTTCAGTGCTTTCGCAGACTACCTCGCATTTGGCCTCACAAGGAACCGAACAACAGGATGATTCCTCGGCGATTTCATGGCCACAAATCGAAGTGCAGATGTCTTCAGCACCGAAGCCAAAGCAGACCGCAGGACACAGTACGGCAAACAAAAACGAAAACAAGCTGTAGCAGACGATTGTGGCTGTCGAAACAATAGAGTTCATATATGGATCTATAATATCTAATAGTACGTCATGCGACCCGAATAGTTGCCGCTATTTATTTCCTCTGGTAGACAGTAGTCAGATATTTTGAATCAAAAAGTGCAGATGGAGCCACAACTGGTTCTTCCAATGGGACGTTCGTCCCATAACGTTCTCGCAGCTTTGCACTTACGATTGGATGTTCGAGGTCGAAAGAACTCAGTTTCGCAGGCATTGTAAGGTCGAGATCCAGCGCTTCGTGATACAGTTTCCAGACCAGTTCCGAGCAATACATCGAGCTATCGGACCAATTGAAGTAGATGTCGTAATGCTTACCCAAGTACAGTTTTCCAACTTCGAGCAAGTCTGCAAGATTTTCCTTAGTAAGGATTGAGTCGGCCTTGACCAGGCGCTTTGCTACATACTTGCGATTGGCACCGCGCTTTATCCAGATGTTCATTGGAGTGAATTGGACGGGTTCGATCGCTTCGAGCACAAAGGGCTTGTCATCTTTGATGAATACAACCCCGACGTGGCTATAGGGCGATTTTGTTGCGATCTGAATTGCCTCGCTCTGGTCAGATTTGAGGGATTGGAACAAGATGTCTCCCGTCTGCGGACGATACCTTTGAGCGCAGGCCGTGGAGGCGACTGCCAACAAAGTCAAAACTAAGCAAAAGATGTATTTCATACGGCAATTTGTATACACGAAAATTGCCGGAAAGTTCAGTTTTAACGCTGAGTAATCCTGTTACAGCCAAAGCGTCATTTCTTCGTGGTCGACATATCTGCCGTCAGGGAGTTTATATCCGTGCAGGTTGAGTCCATTGGTGAAGAATCCGAGTGACGTGTAGAGCGTTCGCGCTGCAGTCTGAGTAACTGCAACAGTCAGGGTCAACATCTCGAGGCCGGGCATCTTGCGAGACTCGTCGATGGTCATATTCATCAACTTCTTGCTGATGCTCTTGCCTCTTCCCTCAGGCCTGACATAGACCGACCAAATCCAACCGCGATGTCGCTCTTTTGTAGAGTCTTCGCGCCGAAATCCAACGGTGCCGATGAGCCGATCGTTTTCGAAAGCCGCAAGAACGAATTTCTCGGGATAAACGTCACTGGGTGAAATCCATTCGAGATATTTCTCTTCGGTGGTGGCTGAGACTTCTTCAGGGGTCTGCCCGAATGCTTCGGGATGTGCGGCGCACATTTCCACGCGCAGTTCGCGGAACGCAGGGGCATCTTCTTTAGTGAGTTTTCGAATTTCCATAATGGAATGATACGAATAGCGAGTGTCGCGGTCAAGGAATGAGTACGGTGTTGGATTCTGCCGGAATGAGCGGTTCATGCCGCTACTACAGCTTCAATACCATGTCTTCGCTATCGACGTAGGAGCCGTCGGAGAGCTTGTAGCATCGCCAGACGTTGCCGATTGTCTTGAAGCCAAGTGAAACGTAAAGAGCCTTGGCGCTGGTTTGAGTGGACGAGACTTCAAGGGTAAGAAACTCGAGTCCCTCCATCGTTCTGGCAGCTTCGATTGTCTGGAGCATCAGGTTCCTGCAGATGCCTCTTCCCCGCTCTTGAGGACGAACATAGACCGACCAGATCAGCGCACGGTGGCGCAGTTTGAAATGTTCGTCGCGCTGAAATCCGACTACACCGAGAATCTCATTGTCCTGAAGGCCAGCAAGAATGAATTTCTCCGGAAATACGTCTTGTGGCAGCATCCACTGGAGAAGTTGTTGGTCCGAGGTTGCGGCCGCCTCATCTGAAGTCTGTTCGAATGCTTCAGGATGGGCGGCACACATCTCGATGCGCAGGTCACGGAATGCAGGTAAATCTTCAGCCGTCAGCTTGCGTATGATCATCTCTTGAACTACGGTTTCCAAACTAACTGAAATTCGATTTCTTCGGAATCGCGACTTCTCTCGTGTTCAATGCCGATGACGGCGCCAGCGGGGATTGTTACGCGCTCGCCTGCTACCTGAATTCTGAATGACTCGCCTTTTTCAATGCAGTCGGCAAGACGGCGGAGTTTCTCGACGAATCTCTTAGGTGGGTAGTTCTTTTCGATATCGCGTTTCTTTTTCGCCGTTGCCATGTGTTCTCCAATTGAATATGTATGGTCATAACTCAATCTTGCAGTCTATACTACGACAAAGATGGTCGATTGTGTTTGTGACGCAAGCTGAGAGAAAGAGAATGACTTGACACAACTTGATGAGAGTTGTTCATTTTGATATGAGACTTAATCAGCTGCCACGATTCCCTATTGCAATCTTGCCAACAGCCGTCACAAATCTGCGAAGACTCTCCGAACAGCTGGGCGGTCCGACATTGCTGATCAAGCGCGACGACCTGAACGGGCTGGCGTTCGGAGGCAACAAAACGCGGAAACTCGAATTCCTTGTCGGCGAGGCTTTGGCGCAGGGCTGTGATTGCGTTATCACCGGAGGCGCCGCCCAATCGAATCATTGCCGCCAGACTGCTGCTGCGGCAACGGCGGCCGGACTCGAATGTCATCTCGTTTTAGGCGGCGAAGAGCCGGATGCGATTACGGGGAATCTTCTGCTCGACCGGCTGCTTGGTGCGGTTGTTCATTGGAGCGGGCAGTATCGAAAGGGCGAACAAATTCCGCAGATTGCTGAGGAATTGAGATCCCAAGGCAAGAAACCCTACGTCATTCCCTATGGCGGATCGAATGCTATCGGGGCGACCGGTTTTGTTGAGGCGATGAGCGAGCTGGCGACACAGCTTGAGTCGGCGAAACAGAGCCTAACGCACATAGTTTTTGCTTCGAGTTCGTGTGGTACACAATCCGGGATGGCGGTCGGGGCGCGGCTGTTTTTGCCGGATGTCAAGGTCGTCGGAATCCGCATTGACAAGGACGAGACGGAATTGCTATTTGAAGAGCAGATGGTTGCGTTGGCGAATGATACAGCGAAGCATATCGGTGCTGACATGTCGTTTGTGAAGAGCGACTTTGATATCAGGGACGGCTATCTCGGCGGAGGGTACGGCGTGGTTGGTGATCTTGAGCGCAACGCGATAAGATTGCTGGCTCGCACCGAAGGGATTCTGCTTGATCCGGTCTATACGGGACGAGCGTTTGGAGCGATGGTTGATTTGATCAAAAAGGGCGAATTTTCGAAAGATGATCGCGTGTTATTCTGGCATACCGGCGGGACGCCAGCGCTGTTTTCGTATGCGGGCGAACTGGTTCGATCTCAGTAGCGCTTCACCAACGCATCAATTGAAATCACTAGAAATTGCTAAATTATGATTTTCGGCCAGCTTTTGACTTGGTTGGCTTCGAGCTCTTTGTGGCTGAAGTCGGTTTTTTCGGAGCGACGGCGGTGTATGCGACCTCGAGAGCGTCGGTCAGCAGACCCTTCTTGACCTGCTTGAGGTCGACATGAGTCCAGCCGTGCGTGCCCCATTTGTTCGGGACGGGGGAAAAGGCTTCGGGGTTCAAACTGACAATAGCGTCCTGCTGAAGTAGCGGCAACAGAAGCGTTGCGCGATTATGATCGGCATTGAGCGTGGCGAAGATCTTCTTGCCGACGCGAAATGATGTGATCTCAAAGTGCGGCTGTTCGGTCGCATCGGGAAACGAAAGGGCGAGGTGCGGAAGACTTTTTCGGAAATCATAGGATGTTAGACCGCCGTCAATTTGATCTATGGTATCAATCACGTCTTGCCTCGAAAATCATAGTCTCAAAGCGACTAATTTCCTCATTGCCAATATTACGACCATGGCATTCGACGCCTTGCAACGTAGTATGTTGCGACTCGTGCATACGACAACGAACGATGTCCGTGAATCCCGCCGAAGTAAGAATCGCTCTCAAAGCGTCTTCGTCAAAAAGAAACTGATGCCCCCAGTTTCGAAACGCATTATTAACAACAAAAATCGGCTTGTAAGAGTCCTCTCGGGCAATGTAATGATCGACAATCCACTTCAGATAGTTTTGGCCGGCGGGAGTTGGTGGTTTATGGTACAAATCGAACAATACTGAAAGGTCTGGGTCGCAATACGCACAACTCCTCCAGGCCGCAGTACTCGATGACACTCCGTCAGCATGTTGAGCGCGGATTCCCATGGGATATGCTCGATCATGTGCTCGCAAAGAATGTAGTCGAATGATTGAGAGTCAATTGGGAAAGCTTTGGTTGCGTCGAGCCATACTATTTGCTTTGAACCGGGGAGTATATCGCTGCCAATCCATCCGGTGTGGGTGTACGCGCCTGCGCCTAAATGCAACATTCGAACCGGATGTTGACGGCAGTAACGAGTGAAAGCTCTTCTTGTTGATTGTCGTTGGATGAGTACTCGGAGCTTTCTAATGTCGTGAACAAGTCCTACAAGGAGGTTCGATTTTCTTAAAAGATCCTCATGGTCATTTTTCTAACCCGCTGGACTGTTCGGTCGCATCGGGAAACGCGAGGGCGAGGGTGCGGAAGACTTTTTCTGAGATCATGACAATGATAATACGGGAAGCGTTGGGAACGCGCTATCACTTTTGGGGGCCGTGGAGCTAGTAGCTGAACATCGCTGCGGAACATTTGCTGTTCAAGCAACTGTTAGTCGCGCCATCTACGAATCTTTCCGCTTTGGAGTTGCCATGCCAAGTACCCCGGCAAACAGAACATCAAAGGCCATACAGAAGTTGGGCCAATATTCCGGCACACCGGGATTTGAGATTAGACTTCCATGGAAGAGGTCAAAAATACCGTGCCCCGCCAGTGCGGCCATAACGATCCAAAGTGACGATTTGAAGCCCGCTACAGCTGCAGCAATGAAAACCAGGCAAACCGACGATTCTATCATCACGATGCCCGAGGAAGCCCCCATGACTGCAAAGAGCACGTAGTACGAGGCGACAGCAAAAGTAACGACCGGATAAAAGGCTCTGTCGCGATCCATGCCGGCGATAGTCCCCAATGCTCCTACGGCGAGTGCAAGTAACGCTCCGACTAATAGTGGCACAGTTCTACTCGATGATTAAGGGTGATTACGACATTTTTTTCTTCGATACGCTTGTGTGTGATGCGGCAGTATAGTTAGAAACGACGCAGTAACTACTTCAGATTGATCGAGCTCGAAACCCCTGACCGGGGATCGTGTCTATTCAGCGCTTTCGAAAACAGTTGTGATGAGGTCTCTGAATTCCTGGATTTGGTTTGAATCGGTGAAGGCACGCTTGGGGATTACGCTATACATTCTCTTACCGAATGAATGCCTTTGGAGTTTCCAACACATTTGCTGTAGAAATCCCATTTAAGAGTCGAGTCGATAGCGTCTGTATGGTGAAGTGGGCTCTTCTGTGGTCAGTGTCAGGCGATGTTGCTCTTTGAACTTGGGATTCCTATTCCACTCCAGTACTGGAGCAAGAAGATGTTCCGGTAAGACGTTAAACACATCTGCCATACCGATCAGAACCATAAGAACACCCAGAAGTAAATAGCCCGTATAGATCAGGTTAGGGGCAAAGAGCAAAATTAAGATTCCGATGATATATACCCGGACTTCTCCGGCGGCTCCCTTTCCGCAGGTTCTTTTAGCGTGGACTAGATCAAATAGCTTTGGCTTGTATTCGATTATCGGCATTTCGGTTCGTCCCGGAAGTTCTCTTTGTAGATACAACAGTAATTGAAAAAGAATGTCAAGAGCGAAGGATGTGTTAGGTTCTGTTGGATGACGATTGTCAATGGGAGTTATAGGACTCCGCTTCTCGCTGAAGGCGCAGGACAGATCACTGGAGAAACCGAACACCTCGACCAGCTCCTTGCGTTCTGGAAGGATCCCACGGGGAGCCGGGGCGAACAGGGGATCAGGACCGCTCAAGCAGGATATCCGGGAGCAACGGGCTCCTGACCTACTAAGCTTAACTTGCACAAGCCCTCCCGATAAGCAAAGACACGAATAGTAAAGTAGCTGTACAATATCTGCAGGTGTCAGAAACCAAAACAAACCGCTGAAAGCGCAAACTAGTCCAACGACTAAAGTCAAACAGGTCAGTACACTCAAGCCCCAAGAATTTATATTTACGCCGCGGAACGTACGAACCGGGGACCCCCCGTGAAAAAGGTCCCAGCAAGAACGTCAAATGGCCAACCATCCGAATACTGAGAGGATATTATCAGGAAGACAACGCCAGACAGCGGTATTCTAACAAGAGTCAGCCCAGTGGGGATACTCCGGGCAACGAGTATTCGCGGAATAAGTCTTAACTACCATAGGTAAAATGAAAGTCACCGCAGTAGCGACAACTCCCAAGAATACGACTCTGAGTCTTGATTTGGGAGTCGTACTACAGAAGCCCACCGCTAAAATCGACCCAATCGCTGTAGTACCGGGACAATAGCCAGTTACGGCGTAGTCCTCGGACCGATATTTCAAGCGTCAGCTCTCATGACGTAATGCATGAGAACTCACTCTACATGTCCCGACTCTCACAACCGTAGGGCTTCTCTCGTACAATTCATCATCCGGTGTATGCCGTCATTGTCAGCGAGACAGCAAGCAAAACTAGTCCGCATACAATCAGCACAATCCCCACTTTAAAAGCCCAAGTCACTTATTCCTCCCATCAGAATATGAGTCAAGATCAAACTAACTTCTTAAGTTATACTCGGCGATGGACGAGCGAAAACAAAAAACCCCGACTCTTTCGAATCGGGGTTTTGCATTTAACCCGGCAGCGATCTACTCTCCCACTCACTCTCGCAAGCAGTACCATCGACGCTGTGAGGCTTAACTTCTGTGTTCGGAATGGGAACAGGTGTTTCCCTCACGCCATTGCCACCGGAAAATCTGGTGTCTTGTAATCGCGTCAGGCGAAGACGACTGACGCGCACAAGCGTGCAATTTATTAACCAATATCAGAGCTATGCGGAATCTAAAGGCAGGTTACAGAAAAGCTTTTAAGATTCGATAAAAAATTGATCACTGTAGTTTTTCGTTAATCTTGGATTCCCGCTTTCGCGAGAATGACAATCAGGACGAATACATTGATCGAGTCAAGGTGGGGGCGTTTGATGCACGCCCCCGGCGATGACAAATTTTAAGATCAAGTCTCACGGCAAATTAGTATCACTCGACTGAACCCCTCACAGGGCTTACATCTGTGACCTATCAACCTGGTCATCTTCCAGGTGCCTTTAGATCTTTCGATAGGGAAATCTTATCTTGGGGTGGGCTTGGCACTTAGATGCATTCAGCGCTTATCCCTTCCCGACGCAGCTACCCTGCTATGCTACTGGCGTAACAACAGGTGCACCGGCGGTCGGTCCGACCTGGTCCTCTCGTACTAGGGTCAGAGCCCCTCAAATTTCCTTCGCCCGCATCAGATAGAGACCGAACTGTCTCACGACGTTCTAAACCCAGCTCACGTACCACTTTAATCGGCGAACAGCCGAACCCTTGGGACCTTCTCCAGCCCCAGGATGTGATGAGCCGACATCGAGGTGCCAAACCCCCTCGTCGATGTGAACTCTCGGAGGAGATAAGCCTGTTATCCCCGGCGTACCTTTTATCCGTTAAGCGACGGCACTTCCACGCGCAACCGCCGGATCACTAGGACCAACTTTCGTTCCTGCTCGACATGTACGTCTCGCAGTTAAGCCTGCTTATACCCTTGCGCTCTACAGCTGATTACCAAACAGCCTGAGCAGACCTTTGTACGCCTCCGTTACTCTTTGGGAGGCGACCGCCCCAGTCAAACTACCCGCCTGGCAGTGTTCCTCATCCTGTTTCAAGGACCGAGGTTAGACATCCGAAAAAACAAGGGTGGTATTCCAGTGATGGCTCCGCCGAAGCTAGCGCTCCAGTTTCACAGCCTCCCACCTATGCTCTACATGCCCGTCCAAATGACAATGCCAGGTTATAGTAAAGGTGCACGGGGTCTTTTCGTCCCGATGCGGGAAAGCGGCATCTTCACCGCTGCTACAGTTTCACCGAGTCCCACGTTGAGACAGCGCCCAAATAGTTACACCATTCGTGCAGGTCGGAATTTACCCGACAAGGAATTTCGCTACCTTAGGACCGTTATAGTTACGGCCGCCGTTTACTGGGGCTTCGATTGAGAGCTTCGCTATATAAATACAGCTGACCCCTCCTCTTAACCTTCCAGCACCGGGCAGGTGTCAGTCCCTATACGTCGCCTTAGGGCTTAGCAGAGACATGTGTTTTTAGTAAACAGTCACCCAGGCCACTTTACTGTGACTCCATTCAGCTTGAGAGGCGAACTCTCTCACCTACTTAGGAGCACCCCTTCTTCCGAAGTTACGGGGCCATTTTGCCTAGTTCCTTAACGTGGGTTAGCTCGAGCACCTTAGGATATTCTCCTCACCTACCTGTGTCGGATTACGGTACGGACAGATACAACATTAACATAGAGGTTTTTCTCGGCAGTATGATTAGGGGCAGTTGGTTTGTCCGAAGACTCATTCCCCCATCACCTCTCGGTGTTGACCGCACGGATTTACCTGCGCGATCCACCTACAGGCTTGGACCACCATCCATCAGGTGGCTGCCCTTTCACGACTGCGTCACCCCATAGCTCAAACACGTTGCACCTGGTACAGGAATATTGACCTGTTTTCCATCGCTTACGCCTCTCGGCCTGGGCTTAGGTTCCGACTAACCCTGAGCGGATTAACCTTCCTCAGGAAACCTTAGGTTTACGGTGTACAGGTTTCTCGCCTGTATTATCGCTACTCGTTCTAGCATAATCTCTTCTGCTTCGTCCAGCACCTCTTACCGAGATACCTTCGACCTACAACAGAATGCTCCCCTACCAAATCACGCTTGCGCGTGAAGTCCGCGGCTTCGGTACAATGCTTAGTCCCGTTTATTATCGGCGCAGAATCACTAGACTAGTGAGCTATTACGCACTCTTTAAATGAATGGCTGCTTCTAAGCCAACATCCTAGCTGTTTCAGTAATTCCACATCCTTTATCACTTAGCATTGTTTAGGGACCTTAGCCGGCGGTCTGGGGTGTTTCCCTTTCGCCTACGAAGCTTATCCCTCGCAGACTATCTCCTGTGAAACATGTAGACGGCATTCGGAGTTTGATTCGGGTCGGTAGGCTTGTAGGCCCCCTAACCAATTCAGTGCTCTACCTCCGTCACACTATTACACAAGGCTAGCCCTAAAGCTATTTCGGGGAGAACCAGCTATCTCCAGTTTTGATTGGCCTTTCACCCCTATGTACAGCTCATCCCCCGCCTTTTCAACAGCGGTGGGTTCGGACCTCCAGACCGTGTTACCGGTCTTTCATCCTGGCCATACATAGATCAACTGGCTTCGGGTCTACCCCCGGCTACTTAACGCTCGTTTAAAACTCGCTTTCGCTACGGCTCCGGCAGTGTTTGCCTTAACCTTGCAACCGAGGAGTAACTCGCTAGATCATTATTCAATAGGCACGCGGTCAGTCTATGTACTCCGAAGAGCACACTTTCCTCCCACAGCTTGTAAGCATACGGTTTCAGGTACTATTTCACTCCGCGTCAGCGGTTCTTTTCACCTTTCCCTCACGGTACTGGTTCACTATCGGTCACGAAGTAGTGTTTAGTCTTACCAAGTGGTCTTGGCAGATTCACCCAGAATTTCTCGTGTTCCGGGTTACTTGGGTATCAATTCGAAAGAGCCGCTTGATTTTCACCTACGGGACTATCACCCTCTATGGTTTGACGTTCCAGAATTATTCGGTTAACCAAACGGTTTTTGACTCTTCGACCTATGGGTACTTCGGTCAGAACTGAACCCGCAACACCGACGACACAACGCGCACCCGCTTTAACATGTCAATCGGTTTAGACTCTTTCCCTTTCGCTCGCCGCTACTTGGGAAATCACGGTTGTTTTCTCTTCCTGGGGGTACTTAGATGTTTCAGTTCCCCCCGTTCGCCTTGCATAGCTATGAATTTACTATGCAATAGACAGGTATTACCCTGCTGGGTTGCCCCATTCGGAAATCCCCGACTCAAAGGATGTTTGCTCCTAATCGAGGCTTATCGCAGCTTACCACGTCCTTCATCGCCTCTCCGTGCCAAGGCATCCACCGTATGCTCTTAGTAACTTGATCGAAATCCTAAAAGCTCGATTTCTGTAGCCATGCGTTTTAGATTCCGCATTGGCTCTGATATTTGGTTGTCAAAGATCGTGACTCTCCCGCCGAAGCAAGAGACTTGGCTTGTCACTTCCCCGCGCTGCGGGGATAATTTATCTACAGGCTAATGTAGCCTTTATCGTCTTGGAGATGATCGGGATCGAACCGACGACCTACGGCTTGCAAAGCCGCCGCTCTCCCAACTGAGCTACATCCCCTCGTAATCAAAGATCGTGTCTTGATTCTGCCGCGCCCCCGCAAGTTCGCGCCTTCTGAATTTATACAGTGTCAACGCTTTTAACGTTGGACAGATTCAAGTTAGCTGCTGAAGCTTTCAGGCTTCATTTTGTCGGCGACCTCCGAAAAAAAATCGCTCCGAGCTTCCCGGAGTCGATGTTAATCGAGCGCCTTCAAACAGCGACGCCCAATATATGCATGAGCTTACCGATGTCAATAGCAATTTCGGAAATTTGTGAAGATTTTTTGAGATAAGAGTTAGAATATTGCTAACTCGTTATCAGGCAATCACATTTGACTGGGAATATTATTCCAGTCGTTTGTCGATCACAATCCCACGCCCCCCAAATCTGTTCTTAGCCGTTCAGCGCAGTTTCTGTCGACAACTGACATCATCTCGATAAGTTGTTCAATGGAAACGACTTTGCCTGAAAACTCGGAGTAAAGTTTCCTGGCAAATGCGGTCATGCCCACTGCTCCAATACAATCAGCGAACTGATGAAAGAGCCAAGGCCCTTTGGAATAGATGATGATTCCCTTTTCGCGACTATCTGGACGCACAATATCGATGATTGGAGTATCTAACTCATTGCCGGCGATTTTGCGGTAAGCCGCGAGATTATCGTTGATTTTGGCCGAAAATGCTGCCGAATCCAGAAAGCGACCCTCATAGAGCAAGCGCAAGTAGTGGGAGAATGACAGCGACATGAACCAGAAACCCCGGCCGGAAAAGTCGCAGAAAACACCCGCGCCAAACCACTGCGAGGCAATAGTTAAAGTAAGTGATTCTCGTTGACCTGCTGCAATCGCATTCATTGTGGGAGAGCCGATCATGAGGATTCCCGTACCGATGTTGGTGCCTTCGAAACTTGGGACCTCAAGAATTGTCAGCTTTTTGTGGTGGTATTCTCCGAGCAAGTCTTGATAGAACTCGAATGCGGTGGTGGCCTCGTCGAGTATTGCCTGCGCTGCCGAGTCAGTTATGCTGAAATAGTTCAGGGTAATTTCGTGCTTTGCCACTGCCCTGCTGCAACTGCGATAATAATGTTTCTTGGCAACTATAAGCGGGATTTTGTAGACGGGGATTTTCGACATGAACTCGTGCATCACAAGTGGCGACACGCCATGCGTGGACTTGTCTCCGATAGAGAAGACTTCGAGATCGGGATTACAGACTACGTTTACAATTGCCGTCGTTAGGCCCTGAGGTAAGACTGGATACCAACGGTTGCCTCGATCCAACATAATGAGGGAATCATCAACCCGTTGTGGAATTGCCAATTCGAACGACAACACCCTGGGGCGTGCAAATGCCGGCGTCGTCGGCTGCGCGACGACGATAGTATCACCCGAAGTTCGTTCAAAGTGAGCTGTGATGGAGTCGTCTTCCGTACGAAAGAACATTGCTTGGATTTCGGCGTTCGGATTCAAGAGCAATGTAAACTGCCCGCTTGAATCGGGTTCCATAAATACAATGGTGCCGAATACGGTTAAGGAGTCACGCGAGTTATGGGTGCCCACCGTAAGGGTTGTAATCGTTTCTGAAGCGAAGCAGCCAAGGGGAATCAAAACTGCAAGCAGCAAAGCAGCGAAAGGTGTTTTTCGCATAAATGCCTCCATTCAAATATTGCTGTATTGATGGATAAGTATGTCGATGACGGAGTGGTCGTCAAGTTAATTCGCGAATCGGCGCGAAGCAGGCAGGTCCCTGTCTCCTTGCTCAGACAAGTCGAAGTCTCCGAAATTGCAGCTTTGCCACGAACAAAAAAAACGAGAACAAACATCTACTTTATGGAACCACGCTCCCAACTTGGCGGTAAATACCAGTAAGAAATTGAGCTGACCAGATGCGCATCAGAATGCTCACCAAGAACCTTATCGAACGATCATCCACTAAATAACTGGATGACCAGAACAACAACATCAGCAAGGAGAGATCCGATGAAGAAGATCTTCACAATCTCGGCACCAGTATGGGTGCTTGCATTAGCGATGACGTTGGTAGTCTGGGGTAGCGTGATGGCGGGTGGAGATACGCCAACGATGGGGGCAAGCGAGAAACTTCCAGCAGACTCTGCTAAAATTGCGGCCAAGAAAGGCATCCTCGACGGCAAAGTCTATGTCGGTGAAATTGGCGCACAAGGCGTGGCCACGGGCACTGAAGAGACAATCAAGTTTATTGCCGGCATGTTTTATTCCTCCCACTGTGAGAAGATGGGTTTTCGAATGGCGGCATATACGACCACTTCGGAAGGCGATTTGACCCGATTCAAAGCCACGTTGGAAGACGAGGCCAAGAATCTACACGAATGGGAAGGAACAATTCGAGGCGACGTTCTTGACGCTACAGTCAAGATGACTTCGGAGAAGCAGCCAACCACAACGATGTGGGCAAAGGCTACACTTGAGAAGACGCCGGTCAGATCCAGCGTTGTTCCCGGTGAGACTCCATCGAAGTAAAGCCGACTCGCGACGATTTGATTCGAAAACCTGGAATACTCCAGATCAATCCATCTGGCGCGCCTCGCTAAGACGCCGTCCCGCAAGTCGGGACGGCGCACGAAACTAAGCCCGAGACAGTGCAAAACGTCTCGGGTTTCTTTTTGTGTGCGAGAATCCTGAAGCGTTGGAAGCTGAGGCGCCTATCAGATGCGCGTTCGGCCGCGATCATCTGGCCTTAGTTGAGATGAAAGTGAAAGCAAGATGGGATCGCACGTTCCGTCGACCGCGGGGTGTGGCGCAGCCCGAGTGTGGGAAAGACAGGCTGGGGCCCTTCGGTCGACTAGCCGACCTCAAAGATGAATGGGAACAATAAATGGGCTCGGGCACCTACGGTCGAACTTGGCGACCTCAGAATCGGTGGGAAGAATAAATGGGCTCGGGCACCTACGGTCGAACTTGCCGACCTCAAAATCGGTGGGAACAATAAATGGGCTCGGGCAGAATCGAACTGCCGACCTCGCGCTTATCAGGCGCGCGCTCTAACCATCTGAGCTACGAGCCCTCAGATGAGAAGGGCAAAGTATAAATTGTGCGGGTAAAGTCAATTGTTTTTTGGTTGTCAGCATATGCGCAAGAAATCCCTGCGAAAACTGGAATTTTTGCGTAAGCGGTTAAACAAACAGCCACGAATAACGTCTGAGATATCGTAGAGGAAATCTTGCAGATCATTTCCGTTCTGCTCCTTGAGTCTATGCAGCTGCGAGACTTTTTCTACCCTGATTACCCCCTATGCGGGTTTGGTCATAATCCCTCCACTCACCCAACAGGCCTCGGCCTCAAGCCGGGGCCTAGTTATTTAGAGTGCTTTGAGGAATTCGTCCCAAGGAGTCGCCAGAAGGGTTTCTGTTGTCGAACGGCCAAGAGCGCGAATAATCATGACAGCCTTTTCGATTTGCTGCGGATCGTCTGATTCGACGATATCAACGACATCATAGCTTCCCATGCAGCCGTAGCTTTGCACCCAGGTAGCTTTGGGGCATTCCTTGCGGAGCTTCTCCCTCACCAACGTCGCGATACCTTTCAGTCCATCCGGCGTTTCAAAGGCGTGCGGACCGAGTTTACTCAGGATAATGTAAGTTGCCATTTTGGATTCTCCCATCGTGGTTAAGAACAGTCAATTTTGGAGAATTATATAAGCTACGAGTATTCATCGCAAGCAGGATAGCGAATTCGGGAATCAGCTCTGCATCGTCAATCGCGAATATAGGCGGAATGGCAGGATGCGCATTATCCAGCCAAGATAGCGCCAACGACGAGAAACATAAGCAATGCGTTTCTTTTTGAGGATGGAGCGATATATCTGGTCGGCAACTTTTTCCGGTGAAGCGACCCAGAACATATCGGTTCGACCTTGTGTCATCTCAGTCGCCACGAACCCGGGGCAGATATCGGTAACGTGGATGCCTTTCGGCTTCAGGTTAGCGTAAAGCCCGGCAAGGTACTTCACCTCGAATGCTTTTGAGGAGTTGTATGCTAAGGTGCGAGCATTTGCCCAGAAAGCGGCGACGGACGATACGCCGACAATGTGGCCTCTTCCCTGCTTCTTGAAGTATGCTGCCGCCCAATCGACGGTGGCTACGAAGGCTGCGACGTTGACTTCGATGGTTTCCAATTCAGGCTCGAGGTGCAAGGCAGGATTTCGTCGATCGACGCCAGCGTTTGCAATTATCAAGTCGAGCCCACCGAGTTCGATAACGAGGCCGTTTAAGAGCTCTTCAACACGATCATAGTCGCGCAAGTCGAATGGTCGGATTATGAAATGCCCCGGCGCCTGCCGACAGAGTTCTTCGAGCCGTTCCGTGCGACGTCCGATGATGCCGACGACGTAGTCCTCTCTTGCCAGTTTCAGCGCCAGCGCCCGACCGATACCGGACGTTGCTCCGGTGACAATTGCTTTCTTCATTGTTTGGGTCGAGATTCCATCATCCGGTTTTTGTATGCCCAAAGGTACCACGATGCGATTGAGCAGTAAGGTGACCATCGGGATTGGAGCACTTCCCAGTCGAGTTCTTCCGCTGAGTGACCATACAATAGGCAAATTCCGTTCAGGAGTCCCTGGTCTTTTGTTGGAAGCACATTGGTTCGGTTCATAACGAAGATCAAATACATGTCTGCACTCCAGACGCCGAGACCCTTTACGGACGTGAGAGCGTCGCGAACCTGGTCATCGGTCATTCGCGGGAAATTGCGAAATGAAATCGCGCCGCCAGTGACTTTATCGCAAAGATCACGCAAGTAAGCGATCTTTGGTCGTGAAACTCCTGCCGATCGAAGTTGAGCGTCGGTCAACTTGGCTACCGACGGTGGAGTCAACTTGTTAATGCCAGCGAGGCTTTTGATTCGACCAAAGATTGTGCCGGCGGCTTTGAGCGACAGTTGTTGATAGATGATTGTTCGCGCCAGAGTATTGAACCCGCCTTCTCCCTTCTCGAGCTTGCAGGGACCGATGAGTTTTATCGCACGAGCAAGGATCGGGTCAACGCGCTTTAGGTGCTTAACTGCTGGCGTCCAGACTGTATGATTTGAAGTAGTTGTCAATTCGTTTCACCTGTTAGGGATCAAGGAGCGGGTCATATTCTTCGAGACTATTGAGAATATCCGGAATGCCGTCAGTCAAGCCACCGGCTGTGTAGAGCTTACCGTTGATTACTCCGGCTGCGTGGTCGTGACGAGGATACTTCATGCGGCTACGGGTCAGCCAGGTGTCGCTGTTGATGTCGTACACTTCGACGCTAGAGAAAAAGATGTGAGGGCCGATTGCGTTCATTCCGCCGGTGATATAAATCTTGTCTCCGATCAACGAAGCACGGTGGTCGCGACGTGCGGTTGGCATTGGAGCGCGAGTTGAGAATGTTCCCAGGGACGGGTCGTAGACCGTAACGTCTGTCAGCCAAAAATTATCCGGATGGGACCCGCCGATCAGATAGAAAAGTCCGTTGTGAACTGTCACAGACATGCCGTCGCGTGGTTTTGGAAGCGTGCCGATTTGCTGCCACTCGTTCGCAGTGATTTCGTAACTATAGATCGCGCCATCGGATTGGTAGCCTCCGAATGTGAAGATATTGTCGCCATGCACGCCAGCACCGAAACGAGATCTACCTGTTGGCATTGGTTCCAACTGATCCCATTGATCTGAAAGCGGGTCGTAGGAATTCACGATGGATATCTTCTGACCAAGAGCTTCGCCACCGAGGACGTAGATTCTGCCTTGATAGTCAACGGCGCTGGCGTATGCTCGGCGAACCGGCATGAAGTCTATTTGATGCCAAGTGTCGGTAGATTGATCATAGGCCTGACACAGATCCAATACGCCGTGGTACGATAGTCCGCCCATCACATAGAGCCGATTCCCCGTCACTGCGGAAGCGGGTCCCAGTCGTGAGGTAGGCATAGGTTGAAGGTCGCGCCAACCAAGTTCAAATGAACCCACCGCAAAGCTGCTGATGTTGCTTGACGCGCTGCTCAGACCATCTGGGTCTGTGGCCGTCACCTTCCAGAAGTATGTCACTCCTTGGCTCAACGACGAGATTGTGTGGCTCTTGCCGGGCAATTCGGAAGCCGCTAGTTTTGTCGGAGGATTTGAAGTATCAACGAAGAGATCGAAGGTCAGTGAATCACCATCCGGATCGCTTGCTTCCCAGTCAAGCTGCACACTCGTCGGAGCGGCAGCAGTTCCATCAAGAGGCTGGGTGAGTAATGGTGTCGAAGGAGCTCGATTGTCGGATGTGTCGTTTGACTTGTCTGAACAGGCGAGCTGGCTTACAAAGAGTGCCAACGACCCAAATGACAGAAATGCAAGAATGCGGTTGCGGGTCATGTACATGTGACGAAAACTTCTCATTGATGTTTAAGCCTGTCTCGGTTCAATCTTCGCTTCACCGGTCCAAGTGCCAAGGTATATGGCAAAGATTGCGATGATTGCACCAGCAAATTCGATTGCCAGTGTCGGTCGCTGAAAGAAGACAATGTCCCAAATAAACGACAATGTCGGCTGAAGCAAGAGCATCAGACTTACTCGAGCGGCAGAAATGTGTTTGATGCTTCGAGTTATCAAAACCCAGCCTAAAACCTGGCCACAAATTCCATACAAGATCAGCCACAAGATACTCGGAGTGTCAGGAATGACAAAACTCTCTTGTGCAATAATGGCCACAATGGCAGAGCAGAATGCCGTGCTCAAGGTAGAGACAGTTATGTTGGCAAATGGTGCGGGAGCGTTGGACAATGATTGTAATCTTCGGAGAGTCAATACGAACGATGCATAGAAAATTGCCGTTATGAGCCCATACATCACACCAGCTTGATAGTCAATACTCATCTTGTTCCACTGCGTGCCGACAAGCAGGAAGAGCCCAAGAAGAGCCAATGGAATTGCAATGAAAACTCGGATACCGGGACGCTCTCTGAGGAACCCGATTGCGAATGCGGTCACGAAAAAGACCTGAAAACTCGCTAGTATGGTGGCAAGCCCTGGTCCAACGGCATTGATGCTGCGGTGCCAAAACGCCAAATCACCTGCAAACAAGACGCCGCACAAGACGGCAAGAGAAAATGGCTTCCAGCCGTACCAGAGTTTGGTGCGAGTGATGAGCGTGATCAACAGGAGCAGCACACCACCAAAAAACATTCGGTAAAATGCTGCTGCCGAGGGACCGACATCGGCGAGTTTGACAAACACAGCTGAGAAGCTGATAAGGACCACTCCGGAAAGCAATTCAAGCGAGCTATGATCTTCGCGCGACTTCAGCACTTTACCAAACCTGTTGACAGTGTGAGCAAATCATGGGGAACGAATATGCGCGTTCTAAACTGCAGAAACAATCGATTTAAGCGTTGAGTACCATATGAATATCGGTTGCCCCTTCAGAGGCGCAGTGCTATTTTGTGCCAATCCGGACCAATCTTTTCATACGAACAGAATTTGAATTTACGATAAGAACAAAGGACAAGTCGCTATGGCAAAGAAGACAGTCAAGCAACAAGAGCGCGAGATCGAGCAGCTGGAAAAGCAGATTCTAAAGGACAAACAAAAGCTCGCGAAAATGCGCAGGATAATGGAGCCGCTTGAGGTTGAAGACTTCACGTTCCAAACCGGCGGTGGTAAGAAAGTGAAGTTGTCTCAGATGTTTGGCAAGCGGGATGAACTCGTACTGGTACATAATATGGGCGTGAGATGTGCGTACTGCACGATGTGGGCGGACGGATTCAACGGGATGCGTGAGCATCTGTCTGACAGGGCCGGCTTTGTCGTTGTATCACCGGATGAACCGAAGGTTATGGCAGAGTTTGCCAAGGGACGCGGCTGGAGGTTTCCAATCTATTCACATCACGCAACGACTTTTGGGAAGGCGTTGGGGTTTGAGTCACCCGACGGCGGCGCATGGCCGGGGGTATCTACCCTATTTCGCAATCCCAATGGCAAGATCTATCGTGTGGCCAAGGCATTCTTTGGGCCAGGCGACGATTTCTGCCCGCCGTGGCACTTCTTCGAGTTACTGCCAAGGGGTGTCAATGGTTGGGGACCAAAATACAGCTACAAGAAATAGTGCCCGATTACGGACACGCGGCGCAGGGAGCTGTTCCACCGGCAAAGATGAAATTGATCAGGTAGACGGCATCCGATATCGTAACCATCCCACTGCAATCGACGTCAGCAGCATTGATCGGGTTAGGCGGAATGCCGCTTGAAAAGATGTACGCGATAATCAGGACGGCGTCGGAGATACTGATTGTGCTGCTGCCATCGGCATCGCCACAAATGTAGTAATTCGTCGCGATATCATTGTGGAAATCGATGCTGAAAAGCACCCTGTCGGCCGCTGCGAGACAGCTGTCGGGGGCTCCAACATTTGGAATACGGCTGCTTTCGGGATAATTCAGTGAGTCAGGTTCATTCCAAAGGACAGAACCATTTGGATTGAAGACGCGATTCAGCACAATGAGGGTATCGCCGCGCGTATTTGAAACAGCATTATCGCCGCAAGTTAGCCAAAAGAATGAAAATTCCTCCTGAGCGGATTCAGATATCCAATTCGGTGCAACAAAAAACGAGTATTTAGCGATCGAACCCTTGGGAAAAAGATCGGCGGAGTCGGGATGGACAGGTCCGTTGTTGATGTCGGCTATCGTGAATATGTTTACGGAATTGGAAGCGCTGTTGTGCGATGATGTGAAATACTCCCAATTGTTCAATCCGGTGTCCTGGACAACGCCCAAATATGAGAAGAGACTATCGTTGTAACGAATCGTGAAGTCAATGCCTCCTAATTGCCGCGCTGACTGGACGAAAATCGAGACATCAATGATAGAGCCTGCTAACACGCCACGAGGTGCGCGGAGCTTGGCAGAGATTGGCTGGGAAGCAGATATTGCCGGAAATGCAAGTGCGGCAACTGAAAAAACAAAGATGATCTGGAGGATTCGGCGCTTCATGCTAAGACCTTTCGTCATGAGGTCATTCAGCCGGTCGAGAACAATCGATCCGGATTTTCTAGTTTGGTCGTTAGCAGATTTGCGTTTAGCAGGACCTCTTTCGCGTGGTTATTTAGTCCGTAAGAGTATACGCGATTTCGGCAAAAAGGCAAATACATTCTTGAGCCGATTTGAGTAGGGGCGCATTAGATGGGCCAAGCGCCATGGATTAGAGCTTCAGAGACAGCTCAGTAAGCATCTGCTCGAGATGCTGGAGCTTGACAGGTTTAGGCAGGTAGTAGTCGATGCCATCGGCAACGACCATCTTTTGAGTATGACGCGAATCAAAAGTTGACATGATCACGACTTTGGTGTCCGGGCTACATTGGCGAATGCGCTTGAGAAGGCTGACGCCGTCAACCTTGGGCATTCTCGAATCAGCAATTACGAGTTTATAGTTCTTCTCGCCGATTTTGGAGAAGGCCTGTTCCGGGTTGTTGGTGCTCTCGGTTGCCACGTTCAAGTGGTCAAACATCTGCACCAGAATTTTGCCAGTATCGCCGAAGTCATCGACGATGAGTACTTTGGAATCCTGTTTAGCCATAACTTATTTTTGTCCTCCCTACTTATACTTATCGGTCATGGCATTACCTGACATTAAACGAAAGTCGCGAAAATTACTCTCGTCTCAACACAAAATTGCTTTATAATCGACTCTCGAACTGGATGTTGCGATCTCATAAAAATGGATAGATTCTATTGATGTTTCAGAATGTTACTACAAAAGCCCGCTTGCTCGAATTTCTAATCTTATCAATGGTAATCGCTCTTTTCGCCATTGGAGAGTGCGCTGCACAATCAAGCGAATCAGAATTTCTGGACACGACAGGGCTCAGTTCGCTAACGATACGCAATGTCGCATTCACAGGTAAATTCAAATTGCGGCGCTACATACTCTATCGAGAAATCGACTCCAAGCATGGACAATTGTTCGACCTTGAATTGCTGGAACGAGATCGTCGCAAGGTGGATGGATTTGGTATCTTTTCGAAAGTCGACACCTATTTACTGCCTGATGGCGACTCAATTGACATAGAATTCGATTTGCGCGAAGTTTGGACCTTGCTGCCGCTTCTGTCACTTGGGAGAACCGATGGCAAGCTTGATTGGTCGGTAGGTGTTCATGAGAAGAATCTTCTCGGATTCTATCTTCAAACGGTAGTGCTGTACCGAAGATTCGAGGGAAAGAATTCAGGACACATTGCGGCAACATTTCCGCGCTTCCTTGGAAAAGATATAGCAGTAGGATTTGCGGTAGCCGAACAACGAGAGATCGATCCACTGCAATTTCACGGCGTGCGTTATGACTACGATTACCTTCGCAAAGCAATTTCCGGTTCTCTGGGTCATAGACTGAGTGAGAACGTATATGTGCAAGGTTATGGCGGGTACGATCGCGAGAACTGGCAGTTGGCTGCGCCAGACACACTTGGGCTAGCGACGAAGGCCATTGACTATCCTCGCTATTCAATCGGGACGGGAGTAACGTTGGGTCGGGTCTATTTTGATCGATATTTTTATGACGGAAATGATGCGTCTTTCGATGTTACCGGGATCAACGAGCTCAATGAAGGAAGTTTCAACAAGTGGCGAATATCGCTAACCGGCAGAAAGTATATAATCAGCGGACCAGTGAACTTCGCCATGCGGGTGAGGCTTCAGACGTCATCGGCTGATGAGCGGGTTCAGCCTTATGCGATCTCTGGAGAAAGCAATGTACGCGGAACACCAGAAAAGGTAGAACGTGGTGATCAAGTGCTTCTCGGGAATTTTGAGACACGGTGGCGGACTCTGGATACGCGCGTATTCTACGGCCAGCTCGCAGCTTTTGTAGACTACGGTAGCATCTGGGGGCGAGGTCGTGAATTCAGTGACGCGATTGCGGATCCCTACTATAGTGTCGGTGTTGGAATTCGCGGATCAATAAAGCAATTCTTGGGCAGGGTCGGTCGATTAGATGTTGCCTTGAATCCACGGGATGGCTCGTTCTCGTTATATTTGTCAACCTCTCAATTCTTTTAACGTACTCGCAGCAATCTCCCGAAGCGATGCCCCGCCTGAATTCAATTGCCGATCACATTGAATTTTTGAATCTTTTTACAAGTCAAGCATGTCTAATTTTTGATCTGGTGGAAGAAGGCAGTTGATATGGACAAGTTTTACAAGATCATGGGATTCGTTATACCGATAGTCGCGATTGGCATAGCATATATGATAGTTGCGAATTTCGATCTTCGAAGCGTTACAACCGAAAATGACTTCATTACAGCCATGCTCCATTCGGAGTCAGTCTATCAAATTTCCGAAAAGGGGAAGATCGTTCTCGGAACGGCAATTTCAGCACTTGGATTTTGTTTTGGAATTCTATCCTTCGATATTGGAATTGTGTTGTCGCGGTTGAAGAAGATGGGCATTCGATGAGTGTTCTTAGAAAGATTCCGATTCCCTTCTTCGCGGTCGTATCGCTTGTTCTCGGAATCGGATTAGCAATCTGGCAGTATGATCTTGTAATAAATCGGAGCAAGCCGACTTCCAAAACGCGTTCGGCGGTTGATTTGCAATTTCGAATGAACGATGGCCGCACGGTGGTGGTGCCCGAAGATACGAGTCAATATAGTGTCGTCATGTTCTGGGGCGCGTCGTCTGAGCGCAGTATGGCGATGATCAGCGAGGTTGTTGAAGCAAGTCAGAACACAGAACTGGATTCACTTTTTGATTTCTACATAGTCAACATAGAAAACTCGCCAGATGAGATTCGACAGTCGGTTGCGTTCGACAATTCAGAATTGCCTTTCGGATACAATCCGACCGGCGACTATTTTGATGACTCGCCGATTCAGACTTTGCCAGTGACAATCATCTTCTCCCCTGCTGGCGCAGTGTTCGCCGGGCTGGAGGGATACTCACCCGGCGCTTTGCAAGAGAAGTTGTACAGTACGGCCGCCGCGATGAAGTATGTCGGTTCATCTGGCGAATTTAAATTCAGAATAGAGTAAGAGCAAACATGACTGCAGCTATTCGATTCGATAATACGAGCAAGACCTACCGCGAGCGAGGTAATCGCAAGGATGCGCTGAAGGGGATTTCTTTCGAGGTGCCGGAAGGCGAGATATTCGGATTCCTGGGACCTAACGGCGCCGGCAAGACAACGGCAATGCACATCCTGCTTGATTTCATTCAGTCAAACAGCGGTCGCGCAGAGATATTCGGAGTCGATTCGAGGGATCCTCGGTCACGTGAGAAGATTGGATTCCTGCCCGAGATTTTCAATTTCGATGGTTTCTTGAAAGGCGAGGAGTTCTTGCGGTTGTTTTCGCGGTTGGGTGGTGCTGATCAAGCCAAGGTCCCGGCGCGGATTTCTGAATTGTTGGAGTTCTTGGAAATGCCGACTGCCGGCACAGTCAAGATTCGCAATTACTCAAAAGGCATGACGCAGAAGATTGGACTTGCCCAGGCCCTAATAGCCGATCCACAGCTTCTCATTTTGGATGAGCCGACATCAGGTATGGATCCAATTGCCAAAGCGCGAGTTAAGCAGCTGTTGCAAAAGCTTCGGTCGCAGGGCAAGACCGTATTTCTTTCGACCCACATTCTATCAGACATCGAAGACATTGCAGACCGAGTGGCGATTATCAACGAAGGCGAACTTATCGCTGTTGAGAAGCTTGGCGTGCTGCTGAACTCAGAGCAGGCGGCATTCCGGATTGTCTTCTTGTCCCCAAACACTGAGTTGATCGCTTCCCTGCAAGCGCGAGTGGAAGTCACTGTCGAAAATGAGACAGCTTCGGTGTTGTGTCAGAATCGTGAAGATAAGAATTTCGCACTGGAAACCATACTTCAAAATGGCGGAGACATTATCAGTGTAAAGCAAGTCGGAGCAAGCTTGTTAAATCGCTTCTTGAAGCTTGTGAAGCACGAGGAGTTGAGCGATGATAAATGACCTTGCGATGCACAGACTGAGCAAGCTGCGTTCTTCAAAGATCATCTGGGTGTTTGTCGGAGCTTGTATATTCCTGGCAGCGCCGACGATTTTGCCGGTAATTTTCGTGAACGACATGGCGCCGGGCAGTGTCGGAATTGAAAGTGCGGCGGCACCGTTCTTCAAATTGGTAAGTTTTATGGGGCATATTGCAGCGCTTATTCTTGGTATCACGACATGGAGAATTGACTATCGCGACGGGACTCTGTTGCCGTTTGCAGCGCGGCCGATTGCGCGTATCGAGTTGTTGGTAGGAAAAATTCTGGGATCGCTGTATGGGCTACTGATTTACTTGTTCATCGCAATTGCACTTTATGCCGTTTTGCATTTGATTTTTTTCCGATTTAGCATTCCGGGGGTCGCGCCATTGTACTTGTTACAGATGTTGATGTCGTGGACTTCGACCTTTGGACTTGGGTTACTGTTTTCGAACTTCGGAAATCCATTGTTGGCGACATTCTTGGCAGCGCTGTATTGGTTCTTCAGTATGATGGGTTTTATTTTTCAGCAGTTGCCTTTCCGTACGGTGCAGATTATTGGGGATGTCCTCAGATTCATGTCGATCGATAACTACCGGACATATTCAATGGACGCGATACTCAAGTCTGATTTGTCAGATGTCACTCCGATATTCTCAGGAATTGGCTACTACTTTGCGTGGACACTATTCTTGGTTTGCCTTTCAATCGTTTTATTCAACAAAAGAGAATTCATCGGCAAGAGATCGTAATGGTGACGAAGCTCGTTCTGATCGCTGTATTCGGCGCCGCCGGTGCCCTAGCGAGATTCGGGCTGGGTGGCTTGGTGTCGCGGCTGTACGGCGGCAGCTTCCCCGCCGGGACGTTTGCAGTCAATTTCATTGGTTGCTTCTTGTTCGGCTTCGTTTGGCCACTTGCTGAGGAGCGACTTCTTATCAGCAGTGAATTGCGCACGATAATACTGGTTGGATTCATGGGTTCGTTCACAACATTCTCGACGCTGATCTTCGAGTCCGGAGAGCTAATGCGAGATTCGGAATGGACTCTGGCAATAGTCAATATCGGCGGACAGATATTGCTGGGCATGATAGGACTGATTGCCGGCATGGCAGTTGGCCGATCGCTTTAGGAGGACAGAATGAAACTCTCGGGAGAGGCCGAATTACTGCGCGTGTTTGTCGGCGAAAGCGATCGACACAATGGGCGACCGGTCTATGAGGTGATCGTCGAGATGGCGCGCGCTGAAGGTCTTGCGGGCGCAACTGTATTGCGCGGGACGCTGGGCTTTGGCGCCAACAGCAGAATTCACACTGCAAAGGTGCTGCGTCTGTCCGAAGACCTACCGATGGTAGTCGAGATCGTCGACTCGGCCGAAAAGATTGCGCCGTTCGTCAAGCTGCTCGACGCGATCATCTCCGAAGGACTCATTACTCTTGAAAAAGTACGAGTCCTTGCGTATCGGCAGAATCAAAGCAGTTAACTGCTAATATCGTATCGCCTCGACTCTCCAGCCGAAATGCTACTTACTTCCGAAGCACCAGCCCAAGGTAAACTTGAAGTCGTTATAGTCTGCCAAGCCAATCTTGAATTCCAGAAACATAAATCCCGACTGGGACGAAAGACGCTTCTGGATTCCACCCTGGACAGTCAGGCCGAGTTCGCTGTTGCTGCCGCCATGGTCGGATGAAACGAAGACCGGGCCGACGCCGCCGCCGATGTATGGATTCCAAGAACCCCAGTCCTCGCGAAAGCGATAGCCAATAGCGAACATTGGTGCGACAATTGTGAGGTCATCTCCGACGCCAACTTCGATCGACGGAAAGATCATTAGGCGCGTTGCGAGATCGCCAAGATCCAAATGGCCGCCGAAGTGAATCTGGTCGGGATCAATAGAGACGCCGACGCGCGGTCCTGCACCGTGCAACCCAAATGTACGAGCTGCAGCAGACAGTGAGCTCACTCCAATGAGGAGTGAAACCAAAAGCAGGATTATGTACTTTTTCATCTCTCTCTCCTTGAAAAATGTTTCAATGTCTAGAAACTGTTAGCTAAAGGTCCGGCAAGTCGTCAGACTTTTGGTCGGACAGACTTGCCGGATAATCGTCGAGTAATGTCAGCCGGTGAAACTAGTACTTTACAGAACAACCATATGGGGTCGAGGACTTGGTTCCAACAGGCTTTCCAGCAATGAGTGCGTCAAGTGCGGACGATACGTAGTTGGTCGAGGATGCGATATCAGAGGCTTTGGTTGACGGCGTATCATCGATTGCACCGGCGTAGCGAAGTACACCCTTCTGGTCAATTACGAACATGTGCGGCGTCGTTTTCGCACCATACAGCTTTCCAACTGAACCTGATTCATCAATCAAATAGGCACTTGGAGTCGACTTCTCAGTCTCCATGCGTTTCTTCAAGTCGGCAGTCGGAAAGTGTCCTTGCTTACCCGGAGCGGATGAGCAGATAGAAAGCCATACGGCGTCTTTCTTGGTGAAACCGCTCTGTAAGCCCTGCATGTTTCCAGATGAGTAGTGCTTCTTTACGAAGGGGCAATCATAGTTGACCCACTCAAGCACAACATACTTGCCCTTATAGTCGGAAAGTTTATGCTCTTTGCCGTTCACGTCCTTGAGAGCAAAATCTGGAGCAGGTTGATCGATTGCTACTGATGCAATTGCGGTTTCCTTGGCAGCTTCCTGCGAAAAAGCCAATGCTCCGATGCCAATGAGCAGCATGGCACTAATGATGAATGTTTTCGTCATCTTGTTCATGTTGTCGTCCCTTTCCTTTCCCACAATTGTCGATGACACTCGATGTGTGGGCTCTTGAGTTATCCTTCGAGTTTGTTCAAAGCTTCTATAACAATGCCGGGAGTCAACAGCTCCGGCAATACTATTGGCGATTGACCAGTTTTGCCAGTATACAACACATAAAGCGGAACGCTGTTCCGACCAAACTCCGCCAACGCTTTGGTAATTCTCTCATCGCGGGATGTCCAGTCAGCCTTCATAGTCACTACAGAGAGTGAACTAAGTTTGCCCTGAACATCGAGTGAACCAAACGCGACCCGTTCGTTTACTTTGCAGCTGAGGCACCAAGCGGCTGTGAAGTCAATTAGGAGCGGACGTCCCTGGCCGTTTAGTTCCGTTACACGCTCAGGCGAAAACGGCTCCCACGTGAGTCCGTCGGCTTGCGTCATACCTGAGGCAACACTGTCTGCCGGAGTGACGTTAAATGATGCAAGCGATACCGAAGCAAGCGCCAGCGCCACCGCGGCCGTGATGGCCGTCACGCGTTTGCCTTGTTCGACAGCATATCCTCCCCATCGTCCTAATATCCAAGCGCAGAGTCCGAGGACAAGTAATGTCGCGAGCAAAAGAAGGATTGAATCGGAACCTGCCTGTATTGATAGCACCCAAACTAACCACACAACTGTCGCCATCAGCAAAAATCCCATGACGTGCTTGAGGGTTTCCATCCAACGACCCGGTTTCGGGACAAATCTGAGCAACCATGGTGTACTGGTTAGAATGACATATGGAGCCGACATTCCGAGACCAAGCGCGGTGAAAATAGCCAATGAAATCAATGCCGGTTGGGTCAGCGAATATCCGAGAGCGCTGCCCATAAACGGCGCCGTGCATGGCGTTGCAACGACTGTGGCAGTTACACCGGCAATAAATGAACCGAGCAAACCTGAACGTCTTGAATTTCCACCAATACCGGTAAGTGAAGTGCCGACTTCAAAAACGCCCAATAGATTTAACGCCATCAAGAACATGAACGATGACAGGATGATGATGAAGGCTGGCGATTGTAACTGAAATCCCCAGCCAAGTTGTTCCCCTCCGGCACGGAGCAGCAAGAGTCCAGCAGCGAGAATCCAGAAGGAAACCAATACGCCAAGAGTAAAGACTGCATTGTGCTGGAGAATTTGTTTGCGCCCTTCCCCTGCTTGCTGGACGAAACTGAGCACTTTGATGGAAAGCACCGGAAGTACGCAAGGCATCAGGTTGAGAATTAAACCGCCGACAAAGGCAAAGAGAATCGCTTGCCACCAAGTGATCTCGACTGCCGCAAAGGCAATCGGTGTAGGAGAAGAAAGCATTGTGGCTGGTGCGGAGAACTTGAGTCCGGTGCGTGTACCTTCGTTCGCCCACTGATTTTCGGCAACCAGCAATCCGGAGATCTCTGTGAGGGTGTCAGTATTCATTGAATTGAGCGGAATCGTCAATTCAAAGCCTCGTTCTTTCTTTGCGAGTACCTGAGCAGCAGAATTGTCGATGATTCCCTTTTTCGTCGGGAAGAAGAATAAATCACTGGGAATCGTACTGGACCGCTCGGATTTAGAAGTGAAAATCAACTGCAGATTGGTCTTCGAAGCCGAAGCAGTGACGCTCCAGTTCGTATCTTCAACTGCTTGCTTTGTTCGGACTAAACGGAATTGTTCATCCCAGGCAGTAGCCTCCGCCAATCCGTTCTCGACAATTGGCACCATGAGCGACAGCACAGCATCACCGGGGATACATTCGACTTTGCAGACCAGCCAGTCGACTTCAGCATTGAAAGAGAACAGGCTGTCAGGTATGAAATCGCTTGGGATTACGATGTCGGAAAGCAAGAGAAGCTCTTTATCATAGCCAAAACTCACCAATGGACCTGCCGGTATTCGCTTGGGAACCGGAAACTGTAGCGGTGATGCGACAAAGCCGGGTGGCAAATTCCACTTAACACGCGGAGCAAGGCCGGCATCGCCTGGGTTTGTCCAATAGACGTGCCACTCATCTTCGAGTTGAATTTTCAGTCCGACCGTGACAGTGTCACCGGGGCGAGCAGCGGATTGATCCGAGACCAGTTCGATGGAAACATGGTCACGATGGACAGGTTCGGCCCGCAATAGTGCTGCAGAAACCAAGACCATCGCAAAAGCAATGCAACTATACCACATGCGCTTTTTCATACTGTAAAGGTGTACATTATATGGCTCTATAAAGTTCATCTTTTTATAGTTCGACTGATTTGATCAGTTTATTGAATATTGATGCCGCATCGCTGCACCCGCAACGCGTTGTCCGTCAATTTGTAATAGCGATTATTTGAAGTAGTCAGCGAATAGTTTGATGGTCGTAGCCAAGACGACAATTACAAATACCGGGCGGATGAATTTCGCGCCACGCTGGATGGCCATATGTGAACCAAAATAGGCTCCGATGGTCTGGCCGACAGCCATTATGAGCCCAACTGAAAACATGATGTTGCCACCAATTGCAAACGCAATCAAGGAAACGATGTTGCTGGTGAAGTTCATCAGCTTTGTATAGCCGGTCGCTTTGAGGAGATTCAGACCCATTAGTGAAACGAACAAGAAGGTCCAGAATGAGCCCGTGCCTGGACCGAAAAAGCCGTCATAGAATCCCAAACCGAGACCGATGACGATGTAAAACACATTCTTGTGGATACGTTGTTTCGTATCGAGGTCACCCAGACGCGGCGAGAAGAGGAAGTACACGAGAATCGCGAGGAGGAGAAAAGGAATGATCTTTTCAAGCAGATTTGAATCGAGGACTTGTACGACATACGCACCTGATGCCGCTCCAACGGCGGTACAGACGATTCCCCAGAAAGCTTCTTTGATGTTGATGATGCCTTTGCGGTAGTGGTTCATTGTTGCAGTAAAGCTGCCGAATGAGGACTGGAACTTATTCGTGCCAAGTGCAAGATGCGGAGGCAAGCCCACGGCAAGCAATGCCGGAAGTGTAATGAGGCCACCGCCACCTGCGATAGAGTCGATCCATCCGGCAACAACTGCCGCAAGAAAGAGTGCTCCGAGGATGAGTGGTGATTCCATCAGTTGATTGTCAATTCGGAATGCCGGAATTTAGAGAATGAGAGTAGTGACAATGATCTGCGCCAGCATGATTTTGGCGATCATAGATGCCGGCTGGACGGTTGCATACCAGACATTAGGCAGGTCGCTCTTCGCCTGCTGATTCGCGTAAGCGAGGCATGCCGGCTGAGTTTGGATTCCGGACATCATTCCCATGACACCGAGCATCGGCAGTTTCAAGTATTTGTAGCCGATGAGAATCGTGGCGATTGTGGTGAACGATGTGATCAACCCGCCGGCGAGGAACAACCCCCACGAGCCAGCTTGGAATGTTGCACCAAAGCCATATCCTGCTTTCGTTCCGATAGCCGCGAGAAATAGCACAAGTCCGATTTGCCTTAGAACGAGATTGGCCGCGTGTGGAAGTCCCCATTGAATAGGCCCGGTGCGCTCCAATCGACCTAAAATCAAGCCCACGACCAAAGGACCGCCGGCAAAGCCAAGTCGGAAGATTCCACCTCCCGGCAGGGGAAAAGGAATCATACCGACAAATACGCCGAGCACGATACCAAGTGAAAGAGAGAGAAAATCCGTTTCAGAGAGCGATTGGACGGAATCGCCGAACAGTTTGGTTATCTGCTCTTTTTGCTGGCGAGCGACAACGACAAGAATCCTATCTCCCATTTCGAGGATTGTGTCGGGAGTCGTAACGAACTCAACGCCCGAACGATTCAATCGAGTTATCGCGCCTTCGAAATGGTGCTCAGCGCGGAGTTCGCGAATAGACTTCCCTACTACCGCTTTGTTCGAAACGAACAACTGAGTGTAGGCGGTATCGTCACGGCGTTGGGCCACCTGCTCAGAAGAGACTTCGCCAAATAGGACATGGGCACGAACCAGCGAAGTCTGCGTGCCAACGGCAACCACGAGATCTCCCATCAACAAGGTCTTGTCAGGAGCTGCAATGAAGACCTCTTCCCCATGCTTGATTCTGCTTAGTACGAAACCTGGAGAACCAAGGAGTTGAAATGCCTCGTCGATAGTCTTACCATTCACTGCCGGATTGGTGATCTTATACGTCTGACTGATAATCTCTTCAGGCGCTTCTGATGAACTGCGGTCAGCCGCTTCTTTTGCATAGTCGACCTTGAAGATCTTGGAGAATATGAAGAACCAAAGGATTACGCCAAAGACGCCAAAAAGATAAGAGACTCCATACGTCACAACTGGGCTGTTGATATAGGTTTCCCGAAGCTCTGGCGGAATAGAACCGGATAATCCTTTGACGGCTTCGACAGCGGCGGCAAGCGCCGGTGTGTTAGTGAGCGAGCCGCAGAATAGGCCGGCGATGCTTGGTGCGGACATGCCGAGAATGTTTCCGAGTAGTGCTGCCAACAGTGCCGCACCAGTTAGGACTGCTACGGCAATCAGACTAAAGCGAACGCCGCGTTTCTGGAATGAAGAGAAGAACCCCGGCCCTGCCTGGAGCCCCAGCGCGTACACAAAAATCACCAGTCCGAGGATGTAGATGTATTCGGGAAGGTTGAGTCTGTTGTCAATCGCGCCCGCCCCCATGCCAATAAGGAGGACCGCGGCAATGCCAAGGTTGAACCCGAAGATCTTGATATTCCCAATGAGATAGCCAAGGCCGATGATCGTGAAAAGCAAGAGCAGCGGATTTTCCGCAAGCAGATTAATGAAACCGGTGAAGAGATCAGCTAGTCCGAACACGTCGACCTTTCTAAGTGGCGGCGCCACTAAGCGAATGCGGCAGAGGATTTACGAAATTGCAGTCATTAACGCAAGCGAATTGGAAGGAATTATTTGTGGCCGGATGTGCTGGTTGTATGGTTACGGGTACCCGACTTGAAGCCGGGTACCCGAGTTGAGCAATTACTTGAGAAGCATCATTTTACGTGTCGAGGAGTTTTCACCGGCAGTCAACCTATAAAGGTAAACTCCGGAAGCCAACGGAGCGCCGCTACGATCCCGGCCGTTCCATTGAATCCGATAGGCGCCTGCGGACTGAGTACCGAAGTTCTCTTCCCAAACGGTACGTCCCAGAATGTCGAAGACCTCAAAGGTCACAGGCGCACTCTTGGCGATCGAATAGGAGATACTGGTTTCGGGATTGAATGGATTCGGGCTGTTCTGCTCTACTGAGAAATCTGACGGCAATGTCGAGGAGCTGACTTCGTAAACTGGCGTGGTTGCTTGAACGAAACGGTAGTCGGCTGAGCCGCTGTAAGATGTTCCACTCGGGTAGACAGACCTGGTCACGTATACTCCGGCGCCATTATAATCGACGGTCATGAACTGAAGGTGATCGGTAGAAACCTGCGTTACGATAGGCGTTTGCCCCGGGTAACTGACTGTCGAAGTGATATACATTGTGCCTTTGGCACGGATTGCAGAAACCTGGCGGTTCTTATACTTGATCGTACCCCAAGCATCGCAGACCCACTGGATGCTGTCCTTTACGGTGTTGGAATAGAGCAAGGTGTCGTGGTCAAAGGTGTCGAGAGTATACCGCCACTTGGTGATCCAATTGCTATTTCCAGTCACTGGAAACTTGTATTGCAGAGAAGGCTCGTCATATACAATTTTGATCGTATCCAAATTCGGTGCAACTCCAAAGGTGGTGAACGTTCCGTGCATACGAATTTCATTCGTTGGTGTGCTGAAGAATGTCCACGATTGCAGGGAGCCCGTAGCCCAAGCTTTATCTGCCCCGGGGAAGTAACTGCTGCCAGGAACGGTACCAGCAGCGACGACGGTTGAACTGTAAAATCCAAGGTCAAACGCAATGTTCGAGAAATCCCAAGTGTGCCCACCACCTGTGCCCGCAGAGAGCGCCAGCCAATCTAATGTTTGAACAGGAAATGAGGTCATACTAGTCGAACGGCTATTGGTGCCGAGAGAGTTCGGCGAATCGCTTTGATTAATTGTTATCTGTCCGAAAAGCGGCACAGCGACTAGAAAAAGGGCGGCGAACATCACCAGCGTTAACTTAGTTCTCATTGTTTCTCCTGCGTATAAGGAATCTGTTGTTTCGAATAGACTTGGATGCACCGCATCGTGTTATTGGATAAGAAGATACGATGACCACCTAATGCTGATCATTATGGCGATGAGTTCTCTTGTGGTGCTTTGATTACAATACAATATTTCTCTAATTTGTCAATCTTTATGTACGTCGCCGTAGAAAAACAGCCGAAGCAGTAGCTCCGGCTGTTTAGAGGGCACTTTATACTGCGTCGGATTACAGCTAGATGAGATCTACTCTCCGGTTGCCTTGGCGGCCCTCAGGTGTGTCATTGGTGCCAACCGGTTTGGATTCGCCGTAACCCTTGGATTGGAGGCGAGATTCGTCAACGGCGTAATTCGCCATAAGATATGCCTTGACGGAGGCTGCGCGGCGCTCGCTTAAGTCCTGATTTGCTGCGTCCTCACCCATGCTGTCGGTATGTCCTTCGATTGAGATTTTCAAATCAGAGTGATCCTTGAGCATGTTGCCAATCTGTTTCAGAGTCGGCGTAGATTCGGGGCGAATAACGTCGCTACCGGAAGCAAACAGGATTCCTTGTGTGGAGAATTTGCCTTCAGCCATGAGTTGATCGTACATGATCTTTTTCGCACCCTCGGCGATGCGGATATTGCCAATCATGAGCGGATTCTCTGAACTGGCCCAGATCTGAACGGGGAGGCTGTTTGACCGGCCAAAAGTCGTATTGGGTACGTTGGCAACTTTTTGCGGGAGGACTTCCGGGAGTGGGATTTCAAACTTTGCGGCATTATTGGCACGGAGCCAACGCTGGCCCTTCCACTCGACCACTTCCATGTTCCCTTCCTTGAATTCGAGGCGCTGGGGAAAATCTCCGACACCAGTCGTGCTGAAGTCTTCGAAGTAGACGATGCGGTCGCCGGGAATGAAGTCATAATTTGCCCACACCCCGTCACCAGGTTTTGCATTTTCACTGTCGTCACTTGCCCCAGCGGCTGATCCAGACGAAGCGGCACTGCCGGATGAGCTGCCATCGCCTGTCGAATTGTTTATTGCCCCGTCAATTTCCTTGTCGGTTTTCTCGTCCGCCTTTTTCTCGATCTTTTTCTCGGCTTTCTTTTTCAGTTTGTCGCCGATTCCCGCGTGGGTTGCAGCCGACGCGACTAGCATGAGGCAGACAATGACAGACAGCGCAATCTTGAATGATTTCATGGCAATTCACTCCTATTTGAGAATCTACTACGTAGGTCTATATATATCCATATCAGTGCAAGTGGTCAACAATAAATTGGCTCTGAAAAACGAAAGAGGCGAAGGAAGCATGACTTCCTTCGCCTCTGCAGAATACTGTTATATGAGGACTATAATTTGATTAGCTCGACGCGACGATTGTTCTGGCGTCCTTCGGGAGAATCGTTGGGGCTGATCGGCTTCGATTCGCCAAAGCCCTGAGTCTGCAATTGTGCATCTGCAACGCCGTACTTCTCGATTAGGAATGCCTTTACGGAGGCCGCCCGGCGCTTGCTTAGGTCCAGATTAGAAGCGTCATCCCCGACATTGTCAGTATGGCCTTCAATGGAGACATTCAGGTCCGGATGATCTTTGAGCATCGTTCCGATGTCTTTCAAGGTAGGAGTTGACTCGGGTTTAATGACGTCGCTGCCAGACGCAAATAGTATTCCCTGCGTGACGATTTTGCCTTCCGCCATTAGTTGGTCGTAGAGAATCTTCTTTCCGCCTTCAGCAATGCGAATATTGGTGATCATCAAAGGGCTCGCTTCCTCTGCCCAGATTTGAACAGGCAGACTATTGGAACGCCCAAAGGAAGTGTTAGGAACATTCGCAACGCGAGTGTCATTGACATAGACCTTCAGATACTTGCCATCGCTCATTGCACGGCAGTGGGCGATCTTCTCTTTGGCACGGGCTGGGAGATCTGCGGACGCGACGAAATTGCCGCGCCGACCGACTCCGCAACCAAGGTACCAGAAGAACGTCACTTGGTTGTTATCTTCCTGTTTGTCGGTACCGTCGAATATGGAAATTGTATTTGCGTTTCCGGGTCCATAGTAATCGAACTCGAGTGTGAACCGCTGCGGGAGAACTTCGGGCAGAGGGATCTCAAGTCTCGCGCTATTGTTAGCGCGCAGCCATCGCTGTTGTTTCCATTCGACGACCTCCATATTCCCTTCCTTGAAGTCGAGGCGCTGCGGAAAGTCGCCGACACCGGTTGTGGTGAAGTCCTCGAAGTAGATGATTCTATCTCCGGGGATAAAATCGTAGTTTGCCCAGACACCGTCGCCGGGTCTTGCACCTTCGCCACCACCGCCTCCACTTCCGCCAGAGGACACATCATTGGCAGATTCAGAGGAGGTCCCCTCACTCGAACCGCCGTCGCCAGCAGCTTTATCTACGGCTTCGTCAGCTTTCTCATCGGCCTTCTTTTCGACCTTCTTCTTGACCTTGTCCTTGAGAGCTCCGCCGATGCCGGCACCGAGGGGTGATGCAGAAGCGAGAAATGCGGCGAGCGCGAGGAAGCAGATAAATCTGAACGGTTTCATGTACAACTCCTGAAGTGTGTTTTAGTTTACTGCAAAGACATTAAGTGGACAGTTCAATCCAGTCAACGTTAAAATGGAGCAATAAGTACAAGAAAGAAGACGTTTAAAGGGCTGATTTTAAGTTTGCAGGATTTATGGAGGCAATCAAGACGGATAAAAACAACGCCCGCACAAGCTTCGCTGTACGGGCGTGTATAACCAAACGGAAGAACTACTCAAGCTTGCCGATTGCCGATTCGACGGCATCAACAATCTCGCCGGAGGCAACGACTTTGGCGATTGCGTTTATATCGGAGTGAAGCGGTCGATCCTCTTCCAATACAGTGACGTACTTTCGTACGACATCGTAAGCCGCCTGAGAGCCCTTGCCTGCCTTAGCGGGCTTGAGGAACTCAAACGCTTGTGCGGCAGCGATAATCTCCATGCCAATAACGGCGAATCCGTTCTTGATTATGTCGCGTGTTTTGAGAACGGTAGTCATACCCATGGAAACGAAATCTTCCTGATCGGCTGCGGCTGGGATTGAACCGATAGAAGCCGGTGATGAGAGGATGCGATTCTCGCAGACAAGTGATCCGGCAGTGTATTGCATAAGCATCATGCCGGAGTGCATTCCGGCACCCTTGGTGAGATACGCCGGCAGTCCCATCGAGAGCGCCTTGTTGAGAATGCGATTGAGACGGCGTTCAGACATGACGTTAATCATAGTTATGCCGGTGCCGATGTGGTCGAGTGGATAAGACATCGGAGTGCCCTGGAAATTGGCGCCGGTTAACACGAATCCGGAATCGCCTTCCGGGAAGAAGATCGGATTGTCGCCAACACCATTTAGTTCTATTTCAAACTGTGCAACAGCATAGTCGAGAGCGTCCCAGACTGCGCCGATGACCTGCGGAGTCGAGCGAATTGAATAGGCGTCCTGGACATTCTTGCCTGTACGCTCCATGATTTGTGATTTCTGCATGATCTCGCGAAGATGGCGCGCGCACTTGACGGCGCCGCTGAATCCACGGATGGTATGAACGGGTTCTTCAAACGCTTTGGCATTGGCATTGAGCGCTTCGAGTGTCATGGCGGCTGCGATCTCAGCGGTCTTGGTGAGCATGATTGCATCACAGAGTAGGATTGACCCGGCTCCAGCGATTACGTTCGAGCCGTTAATCGACGCAAGTCCGTCGCGAGCGGCGAATTTAATAATCGGAACGCCAGCTTTATCCATAGCGGCCTTGGCAGACATCCGCTCACCCTTGTAGAATGCTTCGCCTTCACCAATCATCACTAACGCCAGCTGCGACATCGGCGAAAGGTCACCACACGCGCCGACTGATCCCTTCTCACATGCAACTGGAGTGACACCGGCGTTGAGCATTGCCACCATCGTCTCGACGACGCGCAAGTTGCAGCCGGAATGTCCCTGAGAGAGTACGTTGACACGCGAGGTGTGCGCCGCACGTGCATACTCAATGGCAAGTGGATCACCGTAGCCGGCCGCGTGTGAGTAAACCAGGAACTTCTGGAACACTTCAAGCTGTTCAGCTGGAAGGGCGACTTTGGCAAGGTCGCCGATACCGGTGTTGATGCCGTACATAATCTCCTGCTGTTCCACTTTCTTATCAACAAAGCGGCGACAGACATTGATTCTTTCGACGGCTGCTGGAGTGAGTTCTATCTTGTGATTGAGTCGAGCTACATTCAGGATATCGTATATTGTGAGCTTCTTCTCACCAATTCTGACAGTCATCCAATACCTCCCGTGGTGTCGTGACTGCTTCAAATTGCGCCTCGCAGCAGGAAAAAACAAGCTAATTCTTGCCCTGCAATTGCGGGATCAGGTCTCTTGAAATCGACCGTAAAGGGCTATGACGTTTGGAATCAGAAGTGAAGGACGAAGCGATTTGTCGAGTGATTTGGATTGAAGTTAAGGGGTGGCGTCGTTGAGAGTTGCGCCTAGTCTGTTGGAGTCGAGACTTTAGAGATGGCGGCTTCCTCAAGTGCGATTGACGAAAGACGAGCCTCTTTTTCGAAGTCGATAATTTTGGTGTTGTCGTGATAGATGGCGGTCTTAAAGACGGTGACTTTCTTGAGTTTATCGATTACCGAAGTGATTTGTTCGGCGTTCTTTTCGTAGACTGCCAATGATTTTGCGAGAACACCATCAGGGTCATCGACCTGGCCATTATTCATAGACATCTCAAGCAGTTGAGTACGACCGGAGATCGAAGCAACGGCATTGTTGAGATAGTGCGAGAATGTGGCAACGATGGCTTGTAATGATTCGAGTGCGACACGCTGGAGCTTCTCTTCGTCGAGTTGTTCTTTGGTCTGCATAAGTTCGCGGTACAACTGCTCGGTGTAGCTGTAGAGCGAATACAGTTGATTGGTTGCCTGCTGGAGCAGTTCAGCTGTGGTGCCGACATCGACATCGAGATATTGAGAAGTTTCCAGTAAGCGGCTCAATGCTGAGTACTCGATTTCCTTCAGATCTGTGCCTGACAGACCCAGATTGTTTGCCAGTACTTCCCTGTTGCTGAGAACGCTGTGACGTTGCGCTGCATTAGATTCGATTGTAAATGTTGCGAGCTTGTCGGCAAGATTCACGATCTGCGGCAAGCGATTCTCTGCTGTATTGTCATTGCGTGAGAATATGTCGTGGTGGCTTGCCATGGCTACGCAATAGCGGTCAGGGAAATTCCAAATCCGTCCAAGCATTTCTCCGGCGGCTGCATGGTCGATTTCGAGAATCTGCTTTTCGATATTGACCATGTCTTCACCGCTTGCTACGCTCTGAAGCACCTTGCCGTATTCACGGGGATAGAAGCTGTCGAGAACAAGAATGCCGATATCGTGAATGGAGCCGCAGATAAATGCTTCTTCGGCAAGATTTGGCGCTACACGATTGGCAATTAACTCGGCAACGCAGGCAACATTGAGAGAATGTCTCCAGAAATCCTTCAGGTCGATTCTTGTTCCGATCTTGTTGGACAAATCGTAAAGTGACAACGACAATGCGAGCGCTTTGACTTTCGATGCGCCAAGGGTCATAACGGCATTTCTGACCGACGAAACTTGCTGTGCCCTTCCGTAGAATGGCGAGTTTACGATTTTGAGGATTCGAGTCGACAGGGCGACATCGCGGATGATAACTTCGCCGAGTTCGGCTAACGATGCATCGGGATCATCGCAAATGCGAAGAACCTCGGCCATCACAGCCGGGAGAGTCGACAACGACCGGAAGGTCGATAGCTTGGCTTCGAATTGCAGGCGGTTCATCTGTAGAAGTTATCGACAGATATTGCGATTGATATAGGAGAAATTTACTTCGTACGCTGAAGAAGACGCCGACGTCGCTTGTCGAGTGTTTCATTCCAAAACGCAACTCTAGTATAAGAGATTTCGGCAAGCGGACTGTCGAGGTATTCGAGGGCTTGAACAACAAATTCAGTCGCACGCGCGATGTCCCGCTTCTTATGCTCCAGAATCTTCGCAGACTCGTTTAGCGCAAGGAGACGTGTCTCGCCCTTGGCTGAAAGCAAGTTAGCGAGAGTTGCCAATGCGTCATCGTGGCGCCCCAGTTGCTTGTGTAGCTTGAAAGTATGAAGACAAAGAGCAGTACTTTCCCCATCGCTGCCAAACGAAGTCAGTTGCCGATCAGCGGCCGCACAGGCACGTTCGACATTGCCCTGGCGCTGGAAGAAGCGCGAGATTCGTAAGGCATCGAGCGGAGAGTAGAATCCCGATTGTTCCGCACGGTCGAGATAATTTTGTACGACATCTGCGAGAAAAAGCAACGTGACAATATCAAGGCGATTGTGTAAGAGCACACCGGCAAGGGGTTCGGAATGACCTCGACGCAGATAGTCGAAGTAGAGTTGCGGGATGAGATATCCGGGAGTGTCATTATGTCTGAACACACCCAACAATTCGCGTTCAAGAGTCTGAAGGGTCGTATCGTCGAAACGGCCTTTCCAGAACCTGCGGCAGCAATGGAGAAGATCGATGTGGAGCACTCCGGCGAATGGTGTCTTCATTCGGTGCATCGTGTAGCGAGTTTCGAGAAGCGGCAGATCGAAGCATTTGCCGTTAAATGTGACAACGACACTGCGGTCTTCAACGATTTCCGCAATGGCATCGAGCATTGCCGGTTCGTCAGGATAGTCGGGAAGAAAGAACTGATGAACAACTAGTCTGCCATCGTGAACGATGCCAACTCCGACGAGAAATGCCACCGTACCGGAAGCGGCGGACAAACCAGTAGTTTCGGCGTCAACAAGAACGAGATCAGAGAGCGCGATTTTTCGATCAGTTGCGGCAAACTCAAAATGCGAGTGGTCGAAGTACTCGCGTTCGAATACGGTTTTGAGCGAACAGGTGCCATGCGCAAAACCGGGTGGGTAGGAAGTCGACAAGAGAAGAAATCGCCCTTGTTCCCCAGCGACGATATCGCCGCCGATCTCAAGCGCAAAGGACTCGATTGCCGCAATGTCGGCATCAAGTGGACGAGGACTATTGAATTTGTCTAGAAAGTCAAACTTACTCATCAGATTTTGAAGTAGAAAGGTAGCTTAGCGCTTCACCGATTTGCGAAAGCACAAAAACGTCCTGTTCGAATTTCGAGAGCTTCTCGATTCTCGACTTTGCTGTCTTGTCCCCTACTCTCACGAGACTCCAGACTGCCCATCCTCGCACTGTTGACGCAGAGTCAAGGAGAGATTCTTGAATCATGCCCTTGGCCTGATCGATTCCAAGTTGTCCGGCAAGCCGCAAAAGTAATACGTGCTCCCGCTGATCTTTGCTGTTGGTCATTGCAGCGACAATCTGCGTGTGCGCAATCGAGTCAATTGAGACCAATGCGTCATAAGCAGTTAATCTTACCACAAATGATTCGTCATTCAGGGATGTTATCAGAACTGGAATCGAAGAGGGCGATTTGTTTAGCCCGAGTCCATACATAACACACTTGCGGACAATGTCGATTGAGTCTGCAATTAGCGGCTCGAGCATGTTGGCAGTTGGCGCCCCACCACCCGACTTGCCGATCGCGGTTACAGCCTCTGCTCTCACAGTGAAGTCCTGGTGTTTGGTCGCAGGCAGCAGGTGTGATATTGCTGCAGTGTCTTTGACCTCTGCTAAGCATCTAGAAGTAGTGCGCAACTGGTCCTTGTTTTCAGTCACAAGTGCGCCTACAAGGTAACGAGTTGCGCTCTTACCGATTCCGCGGAATATTTCCACCAGCGTGACTTTCTCGCGAGCGTCGGTGGTAGTCAATTTTTCGACTAGATATTTCGAAGCTGAGTCTGCCATTGCAATGAGCGAGTCCTTCGAAGGTTTGACCACGCTCTGATATCGGATTTCGCCGGAAGAGGCTTGGCGGAAAAGGCGATTTACTTCGGATCTTGAGTCTTGCGCCGTGGCGCTTGACGCCAGCGACATAAAGACGATACAGAGAATCAGATACTTCACTTCTTTGCCTCGGAATTCAAATCGACTCCAATGCCCCATTTTGACGGAGTTACCCAATAGGTATTGTCCTTGCCGAATCCACGGTATGCATCGTTGCCACCGAGATCAAGAAACAAGCCGATCGAGCCGAACTCGCGACGCGGGTTGCCATACCCGTGCGTATTTGTTTGGACACGTGCGATATGACCGTCGTCGCCCCGTAAGTCGATCAGCATGCCAATGCCGTTAGCGGAGCCTGCGGCCTGCGACAGGTCGGTTGCGCTGTACTGATCATTGCCACTGCAATCAAGAAGCAAACCGAAAGCGACATCGTGTCCGCAGCCTTGTGAAACGCCTTTTGAGCTGTATAGATCGTCACCAGTGATATCAATCAGTGTTGCAAGACACATGTGCGTAGCGGCGCCCTGCGCGTATTGGTAAGCAATGTAGTTGTCGTTGCCGCCATAGTCGAGTAATCCGCCAAGTGCATACCAATAGGATGCGCCTTGACCGAAAATGTCGGCGGCATATTGATCGTTTCCTGCACCGTCGATCAAGAGTCCGACACCGCCGGAGAAATACGGGCGCAGTCCATAACCGAAGCCTTGTGATAGTGAAATGTAGTGGTCCTCGTAGCGGAGTATATCACCATACTTCCAACCAGCCGCGTAACTGTCATTTCCGGTACGATCAATAAGCGCCGACGCGCCCATTATGAATCCGAATCCCTGGGAATAGAGTGCAGCGTTGTATGTGTCTCTACCTGCCATATCAAGCAGAAGTCCGACACCGAAAGATGATGCAGCCTGACAGCCAATGTTACCTTTGTAGGTGTCGTCGCCGGCGCGATCGATCAAAATCCCGGTGCCGAATAGTCCGCAACCCAACGAGAAGTCGCCGGAAACATAAAAGTCGTTTCCTGCCCAGTCGTCCAATATCCCCGTGCTGAAGAATCCAGCGCCTATGGCATGTGCCGAGCGTGCGAAGTAGCGGTCGTGACCGGACAAGTCAATAATAATCTGATTGCGAAAATCGGCAGAGCGCGTCGGGTAGAATTCGTCATCCCCGCCAAGGTCAATTATGAGATCAAAGAAACCTTCATAACGATCACTTCCCGTGCCTCGAACGGCGACACGTCCAAGCGGAGTAGAGACATCTTTGAATTGAGATAATAAGTCGCACTTTGCGAGTCTGTCGACCAGGTCAGGATTTCGATCGAGCCAATCGACTAAATTCTGGTGAGCTGTGATGACGGCAGTTTCGACTCCCGCAAAACCACGAAGGTTATTGGTTTCGCTCAGATTCTTGAAGCGAATCGCCAGCTGCTCGTGGTATTTCTGTATCTCGTCCATTTCCTCAAGCGGTCGGTCAACATCCTTCTCTTCTTCTTGCAGGAATACGGTAAATGTATCGGTGAGGAAATGCTGTACTTCCGGACTCAATTCCCTTAATAGACTCAACTGCTTTGTAGCTGCAATTGCAAAGATAGTCTGGCTCACATAGTGTGCCAACGAATCGCAATCGCGACGAATCTTGATGAAGTTGTTGAAATAGTCAACCGTCTTTTGCTGCCAGGTAGTCAGTGAGTCCCGGTCAACGACTGCCGGATGCTGGAGCTGATTCTGGAGCAGAAGATAGTGATCGAGAACTGACCGAGTCGAATCCAGCAACAGATCACCATTGGACTTCAGGTGGTGTGGAATCCCAAGAGGCCTGCGGGTCAGCGAATCGATGAGGTCAAGTCGGAATGCGTCACGATCAACCCAATTGGGATGGAAGCCGACATCGGATGTGTCAATGCCGATTATATTGAGCGAGTAGTTAATGGTGTCGAGTGGGAATCGATAGTCATCAGCTCTGAGGTTTGTCGAAGACAGAACGAGTAAGCTGATGAGTAAAAGTACGGTGCGCATAAAAGCAAGCTAACCTGCTTGAAGCTCCAAACGCAATCGTTTTTTCGACCGTTATGGACGGTGCCGATGGACCTATTTCTTCGTCAGAATCCAAATCCATATTGGCAGAAGAGGATATGTCGCTTTATAAACGAAAATCGGGATTCGGAAAGCCAGACCATTCGATGCTTTTAGATCGTCAGCAGCGAATTTTTCGGGATGTTTGAGAATTGGAATCGTATAGTCGTGCATCCGGAAATTCTTAAGCAGTTTCTTAAGTTTGGGATAAGAAAGCAGGGTTACGTCGTAGCCGCCCGTTTTTCCGAATACTTTCATATACAAGTTTGATAAGCGGTTCGGCAACCAGGACAAGAACGGTAGCTTGTAGTGGCCCTCTATAAAGACGAACCTGGAGCCGGCGCTGAAGTAGCAGAATCCATTGGGCTTCAAAACCCGGTGGATTTCGCGTGCCAGCCCGACCTGATTGTCCATGTGTTCATAGACGTGGTTGCAGATAACGCAATCAAATGATTCATCTGCAAATGGCAGATCGGCACCATCGCCGCAAATCCATTCGACATTCGGACTCTGGCATTGTGCCTTGCCCTTCTCAACAGCAACGTGGTCGATATCGAGTTCGACAACTTCGCGGAAGCTTGCGGCGAAAACCTCAGTCATGACTCCTGCAGACCCGCCAACATCGAGAACGCGCAATTGTGAAACATCCGCTTTCCAGAAGTCTTGAATAACGGCAACGATCTTCAGCGCTTTCTGGGTGCGGCCCGACTTGTCATAAAGAATCGGAAAGCGTTCCGAGAAGGTGCCGAAGACTTCGTTTTGACGAGTAATTTCACTCTTCATTGGGCCTCTTTGCAAGAATCATGATCGACAATGAAAACAACGACGGAAACATATCCGCCAGAGCCTGACCCACGCGGGACCAGAATTTCCCCCAGCGCGGAGGCACAAGCGGCTGATACAGCTTTCTTTCGACAACATATCCGGAAACTTCAGCCAGTTCAGCGGCCTTTCTCGGCGAAAATAGCTGAATGTGCGATTCTGCCGGCGTGCCAAAACCAAGGCGGCGAACAATGTGGAATTCATTGGGAACGGAGTAGAATACTCGACCACCGGTTAACAAAACTGCGGATGCCTTGCGCAGTACCGAAGCCGGGTCCTCTATCTGCTGGAGAACTTCACAACAAGCAATAACGTCGTAATGCCCCTCGAATTGGTCGGCCTCGAGATCGACGACTTCGCCAGAATAGCCGGCGTTTCGAAGCTGCGAGACGGCTTCCGGAGAGATGTCCCACCCAGCAACACGATATCCGGCTGCGCGAAAATAGGTGATTAGTTCACCCTGACCGGCGCCGATGTCAAGAAGCGAACGATAACGCATTCCGACCAATGAGAACAGCTGCTCAGCACGCCATTCAGAACGGCGTGAAACGCGGGCACGGTCTTGTTCTTGCCAGTAGCGATCATAGTAGTGTTGTTTACTCGACGGGAGCATTAACCGCCTCCAAGAACGTCTTGACAGCTACCTGTGGAGAAAAACGATCCAGCAATCGTTGAGCGGACTGTGTGATGTCGATGTCACTCATCATTGAACGCACTAACGCGTCGTTTAATGCCGCAATTGATTTTTTCTGCACCACAAAGCCGAGTTTGTTGTCGCGAACCAAGGTGCCGAGGTCGCCGACATTCGTCACGACCATCGGAGTAGCAGTTTGGAGTGCTTCGCCAAATACTAACGGAATGGAATCGCTGTGAGTCGGGATGACCAATGCTCGCGTCCGCTGTAGGTAATTTATGACCTCTTCAACAGGCGCTCGACCCAAAAGATGGACTTTGCCGCGCACTTTGAGTCGCTCGATTTCTTTCTTTAGTTTCGCAGTTGCAGAACCCTCGCCGATGTAAAGCAGGCGATAATCCCAGATATCCTGCTTTAGCAAAGCGAACGCCCGGACTAAGTCAAACACACCTTTGCTCTTTTCGATGCGGCCCAAGTAGAGAAAAAACTTTTCGCGGGGCATCGGCAACATGCGATAGTTGAATTGGCGCAGGCTCGGCAAGAACTGACATTCGCGATCGGCAATGCGTTTGACCTTTTCGGATAATTCATCGCCGTCAGCAAAGAGAGCGGTCGCATCAGCAAGAGCGTCGCGGACCATACGGCCAGCGATCGGTCGTTTCGCCCAGACATTGATATCTGAGCCAAGACACCAAACCGAGTAAGGAATGCCAGTCTTCTGAAATGCCTGTTGTGCGAACCAACCTGATGGGAGAGCCCACAGCGCCAGAATGTGATCATAGCTGTTCGTCTCGAGGTGCTTGAGCAGACTCTCTTTGCCGGACACGAAATGGCGTTTGATCTTCTGCCAGCTCGACCAGTTCATCAGAGGCAATTCGGAGAGAGTACAGCGGGTCTCGCTCCAATCGAAACGATGGACTGGAAATCCCAAGTCCGAAGAGACTTCGCCAATGTGTGATGTATAGACTGAAGTCTCTACTCCAGCTTCCTTCAGCGCCTTGATGAAATCAAGGACAAATGGCGATGCTGGATCTTCAGCCGATACGGGCAACCGATTCGTGATCAGCAGAAGCTTTTTGACGCTCCGCCCGATCGCGAATGTCGGTTGAACTGACTGTTGGCTGTGAGTTCGCGGTTGTTTCAAGCGATTCCTTCCATTGATCCAATTTCATCTCCAGCATCTTGTTTTCGCGCTGGACAACAAATATCTCCTTGCGCAGTTTCACAAGCCCGCTGCCAAGGAATCCAAACATCAGAATTTGTATACCGGTAAGTATGAAGAGCACGATGAGTGTCATCAGCGGTCGATTGGGATTTAGCGTTCCGGACTGCCAAAGATAGACGACATAGCCACCGCCGACAATACCTAGTCCAATCAACGCCAGGCCAATGAGTCCAAATAGCAAAATCGGTTTCTCGTGCAAAGAGAATATCAAGTGTGATGCTGCGATTGCGCGGAAGCGGAATTTGGATTTGCCCTGCTTGCGTGATCTCAGTGTAGCGGGCATTTCCATGATTGTGTACCCCGCTGCCAGCAATTTGGAAATGATTTCGAGATGCAGTTCTTTGCCCGATGAGAACAACTCCAGCGACTTGATGCAATTCTTGCGATAGGCGCGCAAGACTCCGGTAGACGTCTTGATATTGCCGCCCATCGCACGACTGATCACTTTGTTGCCAAGACGCGAGATAAACAATCGCAAAGGCGGGACATCTTCTGTGGTTCCGCCCGCTGTGTAGGGAGAACCTACGACGCAGTCCAGCTTGTCGTATTTGTTCAAGAGCGCGATCATTCGCGTCAGATGGTCTGGCGAGTAGGAGAGATCGGCGTCGGTCGTGCAAATGATTTCGCCATCGGCGGCTTCGATACCGGACCGAATGGCATATCCCCTGCCCTGATTCGGTTGATAACTGATGACCTTTAACCAGTCGTGCGTTGCTGCCAATAGATGGAGCTTGTGGGCTGTGTCGTCAGTTGATCCGTCATCGACAGCGACAATCTGGAATGTCTGACCTGCTTGAAGAAGCTCCGCTTGTATTAGATCAATCGTCGTGGGCAGATTAGCAGATTCATTATGCATTGGGATAACGATAGAGACATCAAATTTATGACTCATGATCATCTCCCTTGGAAATCGCCAAAGCTGCTTTCAAGATGCTCTCGAGTTTCTCGTTGCCTGGATCAAGTTGATCTATCTGAGCGGCAAGCTGATTCTGATCGTCTGGCTGATGCGTGAGGATCGCCATTTTGAGGCAACCCAGCAACAGGTCGACGTTGGTCGGATCAGATGTGGCTGCATCGCGGTTGTACTTCGCCGCCAGGGCCGGTTGATTGTGTTTGCTGTAGTAAACGGCTAAGTTGTAGATGAGCCGACCGAAGTGCTCCCGGGTGGTGATATCGGAACTTCCCTTCCACATCGATTCATTATCCCGGTAGAACAAGACTGATTGTGATGCAACTTGCTGGGTTAATTTGCCAGAATCGCTGTACACAAAATAGAATCCGTCTGGATGCAGATTGGGAATTAGATTCGATGTCCATTGTGAGAGGGTCATCGCGACTTGACAACTCTTAGAATTGTGCGAAATCCAGGTTGCCAAGTTGGTCGAAAAATCCTCGGCAAACGAGCGGTCATTCCAGTTTTCCGGATACCAATAACAGCCCCAACGCGCTTCTACCTTCTTTCGATAGTCTGATCTCAGTAGCGCTCCCGCGGAGATGACTGCAATATCGCGGCGTGTGCCGTCGATGACCTGCTTGCAGAGCAGCGGCGAGTAGCTGTTGTCTTCTCCGGATAGAAAGATGGCTTTGGGCTCAAGTGTTTCTAAGATGCCAACAGCATATTCATCGGGCGTACAAAGTGCGCTCTTATTGGCGTCGGCGTAGTTTGTGGCGGCAAGATAGCCGGCCTTGCCAAAGAGTGCGACTGCAACAACGATTGCTACGGCGGCTCGAAGAGCACGCTGTTCAAGCCTGATATTGGCATGCGCAAACCGAACAACCGATGAGGCGCCGACTGCAGCGAAGATGAAGCAACCGGCAAAGGCAGGCATTAGATAGCCATACAAATCGAGATTGTATTGAGAGAATTCGGCTGCATACGCTGTAACAAGGATCGAGGAAACTGCGGTTAAGTTGATAATCAAGCTAATGATCTTTTCGCGATTGTAATCGACAGGAATCCGATAGCAGTTAGCGCCCAGATTATCGCAGGAATAGATCTGAACAATTCCGATACCACTGACGCCAGTCGCAAAACGAATGGAGTCGTCGTTGTTAGCTGATCAATGGGGAGTGCTTCATCGAATCGCAGAATTGATCTCAAAGAAGCGCCAAAGCTCGAGAAGTCACCCCAGTTGAAAACCGGGTTTGCGGCTTCACGAATTGGCAGGTAGAGATAAAGCGTTAATCCCAGGAACACGAAGAGCGAGAATCGTGCAGTGTATTTCCACTGAAGAAGCTTAGTTCGATGAAAGAAAAGCAAGGCCGCGAGAACCGGCAAGACAACGGCGCCAAAAATCAGATAGTGATTCGTTAGTCCGACGCCAACGGTGATGCCCGCCATGACGGCAAAGCGCGATTCAGAGATCTCCTCGGCGTGATACTTAAGAGTGAGCCAGATGATTGACAGGACAAGCAGAAGGTTGAATGAGTAGACTTCGGCACGAATTGCCTGAATCCAAACTCCATAGACAAAAGCAAACCCGAGGGCAGCGGCCAAAGCGATACACGATTCAAAAAACGAGCTTGGTTCGTCCTTCCTGCGGAGAAGGCACAGCGCTATCTGGAAGACCAGAAATGCTGAGAATGCGGCACAAACGGCTGAACAGAGATTTACCAGCCACTGGGCTGTCCCGAACGGAAGGAGTGTGAAAACGTGAGCAAGCAAGATGTAGGACGGGAAACTGGGATTGTGTACGATACCGAGTTCGTATGCAGCGGCCTGAAATGCAGCGGAGTCTTCCCAAAACACTCCCGGCGCGAGGGTAAAGATATAGGCGCTCAGGGGAATTAGCAAAGACAGCCAAAGAAGAGCTCTTTTGAATGCCATGTAGCTATTTTCGGCAGGAATCGATTGGGATTAACCTCTTGATAGGCATAAAAAAAGAGGCGGGGAGTAATCCCCGCCTCTGTGCGTTAAGCCGTTACGCTTAAAGGACTGAGTCGTCCACCGTGCAGAGCAGTGTACCATCCTGATTGATAGTCCAGGTGTCTGCGGTGGCGTCATCATCCAAGCCCGGGTTCGCGACAGTCGCGGTTGCAAGGAACGTGGTAGCCGTAAGACCGCCGATCGAGTATGAATAACGGGCAGTCGGGGCGATTTCAACGCCAAGCTCGGCGAAGGCGTTACCAGTGGCGCTACCAGCGACGGCGCCAGCCGGATCCCAATATTCGTCATTCTGCTGACGATAGGTCTGCTGCATCGTGTAGATCTGCTTGAGGATCTGCTTAGCTTCAGACTGCTTCGACTTGGTTGTCGCGCGCATGAATCTCGGAATGGCCAATGCAGCCAAGATACCGATAATCACGACCACGATCATAAGTTCGATAAGTGTGAAACCTCTTTGGTTTCTGTTCATCTTTGTGAGCATTGCTCCTCCTGCGTTAGTGGTTAACTAAACTTCTGTATTCTTTCTTGTCGTATCTCGTACCAGTGACTTGCTTATATGCAAGCGCCGTGCTTAACCGTGGATGAAATTGCGCTCCGTCGGAACTTCTTATCCAGCAACGCATTCATTATTCCATCTCTCGATCAGATGGTGCCGCCTGTCAGTTCGAACCGCCTTTGCTGCCTCACATCGCCACAAGAGTCTTGCAAAAAGCGAGATTGATTGCAGTCGCCGGGGACCAATTCGTTATCGTCGCCAAGCCCGGTATAGATTCCGCGAGAGTCAGCCTTCGTATATGTGGCGATGTTCATTCTATATGTTCTCTTTCTACGTTCGTGTAGCATGTCAAAATGACAACTGCTGTTAGCCACCAGCAGGTAAGCGCTTCACCAAAATTGTGGCGCCCTTACGAAACAATTGCGGAGTCTCTATCGAGAATCCGCGCATGCTTAGAGTAGTTATTTGAGCTACAATACTTCTATCGGCAGGTGTTGTTTCAGAATGGAGAAGTTTCTTCTAATTTTCAGCGTCGTCTAATCCAGCGGTTACAGTCAGCACGCCGAAGTTGTCAATGGTCCATTGATCGATTGCTGGGTCTTCGTCAAGGACGCTGCTCCAAGCTGTTGCCACAAAAGTCGTTGGGGTACCAACGATCGAATAGCAGTAGCGAGCCGGAAGCTGGATGTCTACCCAGATTTCGGCAAATGCCAACGGAGTGACAGAGTTAGCCTGCGTACCACCCGGGGGAATCCAATAAGTTTGATTCTGTTGAAAGTAAGTCTGTTGATTATTGTGAATTTGCTTCAGCAGTAGTTTAGCTTCGGACTGCTTACTTTTCGTACTGACGGCGATAAATCGCGGAATTGCCATCGCTGCAAGAATTCCGATGATTACCACTACAATCATCAATTCGATCAGTGTAAAACCTGATTGTCTGAATTTCATGTTCATCATCTTTATTCTCCTTGACTAACTGCCGAACACAAATGCAATTGTAGTGCCAGATGAGCGTTCGATTGTAAGCAATTGCAGCAGTGCGGGATGCGGCACGCTGTGACTCCGGCTGTTTCGATGCGGCACAATAACACGCTGGTTTATGCTAGCAGCCATTGCAGAATGCAATACAGACATCGTTCCGGAGTGTACGCGCAGTTGACTAATCCTCTTTCTTGAGTCCGTAACGCTCTATCTTTCGGTATAGCGTTGACGCATCGATGCCAAGTAGTTTGGCCGCTTTGGTTTTCTGCCAATTTGTCTGACTCAACACCCAGAAGATATATGCCTTTTCAATTGATTCGAGCGTAGGGTTGCCCGTGTCAGGCATCGGCGAAATTTCCGCCGGCTCCGCAGGACGCAATTTGTCAGGGAAATCTTCGGGCTTTATGACGTTGCCTTTGGACAATAAGAAGGCGCGTGTGATCGTGTTCTCGAGTTCACGAACGTTACCGGGCCATTCAGCCGCAATAATTAGAGATTCGGCGTTTTCGGAAAGTGTCTTGGCAACGCAATTGTGCTTGAACGCCAACTTCGCGAGAAAGTGATTTGCCAAGAGAATTATATCGTCCCGGCGTTGAGTAAGTGACGGCAAGTTTATCGGAAGTACGTTCAATCGATAATACAGATCTGCTCTGAACCTGCCAGCCTTAACATCCTGTTCCAAGTTGGCGTTGGTCGCTGCGACAAGCCGGACGTCCGACTTCACTGGCACCGTTGAACCGACCGGTGTGTATTCCTGAGACTCGAGGACACGCAACAACTTCACCTGCAGTGCTACCGTAAGATTACCAATTTCGTCAAGGAAGAGGATGCCTTTGTCGGCTGCCTGAAAGAGACCGTCCTTATCGCGGAACGCGCCCGTGAATGAGCCTTTTTTGTGGCCGAACAATTCGGATTCGAGGAGCAGTTCAGGTATGGCGCCGCAGTTAATCGCTACGAATGGCTGGTCGCATCGGCGCGAGTGTGAGTGTATTGCGCGAGCGATTAGATCCTTGCCGGTTCCACTCTCCCCAAGAATCAACACGGTTGAATCCGAAGCAGCGATCTGCTTGACGAGTTCCTTTAGCTGGACAACAACATCAGAATTGCCAATGAACTTCTCGAGCGTAAAGCGCCCTGCCAATTCGTCCTTTAGCTTCTGATTTTCTGAGCGTAGCTCATCGTTTTCCAGAAGGTTCTTTATGACGTGTTTAATCTCGTCGACTTTAAAGGGTTTGGTGATGTAATCATCGGCACCGCGTTTTAGGGCATCGACAGCGGAATCCACTGACGCAAAAGCGGTCATGACGACAAAGTGCATACTCTCATGTCGCTTCTTGGTTTCAACCAACAGATCGATTCCGGACATGTCGGGCATCATGATGTCGGATATGACTAAATCGGGATTCTCTGCCTCGATCATCCCCACCGCTGCTTTGGCAGATTGTGCAGTTGAGACACTATACCCCTCTTTGCGAAGCATAATTTCCATGAAATTGCACATCGACTCTTCATCGTCGACAACGAGAATTTTGGGATTTTTTGTCATACACTTCTCAATCGGCAGAGATTGCATTTTGCTGAACATCGGCGGATCTCAGCAAGTTACTCGACGCCAATTGACATAGACCAAATTTGTTCTATATTTGCGACATTGAGGAGTGAAGCAATGACTGACATTTTGAAACAGTTGAATGATTCCATTCAGAAACATATTCGACCGCAGACCTATCCCCTGGCAATTCGAATGGTCAAACCGGGTGAAGATTTGCCGGAACGGGTGAAGCGACCTCTGCGGGACTTGGGTATCAAGTCCGCGATTTGTCAGGGAATCGGATTGGCGCGTAAGTACGGTTGGGCGATGGCGCTTGGACATGAAGACATATCGTGTCCATTGGCAAAGTCCGCTTTTGGGTTTGAGCCATTGGTCGAGCATTTTACCAGTGGTTGCTGCTGTGAAGGTATGTACACTGAAACTGCGGATGCCGGCGCGAGAACGGAAAGTGAATTGCCGAAATTTTCATTTAGGCAGTACGAGTATTTCTTAACTGCTCCGATTGAGAGGACAACTTTTGAACCGGACGTGTTTCTCGTTTATGGGAACTCAGCCCAAGTGATGCGGCTTCTTGCAGGCTCATTGTGGAAACCGGGTGGATACCTGACCTCGCGATTCTCGTCACGCCTTGATTGCGCGGACATATGCATTGAGACAATGCATACTCAGAAGCCGCAGGTTATACTTCCCTGCTACGGAGATCGACTTTTCGGACAGACTCAAGATGATGAAATGGCTTTTGCCTTCCCTGCGGCCCATGCGTCTGATTTGATAGCTGGTCTTGAAGGGACGCACAAGGGCGGGATTCGCTATCCGATCCCAACTTATATGCGATTCACCGCTGAGTTTCCAGAGAAGTATCAAGAACTGGAAAAGTATTGGAAGGAAGAATAAGATGAGTCCAGAAGAACTGAGCTACCTAATACCGGAAGATGTCCTCGCCCGACTCCGTGAAGTAGCTTCTGCTCCAAATGCCAAGGAGCGTTTACCATTCGAAGTCGTGCATATCTTGAAGAACAACTACCCCTACTATGATTGGGTGGGCATCTATAATCTGGAAGAGGATGACACCCTTGTGCTCGGTCCGTTTCTTGGCAAACCTTCGCCGCATACACGAATTAAGACCGACTCAGGGATTTGCGGTGCGGCGGTGCGCGAAGAGCAGACCATCATCATCGACGATGTCAATGCCGATCCGCGCTACCTTGCGTGCTCCCTTGAAACGAAATCCGAGATCGTAGTACCGATCTTCAAGAATGGTGTGGTTGTAGGGGAGATTGACATTGACTCGCACAAGCACGCAGCATTCACCGAAGTAGACCGGAAGCTGTTGGAGGAGATCGCGGTAATTCTTTCGCAAGTCTACTGAGATCATATCAGACATCAGATGCGTGAAACACTTGCGACGAATATTGCGTATCCATTGACATGAATCAATCGCCGTTGACCGTTCTTGCCGTATATCGGGTTGCCGAGAAATCGCAGAGTGACTTCTTCCGGATTCTTCTCGAAAAGAGGGCATATTTTCTCAAGGCCAACTTTGTTACCGCTCGTGATCCGGTGTTGTTGCGCTCAAACACGAATCCTGAGTTCTTGATTGACGTGTTTGAGTGGGCGAGTGAAGACGCGATTGAACGGGCACATATCGACCCGGTCGTACTGCGTTTATGGTCGGCTATGGAAGACCTTTGGATTGATGGTGGCTTGGGTCTTGGCCAACTGCCTGAATCGGATGAAGCTTTCGCCGGATTTCAGACTATAGTCATCTGAAACAACAAAGGCAGAGCTACTGCTCTTCTCCCTTTCGGAGTGACTTCGCTGTCATAACAAATAGCGAGATAAGAACAATTGCTGCGATACCAATTCCGACCCAAGGTATCCACTTGTAACGCTCAGTAAAGCGATTCTCTTGTTCGTCACAGATATCCCCCATTCCATCCCCATCTGAATCCATCTGATCCCAATTGGGTTCGTTCGGACAATTATCAAGACTATTAATGATGCCATCGCGATCGAAATCGTCGCAGGCGTCACCTCGGTCATTGCCGTCCTCGTCAGTCTGGTCAGGATTGTAGACATAGACGCAGTTGTCGTGCGCATCCGGAACACCGTCTTCGTCGATGTCTGAAACCACGTAGGTCTCATTGTACGCGGTCCCGCTGGAGAACACTTCCAGTACGCCCTTGTCCAATGTTAGATCTCCCGACTCTGCCCACGGTGGCTGCGAGTACCTGTCGGGATCGAAGTAGACTTTGTATTCGTGGCCCGGTTGAGCAAGAAATCTGAGCGTACGCGATGTGTCTTGCGATTCGCTGTCTGTTAACAACCGCACTTCGGTAATTCTAAGCGGTTGGCTATAGGTAAGAGTGATATGCCATTCATTCGCGGTCGTGGACGGAAAATAAATCGTCGGGTCTTCGACCTTCAGTTGTGAGACCAGAACTATTGATTCCTGACCTTCACTTCGCACAAAGATATCCACCAATTTTGGAAGCGCGACGTGATTGTCCAAGAGAAGCGACACGCCATTGGCTGTAATCGGCTTTGCACTCAGTAGTTTGATTGTCGCCTCGCCGCTTCCCACATCGGGCAAGTAGAAATCTGCAAACGTCTTGCTGTCCTTGTCGATCAAGTAAGAGCCCAACCCTTCGCTCGAATTAGTCTCAATCGAATCGATTGTCTCATTAATCAGAGGATCTTGCTCGAATAGGTAAGGAATGAATTCTCTTGTTGTGGTATCGAAGACAGCGAATTCGTATCGCTGAAACACTTCGCCGCGAATAGAAAGTTCGACAACAGTGGGCACTTTGATCTCGGTGCCGGTGACAAGCATGTACTGGCGGTACGCGCTGGTAACGCTGTCAATTGATGTTTGCGGCAAGGCAAGAGCCGCACCGTTGCCTGCGAGACTGAGAACTGCGGTCATCAGAAGAATTGAATAGATGCGGTTTATCATAATTGCCTATTTTGTTGAGGTTTCATCCTTGACCGCTTGTTTCTTGCGAATCAGAAACGCTGTACTCATCAGCAATGCTCCGACGAGCAAGAATGTTATGATGCGACCGGTCAGCTCCATTTTCCAGACATCAACGGTCAGGAGTCTCAGCACCACGAATCCGAGCATAACGCCGCCGTAGGCAACGAGTCCCCTTCTTGATGTTGCCCTGCCGCGAATGTAGACTATCAGCCCTATCAAGGTATAAATAAGCATCGCAGTCCCAACGGCCATTGCAGAGTTCGTCATTGCCACTCGGAGTGAAAGCCAAAGAAGCGTGTAGGCGAATAACGAGGCAACAACAAAGAGCGCATTGGTGAGCTTTGCAGAGACTTTATTGTCCGTGCGTGCGACATATCGGAAAAAGAACCCAAGCCCACCAATTGTTATTGCCAGTAGAGCGAGTACGAAGAAATGCTGGTTAAACACTGAATCGCTCCATGAGTAGTATTCGATGCTGGGGAGTGATCGGCTTATTGGCACAATTAGAAGCAAACAAGCACGTTGAGCAAGATTCACGTCTCGTCGCAACACGAACGTCATGATCACAATGACGCCGCACTCGATTGTGTATGCTACCGTCAGTGCGGGACCGCTCAACTCAGCAGCGGTCGCGGCGGCGAGCATGATTATTCCGACACTGGCATAAACGTAGAATGGAGCGACCTGTCTTGCGGCACGAGAGATCAAGAATGCTCCGGTTACGAACACAACCATCCAGGCGACTATAATGAGGCTCTTCCATTCGGGTGGAGCAGCCGCTGAAATCCACGCCAAGAGGAACATGCCGTTGCCGGCTGCGGTCACCAAATCGGCGTGGCTCTTACCCGTTTTGGATTTGATGATTCCAGCCAAATTGGTCAGGAAGAACAGTGCTGAGAATGCAAAAGCAAAGAGGAGCAGAACATCGCTATCGCTACGGTAGCGTTCAAAGAAGAACGGCAGGCTGTAGATTGTGACAACGCTCAAAGCTGCAATTGTCAGCTCTCGACGACCGGTTAACAGCACGATCCAGATGGCTCCCAAGATCACGACAAGGAGATAAGAGAACAACGCGATGTTGTCTGTTGTTGGCGAATTGGTTAATACCGGCGCGATTCCTGCGAGAATGATGCTTGAAAGCGCCAACGACCGGCTGTTATACTTCACGCTTGCGAGCGCGACAAATGCTGTACTCAAGAACATTACCGCCAAAGCGCTTGCGGGTGTGAAGAAGTCGTATACTTCCCTGGCAGCATATATCGTCACCAATACAGTTGTTGATCCAAGTACGAGGAAGATGCCGCCCTGATGAATGAACTTCTTGATTCGCCACCATCCGAGCGCGATGAATCCGGTACCCGCGACAAGTCCAAGGGCGATTCGACCCATCGGTCCAATCCAATTATTGAGGAACGCATAAGACGCAAGCCAGCTTAGTCCGACCAATAGCAGAAGAGCTCCCAGCTTCAGGAGCCAATCTTCTCGAATCCATCGGACAAATCGGTCGGCCGAGGTCGTACCGGAACCGAGCGGTACGCTTGGTTGTTGCGGCAACGGCTGGGGTTGTGCCTGCGGAGGTGGTTGACTTAAAGGAATGGATGAGATCGGTTTCGGTTGCGTTGTTTCCATAGCCAAACCGGGCTGTTGCTGAATGAGTCGTTCGAGCTTGGCTACGCGATTACGCAGACTAATCACTGTCGCAATCAGCAAGAGACCGCCGATGATGAAGCCCAAGGCCATCATCGCGAGAACGCCTTCGATAAGTACTGTTTCCATCTTGAGTTAGGAAGATCGATGGCGCATCTAATTGAGTCAACAAAAACATCCTTTTCTGGAGCCGCTAAGGCAACATTGGATCCGTTGTTTCGACCAATTCAGACGACTCAAATACACACCAAATCCTCCTTGACTTGCCCCCTTTGCCCGCTTAATTGCTACCTGACAGGCTATGTCACCAAGGAGACTTTACATGTCTGAGAAGTATGATGTTGTCATAATCGGCGGTGGAATCATTGGCTGCTCGATCGCCTATTATCTCGCTAAAAAGAAATTCGGCAAAATCGCAGTTGTTGAAAAAGATCAGTATCTCGGCAATGGCGCTACGGCAAAATGCGCCGGGGGAATTCGTGCTCAATTCGGCACCGAAATCAATGTCCGTCTCTCGATGTTGTCGGAGCGGAAATTTGAGGTCTTTCAGGAAGAAACTGGCGCCGAAGTTCAGTTTGATCAGGTTGGATACCTCTTCCTGATGACAACAGAGGATCATATCGCCGCATTTCGCAAGCAGTTCACGATGTGGCAACATGTAGGTCACCCGGTTGAATGGCTTTCGCGCGAGCAGATCAAAGAGCTGGTTCCGCCGCTATTCGTCGACGACGTTCTCGGCGGCACATTCTCACGCAAAGACGGTATAGGCGATCCGCATCAGTTCACGCAGGGTTATGTCAGCGCGGCCCGCAAGCTTGGAGTCAAGTTCCTGACTGAGCATGAAGCTACAGGGATTCGGCACTCAGGTGATGTAATCACAAGTGTGGTGACAAACAAAGGCGAGTTCGAAACTAATTGTGTGGTGAACGCGGCCGGACCACACTCGCGCCAAGTTGCCGGATGGGTTGGGATCGATTTGCCGGTTCGCGCATATAAGAGACAGATTGTTACGACTGCGCCGCTCGATTTTATTTCGGAGTCGTTTCCAATGGTAGTTGCTATGAGTTCGGGATTGTACACGCACAAGGAGTCGGGAGGTTTGCTTCTGGGTTGGGCGGACAAGGACACGCCGGAAGGATGCGATGAATCAGCACATCCAGACTAGACAGAGGCCATTTTGGAGAAGGGTTTGAACAGAATTCCGCAATTGGAAGTCGCAGAAATCAAGGCGCAGTGGGGCGGCCTTTATGATACAACTCCTGACCACCATGCCATTCTTGGGTCAAGTGGTGTTTATCCGAAATTCTACCATGCAAACGGTTTCTCAGGGCATGGTTTCATGCATGCGCCGGCTGTGGGAATTGTGATGGCGGAGTTGATCTGCGGCGAGCCGACATCGATTGACTTGTCAGCTCTATCGCCTCACCGATTCACCGCTGCTTCTTTGGTCGAAGAAAACACTGTAATTTAGGAGTACTTGATAAATGATGATGAAGAGATGGTTATCTACAGCGTGTTCAATGATATCAATTCACTTGGTACTCTTGGCCTTGATTGTTGCTGTCTCCAACACAGGAGCGTCTGGCGCCAAAATCGGCAAATTTGAAACGATCGAAGTTGCGTACGACGCGCCCGACACCAGTGTCGAGTTAGTGGGATACCTCTCTATTCCGCCATCAGACAAGATCAAATCGGCAAAACCGCCACTCGTTGTTTTGCTCCATCAGGCGAACGAGTCAGCAGAGAGTTGGAATATCTTCCGCGATGAGTTGCTTGCGACTGGCAATGCGGTGTTTGCGATGGACCTGCGTGGATACGGGCTTTCCACATTTGACTTGAAAGCAAATCGACTACGACCGAAAAATACATTCTACGTCGGCGAGTCAATGAACTTCCCGAGCGACATCGCATTCCTGGTTGGCAAGGCGATAGAAGTACACGGCAGCAAGTTTGATACGACGCGGTTGGCTGTGATTGGAGCATCAGTCGGCGGAAATGCCGGGCTCATCTATGCCCAGAATGAACCAAGGGTCGTGTATGTCGCATTGATTTCGCCGGGGCTCGAGTACGCGGGATTGAGAATCGTGCCGGTACTTCGGGAGTATGGCGATCGGCCGGTTTTCATGGCGTATGCTGACAAGGACGTGTATTCGCGGGAATCGATCAGCCTTGTTTCGGATCTTGTACCAAGGGTGCTGGACATTAAAGAGTTCGACTCAATGTTCCATGGCAATCGCTTGATAAACTCCAATATCCCGCTGCGAGTTAAACTCCAAGAGGATCTGGCGAAGTATTTCGGCAAATAGGACGTCGACTGAGGTGACACCCTAATTCAGTTTAACTATTGATTGTGATTGTTAGGCTGTGAAGTCGTCGGGGATGGCCGATCTACAAGTCCGATCAAAGCCACACAGAGAATTGCAGCCAGTGCTGCTAAAGCGATATAATTGACCAGGGGGTTCGACGTAAGTTGCGACGCAACTGTCTCCAGTCCATCAGATCCCACTTGTGTGAAGTTCTCCAGACCAGTCGATGGCGCAGAATTGATCATGTTTCGGACAAACATGAAAACCCCGACTGCGAATCCGGCGCTGGCGACGAATGCCCATGAAAGATGGCGCACCATCATCATGCCGGCTGGAGATACGGGATAGTAGGACAATACGCGGTTCGTGATATTAGAAGTGTATTCCGGCATTGGCACATCTGCAAGTTCGTCCACCCTACTCGATGTGGCGAGGCGTAAAGCACAATCGGGGCAAATGTCCAAGTGCCGGCGAATCAAGTCGTCCTGAGCCGGTGATGTTTCACCCCTAAGGAACTCATTTAGTCGCCATCTGACATCGGAGCATTTCATCAGATCAACTCCTCCGGCTTGAACTTGCCCTCCACTATCTCGCGAAGCGCCCGTTTACCGCGATGCAGATAGGTCTTCACGGTACCAATCGGTATCTTCATCAGTTCAGCGATTTCGACGTATCCAATGCCGCGCAAATAGAACATTCGCAAAGCCGTCGCATAGTGCGTCGGCAGCTGCTCCAAAGCATCATCCAAGACTCGTCCACAGAAGAGACTCTGGTAAACCTGGTCGGGCTGAGCAGCTGGATCGATCGCGAGATGTTCAATTTCATTTAGCGATACCTGTTCCAGTCGCTTCTTCGCCCTCTCAGCCAGTGCGACATTTAGGGCGATTCGGTAGAGCCAGCTGGAGAACTTGGCATCGCCACGGAAGCTCTTGATATTGTTGTATGCGCGGATGAATGCCTCGAAAGTCAATTCTTCGGCGCGCTCCGGATCGTTGAGCATCCGGTTGATCAGTACAAAAACCCGGTCCTTATATAGATCCGTTAGTTTGGTAAGCGCGGCGCGCTCGCCGTGTCTTGCCCTCTCGACCAGTTCGCGGTCATTGTCAGCTATCGTTGCTTGCATAGATATAAAGACTCCAAAATCGTCAAAAAGTTGCACTTTTTGAAACCGAAGTCGAAATAGTCGAGTCTTACAGACAGAGAGGTTAGAATTATGTGGAGATTTGACGCTTCTGATATGTTTAGCATGTTCGCCGGAATCATTCTGGGACTGGGATTTTTCGCGCTTGTTGCATATCTGGTCTACTTGTTTGTTTACAAACGAATTCAAATGAATCACGAAATGCGGCTTGAATTGATTAAACAGGGTCGCGAATTACCTGCTGAGACAGAGCGATTTGGCAGTTTGAAAGCGGGAATTGTACTGTGTGCGGTGGGATTGGGACTATTCCTGAGTCTCTTACTTGAAGCACATTCGAACGGCGATTCTCCCGGTGGTGAGACTGTAATTGCGTTTGTGCCGTTATTGACCGGGATTGGATTAATTGGCTTTCATTTGGCAATACGTAGGAGCGCAAGCAGCAAGTAGGAATGAGACGCTACTTAGCGTCGGGGTCCTTGGGCTTGTCGGATTCTTTGAGATCAATCATCTGGGTGCCCTCTACATAGGTAGTGGCGCGCGCCTCTTCCAAGTTCATCAATTGACTGACCACGTCGCGAATTCGCAAACCGCTCTGTTCGATTAATCGAAGTCGTTTGACCACGTCATCGGGAAGCTGGTCCCCTTTCATAAGCAGTAATTGGCAATTACCCAACACCACCGTAAGTGGATTGTTGATTTCGTGATTAATAGTCGCAGTGGTTTCTCTGAGAGCATCAAGTCTTGCGGAACGAATCTGACCCGCTTGCCCCAGACTGTTCCGAAGCGCGGCGGCCATGACCTCGATGAACTCCTGCTCCAGCGCAATGTTGCGTGATCCATCGCAGATTCCGGACACAGCGCCTACGACTCGATTGTCAGACCGAATAACATATGAGAATATCGATTTGAGGCCGTTGTGGTTCAGTGTGGAGTAAATCGTTTCGAGTCCGAATTTGGCTCGTAATGATGCGATCATTCTAGATTCGAGTTCTGCTAGTCCGACGACAAGAGCCGGCTCACCAGCGCGGATTTCCAGAATGGCATTGCCATCATCATCGACGACGGAGATTGCCGCCGCTGCTATCTTGAGTGCGGCGATTGCGTCAACAAGAGATTCTCTTAGCGATTGCTCTGCCGCTTCAGGGTCGGCTGGCGCCAAAAGTATCTTGCGCAGCGATTGATATTTCTTGTCTTCAGTACCGTCCATCATTCCTCGGTATGATATCTCGCAAAGAGCGTGCCGTCAATGGCTATGACCGGGGAACAAGTTACATAAAGTTTCCTATCAATGCATCGCGGTAACACATTTTCTCTCAATAATTTATACGCCGATCAGCCAATACGGTTTCACCGGACAGCAAAGCAACTGCGTTTCGGAGGGTGGTTTGTGCATTCTGGTTCACATTACGTGCACAAGTGAATTTTCGGTGTTGGAGAATTGCGGAACGAGTTGCCTTCTAATTTGTTGTTGACAACAGGAGGGGCAGGTGTATTTTAAGCGTCTTTCGGAGCGGTAATGTCGGACGATCTTCGTTGTGAATGTGGTATTTTCGGGATTTTCGGAGCGAACAACGCCGCCGACCTGACTTATTTTGGGCTTTATGCACTACAGCATCGGGGCCAGGAAGCTGCCGGTATTGTCAGTTTCGATGGTGAAATCTGCAACGAAGTCCGCGGCCAAGGGGAAGTTAATCAAGTCTTTAGTCAGCGCGACAAGCTTTCTGAATTGAAGGGTGATCGCGCCATCGGCCACAATCGCTATTCAACGGCCGGTGCCTCAAACATGAGAAATGTCCAGCCACTGGTTATCACTTTCAAGGGCAAGAAGCTAGCAGTCGGGCACAATGGCAATCTAACCAATGATGAGGCGCTAAAACAGAAGCTTGAACAGGGCGGCTCGATATTTCAGACAACTTCGGACACCGAAGTTATCCTTCATCTTATTGCCAAGAGCAAGAAGGCGAAGATTGTTGATGCCATAGCCCATGCACTCAAGAAGGTACACGGTGCTTATTCCCTTGTATTTCTGCACAAGGACGCTCTTATCGCAGCGCGCGACCCGCACGGGTTCCGACCGCTGGCACTCGGCCAGATTGGTGATAAATGGGTCGTGGCTTCGGAAACCTGTTCATTCGATATTATTGGCGCGAAATACATTCGTGATGTTCTGCCCGGCGAGATAGTCGAGATAACCGAAGACGGGCTCAAGTCCTATCTTCCCTTCCGAAAGCACAAGCACGCGATTTGTATATTCGAGTTCATATATTTCGCCCGTCCTGACTCAAAGATTTTTGGAGAGAATGTTGATAAGGTCCGCAGGCGTTTGGGGCGCTACTTGGCGCTGCAGCACCCTGCCGATGCCGATATTGTGATTTCCGTTCCGGATTCGTCGAATACGGCGACGCTTGGGTTCTCCGAGCAATCGAAGATTCCCTTTGAATTTGGCTTGATTCGCAACCACTATGTTGGTCGCACATTTATCGACCCAAAGCAAGAAATCCGCGATCTTGACGTAAAGGTCAAGTTCAATGCCGTGAAAGGCGTTCTAAAGGACAAACGGGTTGTGGTGGTGGATGACTCCATCGTCCGCGGAACGACAATGAAGAAGCTTATCAAGATGATCCGTGATGCCGGCGCCAAGGAGATTCACTTGAGAATTTCATCGCCGCCAATTATTTCGCCGTGCTTCTATGGAATTGACATGCCGACCAAAAAAGAGTTGGTAGCATCAAATATGACGGTTGACGAGATTGGCAAATGGTTGGGTGTTGATTCGATTGGCTACTTGTCTATTGATGCGATGCTCTCGATGCACTCACTGCCGAAAGAGAACTTCTGTGTGGCTTGTTTCTCAGGCAAGTATCCCACAGCTATCGAGAACAAGAATGGCAAGCTCCTGTCAGCCCGTAACGGAAAATCATCTGAGAGTCCGCGTGCCGAATTCGTGAAACGCACCCGCAAAGCAAAGGTGACGGCTTAGTTCGTCACCCTTCTCCCCTATTTCTCCATAATTGCCGGAACGAACGAGTGACTTGGACGCTTGAAGGCGGCTGTTTGCCAGGCCAATGTAGCTTTAGTTCAGCGAGAAGATTGTCAGCCCGTCGAACGGATACCAGCGCTGCGGGTAAATACCAATCGCGAATACGGCGATAACTGCCACCAACAGTGCAATGACAAGGAAGGCTGGCAGTGCCGGAACCACAACGGGTTTCCCTTCCGGATCTGACATGAACATCTTGACGACAATTCGGAGATAGTAGTACACGGATACCAACGAGTTCATCACCGCTATGATAACGATGGCGTAGTGACCATCGACAACCGCCGACTTGAATAAAACGAACTTACCCATGAAACCGGCAGTCGGCGGAAATCCTGCGAGCGAAATCAAAAATACCGTTAACAGAATTGCCAAGAGCGGCTTGGAACGACCAAGCCCTGAGTAGTTGTCAATCGAGGTAACTTCATCATTGGTGCTGCTGGCATCGACCTGGCTGATAATCATGAATGCACCTAGATTGGTTACGGCATAGCAAAGAAGATAGAGAGCCGCCGCTGACGCCGACTCAGCCGTTCCGACCACGAGTGCGATCATAATGTATCCGGCGTGGGCAATTGATGAGAACGCCAGCATGCGTTTGATGTTACTTTGGCGAATCGCCATGATGTTACCGACGGTCATAGTGAGCACCGCTAAGGTCCAGAACAGCGGCTCAAGAACCGGCTGTAAATCCTGGAAGCCAAAACTAAATATCCGCAAAAGCGCTGCGAACGCGGCAGCTTTGGGTCCGGCCGACATAAATCCGGTAACAGGCGCCGGGGCGCCTTCATATGCGTCAGCGGCCCACATGTGGAACGGCACTGCAGCGATCTTGAATCCGAGCCCTACGATCAGAAGCGCTGCGCCGATTAGCAGGAACGTGTCGACACCGCCGCCTTGACGGAAGTGGTTGATGACATCCATTGCTTCGAACGAGCCAGTTGTACCGTAGATAAAGGCAATTCCAAACACTGTGAAGCCGGTGGTAAATGCGCCAAGCAGGAAATACTTGATTGAAGCTTCAGTGGAGCGCAATTGAGTACGGGCAAAGCCTGCGAGAACATAAAGAGCTACGGACATGATTTCCAAGCCAAGGAACATCACAAGCAGATTAGAAGTCGACGCCATCACCATCATGCCGTAAGTCGAGAACAGAATCAGCGGATAGAACTCGCCGTGATTATTGTCTTTCTTTTTCAGGTAATCGATGGACATGAAAATGGTGAGAATAGCGCCAAGAATGAAAATCAGATTGAAGAACTGACTGAAGTCGTCGGCGATGAACATTCCGCCGAAGGTGCTTGCCGAAACGCCAATTTGCTGGGATGCGAAATAGAGAGCGACTATCAGACCGATCCAGCTGAAGTGACCAACGATCTCTTGCTTTTTCTCGGAGATGAATGGCTCAAGCAGCATCGCCAGCAATGCAACGACACATACGCTCAGCGAAGGAGCCAGCAACCACCAATCGACATTTCCGAATTGCATTATTCCTCTACCGTTCTCATTGGCAGCGACAACTGTCGCCGATCAATATCCTCAAGAACCGCCGAATCCAACGGTTACTTTGTCATCTTCTACCATTACAGGGACGCGCTTTGAGCCGCCCTGAAGTCTCTGAGCATCCTCCGAAGCACCGGGCACGTTATGGACGTCAATTTCTTCAAAGTCAACGCCGCGTTTACGGAAATCTTCCTTGGCTGCAGCGCAATATGGACATCCGACCTTGGTATAAATTCGAGCAGTCGTCACTCTTACTGCCCTGCCTTCATGGTTGTGTTAATCACCCATGCCGGGGTTTGATTAGTCTCAAACTCCAGTGCCAGTTTCGTTTTTCTCAGTTGGGCTTGTTCGATTAGATTCGTTACGGAAGGCTCCATCATATTGAGGAATGGCTTGGGATACAAACCAATCCAGAATATCAGCACTACCAGTGGTGTAAGAACGAGCCATTCCCTCTTACTTATATCAACGAGCTTTTGATTCTCAGGGTTTTCCACTTTGCCCCAGACGACGCGTTGAAACATCCACAACATATAAGCGGCGGCAAGGACGATGCCAAAGGTCGCGATCACGGCGTAGGTTATGTTAAACTTGAATGTGCCAAGAAGAATGAGGAATTCACCGACAAATCCGTTCGTGCCGGGAAGCCCAATTGAAGATAACGTGATGATCATGAAGAATGTGGCGTAGATCGGCATGACTTTGAACAAGCCGCCAAAGTCTTCAATCATGCGCGTGTGCCGGCGCTCGTAAATCATACCGACGACAAGGAATAACGCTCCGGTTGAAATACCGTGGTTCAGCATTTGCAGAACCGAACCCTGCACGCCCTGATCGTTAAGTGCTACCATTCCGATCATGACGAAACCCATGTGGGCTACGGACGAAAATGCTACGAGTGATTTGACGTCCTTCTGTACCATGGCTACCAAAGCACCGTAGATGATTCCTATCAACGAAAGGACAGCGATTATTGGAACGTACGAGTCGAAGGCATTTGGAAACATCGGAATGCAATAGCGCAAGAAACCGTAGGTACCCATCTTGAGCAATACACCGGCAAGAATAACTGAGCCGGCCGTTGGCGCCTGTACGTGAGCATCGGGCAACCAAGTATGAAACGGGAATATCGGGACCTTAATCAAGAACGCGAGCGCGAATGCCGCGAAGAGCCACGACTGAGCGGAAGGCGAAATTGCCAAGTTATAGTATTGCGTCAGATCAAAAGAATACACGCCGGTCGCCTGGTAGTTTAGGATCACCAACGCAACGATAGCGACGAGCATGAGTAGTGAGCCAAACATCGTGAACAATACGAACTTGATTGCTGCGTAAATGCGATTGATGCCGCCCCAGATTCCGATCAGGAAGTACATCGGGATTAACATCACTTCCCAGAACAAGTAGAAGAGGAACAGATCCAGCGAAACAAACACGCCCAACATTCCCGTCTCCAGTACGAGGAGTGAGATCATGAATCCTTTGAGCCGGTTTTCGACGGAATTCCATGACGATAGAACGGCAATCGGGGTCAGAATTGTCGTGAGCAATATCAACAGTACACTAATGCCATCGACACCAAGATTGTAGCTGATACCAAGTCCGGGAATCCACGGTGTTTTGACGGCAAATTGCATGGCGGCTGTTGCGCCGTCGAAGTAGAACCATAGATGAAGGGACAAGACAAGAGTGACCAGAGTTGAAGCAATTGTGATCAGCTTGATTGCCTGCTTGTTCTCCTCTTTCAGGAACAATAGGAGAATCGCACCTACAAGTGGGAAGAATGTCACTAATGTCAGAATCATTTGGTCCATAGTCATCTATTCAGCAAAAGGTATCCCAAAACAAAGATCACACCGGTCAGAAAGACGAAGGCGTAACTGCGAATCATACCGGTCTGCAGCTTGCGGAGTGCACCAGAGAATTGCCCTACCAGCCACGCCGAGCCGTTTACAAAACCGTCAATGAGCAAAACATCAAATTTCTTCCACAGCAGCACCGAGAAGCTGACCGTGGGATTTATGAAGACCTTATCGTAAAGCTCGTCGACATAGTACTTGTTGTAAATGAGCTTATGCACTCCGCCGAGACCTTGCTCCATTGCATCAGAGTTTTCTGAACGATTCAGGTAAAGGCGACGGGCGGTCAAGATCGCTACGATCACCAGAGCTACGCTGAGCGCAATCAGTAGGTACTCAGTGCTGTGCGAATGCGCACCAGCATGCTGGATTCCGATCTCCTGACCCTTCGCAAATACGGGATGCAGGAAGTGTTCTAGCCAGGCGCCACCGCCAAGAACAGCGGGCCAACCGATAAAGCCGCCTATGACTGATAGTACACCGAGGATAATCAACGGCGTTGTCATCGAGGCCGGTGATTCGTGCAGATGCTCGGCAGTATGCTTGTCGTAACGCGGTTTGCCATAGAATGTCATGTATATAAGTCTGAACATATAGAACGCAGTCAATCCGGCAGTTATCACACCGACAATCCAGAAAACGGGCGAACCATATGGCGATGAGAATGACATCCACAAGATTTCATCTTTGGATACAAAGCCGGCCAATGGTGGAATTCCAGCGATTGCCAATGTCGCGACCATCATAGTCCAAAACGTTTTGGGGAGCTTGTCTTTGAGGCCACCCATTTTGCGCATATCCTGTTCCCCGCTCATTGCGTGGATGACTGAACCTGCGCCAAGGAACAAAAGAGCTTTGAAGAACGCATGGGTCATCAGGTGGAACACACCGGCACCGAATGCCGCCACACCGCACGCGAGGAACATATATCCGAGCTGACTAACTGTCGAGTACGCGAGTACTCGCTTGATATCGTTTTGGAATAAGCCAATTGTCGCGGCGAAAACGGCGGTAAACAGGCCGATGATTGCCACAACCAGCAAAGTGGTTGGTGCCATGACAAAGAGCACATTGCAACGCGCAACCATGTAAACGCCTGCGGTCACCATCGTTGCGGCATGAATCAGCGCCGAGACTGGTGTGGGACCTTCCATTGCATCGGGGAGCCAGACATACAGTGGAACTTGAGCTGATTTTCCGGTTGCACCTAAAAAGAGCAGCAGAGTAGCAGCAGTGACTATCCCTCCGCCCATTGCGAGCTGCTCTGGCGCCAGGCGCAGGACTTCGGCGAAGTTAACGGAACCGAGGTGCCAGAACAACAGCATGATACCGAGGGCAAATCCGAAGTCGCCGATTCGGTTAACAATGAAAGCTTTCTTTCCGGCGTCGGTCGCCGATTTGCGCTCGTACCAGAATCCAATCAGCAAGTAGGAACAGAGGCCGACGCCTTCCCACCCGACATACATCAACACGAAGTTATTGGCGAGGACGAGGATCAACATCGAACCCGTGAAGAGATTCAGGTATGTGAAGAAGCGCGAGTAATCCTTGTCGTGCGACATGTAGCCGATCGAGTAGACGTGAATCAAGAATCCAACGCCGCTGACGACGAGAATCATTATTGACGAAAGCGGGTCAAGGAGAAATCCGATATCGGCATTGAAACTGCCTGAAGGAATCCAAGAATAGAGAATGAGCTCGAAGCTGCGGCTTTCGACCGGAAGTCCGACAAGCTGAATGACAGAATTAACGGAAAGGAGGAATGCTGCCAATACCGAGCCGCATGCGACAGCATTTACGATCGGCTTGGAGAGCTTGCTGCCGAAGAGTCCATTGATCAGGAAGCCGATCAATGGCATCATCGGAATTAGCCAAATTAGATTCATTCCCTCACTACCTCATCTACCACTTCAGAATATTCACTTCATCGATGTTGGCTGTGTCACGATTGCGAAATAGTGCAATGATGATTGCAAGCCCGACAGCGGCTTCCGCGGCCGCAACGGTCATGATCACAAACACCATTACATGCCCGTCCAAGATACCCATCTCGCGCGAGAAGGCGACCATTGCCAGATTCGCGGCATTTAGCATCAACTCGACCGACATGAAGATGATCATTACATTTCGCGCGATGATCACGCCGATCATACCGATGACAAAAATCACGCCGGCTACTATTAAGAACCATTCAAGTGGAATCATCTTATAGCCTCTTCTTCGCCATCACGACAGCGCCGAGTACAGCAACTATCAATAGAATTGAGGTTAACTCGAACGGATAAAGATACTTCGTAAACAATGACATTCCGACGGCCTGAACCGAACCAAAGTCGGGTCCAACTTGCGCCTGTACTCTATCGAGCATTCGCGATGAAGAGATTGCTACTGTAGTTTCAAACAACAACACTACGGCGAACGCAATTGCCAGCGGTTTGAAACGAAGCTTGATGTCTTTTCCAAAATCTTCACGTCTCAAGTTGAGCAGCATGATCACGAATAGGAACAGAACAAGAATCGCTCCGGCATAGACAATGATCTGGAGCATCGCCAGGAAGGCGGCATTTAACATGATGAACAATATCACCTGCGACACAAATGAGGTGAGAAGATACATCACCGAAGCAATGGGATTGCGCTGGATGATTACCAGAATTGAGGCTGCAATCGACAGCGCTGACGCCATTAAGAAAATTGCCAGTTCCATTCTTAGTGCTGTGGTCTGCCTTCCTCAGATTGCTGCCATGCTACGCGGCGCATTGGTCGCAAGAACTTGACCTCCGACGGCTGGGTTCTTGGCCATTTAACCAGCAAGTCGTCTTTGGTATAGATAAAGTTGTCGCGGTGATCGGACGCGAATTCGTATTCTTTGCCAAGGAAGATAGCCTCTTCAGGACAAGCTTCTTCACAGAACCCGCAGAAAATGCAGCGGAGTTCGTTGATTTCATAAATCTTGGCATAGCGCTCTCCGCGTTCAGTTTCTGCCGGTTCCATATAGATCGCGTCAGCGGGACACGACGCGGCGCAAAGACCGCAACAGACGCAGCGTTCGCTGCCATCATCATAACGTTCGAGAAAATGCAGTCCCCGATAGCGCGGCGCCATCGGCGGTTTGACAAATGGATAGTCTACAGTGACAGGCTTATGGAACATCTGCTTGAAAACGACAAACATTCCCTTTGGTATGGCGATGAAGACTTCCTTTATAATGCGAAACATCGTCTACCTCCTAAAGCAGGACAACTAACGCGGTGATCAGGATGTTAGCAAGCGCAATCGGGATCAAGACAAACCAGCCGAATTTCATAAGCTGGTCATAACGGAAGCGCGGCAACGATCCACGAACCCATATATAGAAAAACATGAATGCAAAACACTTGATTACAAACCAGAGTACCGGCGGGAGAAATGGACCCTGCCATCCACCAAGGAAGACCGTGGTTGCGACTGCTGCGACGGTGACCATGTTTGCGTATTCTCCGACGAAGAACAAACCGAAGCGCATTGAGGAGTATTCGGTGTGGTAACCACCGACAAGCTCAGATTCGGCTTCGGGAAGGTCAAAGGGCGAGCGATTGGTTTCGGCAAATGCACAGATCAAGTATAGAACAAAACCAACAGGCTGTTTGATGATGTACCAGTCAAGAATCGAACTTTGCTGTTCGACAATTTCGACCATGTTGAGAGTACCCGCTAGCATAATTACGCCGATGAATGACATGCCGAGGCCAATCTCGTAAGAGATCATCTGTGCTGACGAGCGGAGTCCGCCAAGCAGAGAGAACTTGCTGTTTGGCGACCAGCCAGCCATGATAATTCCATAAATCCCAAGTGACGTCATCGCGAGGATGAATAGGAGTCCAAGGTTGAAGTCGGAAACAACCAGATTGATCTCGCGGCCAAACAAGGTGATACTACTGCCAAAAGGAATCACTGCCAACGGCAACATCGCAGGAATGAATGCCATCAATGGGGCTAGTAGATACAGTGGCTTATGGGCAGCCGCCGGAATGAAGTCTTCCTTGAAGAGAAGCTTTATCAAATCGGCGATCGGCGTAAGAAGGCCCCTATATCCGGCAGTGTTAGGCCCGATGCGTGACTGCATACGCGCAAGAAAACGGCGTTCGAGATAGGTTGTCCAAGCGCACGTCAGCAACAGCACGTTAAGCACCATGAAGGCCTTGACACCGGTTATGACAGCAAATTCTAACATCTTACATCTTCGTCACTTTGACGTGATCAAACTTTTCCTTCAGCCCCATCAATAGATTAGGGCGCAATTCACGGAAGTTCTCCGGCAAGAAAACTACCTTGCTCGAAAGCTCCAGCAGGACTCGCGCATTGGCAACAACTTTGCCGGACTTGGATTCAACTCTGACGAGGTCGCCATCGGAAATCATGAGTCCCTTAGCATCAGTTTCGCTTATTCCAACAAATGGTTCGCCGGTGAATTTCAGAAGACTCGGATTGCGCTCGGTATCAATTCCACGGTGGTGATCGGCGTTGCCGACAACAAGGAAGAATGGGTACTCGCTATTGCTGGGCATTGCATTGAATGCCACACGATTGAGTCCTGGCTTTGCTTGTTGAGTTGGGCGTGAGACAATTGCGCCTTCGGCACCAAACATCTCATACCTGGCCGGCAAGGAATCGCCAAGCGCTTTATTGAGTTCACGATACACTTCAACTGGTCGTGACTGACCAAAACTTCCACCAAGTCGCTCCGCGAGCATTTCCAATACTTCGCAACCAGGTTTCGAGCCAAACATTGGCTTGACGGTGGACTGCGAATACTGAATGCGCCCTTCCCAGTTGGTACGTGTTCCTTCAGTCTCGGCAAACGTCGACAGCGGCAGAATCACATCGGCGAGTCTTGCGGTGTCGGTCATGAAGCTATCGATTACGACAAGCAATTTGAGCTTTTCCAAGACCGCATCGGCATAATTTCCATCAGGGAATACTCGTACCGGATCGGCATTGTATATGAAACCGCATTCAATTTCATCGTCATTGATGGCTTCGAGAATTCCGATCATGTCTTTTCCAGTGAAATCTGGAATCGGTCCGCGCCATAGGTCTTCAAATTTGGATTTCGAAGAGATTCCTTTCCATCCCGGATAGTGACTCGGGTAAGCTCCAAAAAGCTCTGCTCCGACGGAATTACTGTTTTCCGGAAGTATGGCAATCTTTGCCGCCTTGCAGATACGCTTGAGATTGTCAAGTGCGAGCAGCTCTTCGTCGCGGAATGGGTATCTGTTAAAATCTGACCCGCACAATATTACTACATTGCTCGATTTCAGGAGTGTCTCGGCAACATCGCTGAGTGCTGCCTCGCTGATTCCCGATACCGAAGCGGCCTTCGCAAGCAGGATATCAGGATGGCTCTGCTTGAACTCACTGACATTCTGATCAGTTAATCCTGAGGTCGCCTTGTCGAATCGCGCAGAACTTAGAGCGGCATCGACAATTCCGGTCAGAGCCGCGACGCCAGTGCCAGGTTTGTGCACCAAATTTGCGGCACCAGTGCGCGCACCCATATGGGTCAGGCGCGAGTTGATGATGATTACTTTCGCGTCACGGTAACGAACACCGCGCTTCACGCGAAGGGCGGTTATCGGATTCTCTGAATGCAGGTCGCTGGCATAAATGACGAAAGTGTCAGCGGCGTCGATGTCCTTAAAGCCAACTTGATCTGAAGCGACTCCCCGCTCAGTCACTTCCTCACCAAAGGAAAGCCGACGCTTGCGGTTAATGCGGCTATCGATATGGTTTGTGCCAATGACGCGGCGTAACAATCTTTGGAATGAGTAGATTTCTTCATTAGTGGACGTTTCGCCAATCAATCCAAAGAATGCATTTCCAGAGAGTTTGGATTTGAGTTCACTGACCTGAGTCTTTATCAGACTAAGTGCTTCTTCCCATGTCGACTCTACAAGCTCGCCGTTCTTCTTGATCATCGGCTGTTTCAACCGGTCGCTGCTGCTGACATATTGGTAGCCATAGCGTCCGATATCACAAATAAATCCGCGATCGATGCTTTCATTCGGTCTGGACGTAGCTCGGAAAATCTTGTTGTGGAATGTCCAATGGGTCAGGTTACAACCGTCAGGACAGTGTGTGCAGACGGTCTTCGCCTGCCTGGTTAGCCATACGCGGACCTTGTAGCGCCAGTCGTCGTTTGTTAACGCACCGACCGGGCAATATTCGACGACATTGCCAGAGTAGAGGTTGCGTATCTCGCGATTTGGCGGAGGAAGAATCTCAGTGTGATATCCGCGTTGGTATGCGCCGAGATCATCCTCGAAACAAGCCTCATCAACGATTCGCGTGCAACGATAGCAGTGAATACAGCGATTCTGATTTCGGATGATTTCCGGGCCAATCTGAAGGTCATCAAAGGTTGATTTTTCGTCAACGATAGTGCGGTGCTTCGGTTCCTGTAGTCGACTATAGTCCAAGCCGTACTTGAACGTCACATTCTGGAGATCGCATTCTCCGCCCTTGTCGCACGTGGGACAATCCAGCGGATGATGAGCCAAGATGAACTCAAGGACGCCCTGACGGGCTTTCACGACCTTTGGCGATTCAGTCAATACGACCATGCCGTCGGCGGCTGGAGTCGCGCAGGCCACCTGCAACTTGGGGAATTTCTCGATTTCAACCAGGCAAATACGACAGGCTCCGACCGGAACCAATTGGGGATGCCAGCAGAACACAGGAATATCGATACCGGCGGCCAAGGCGGCCTGAAGCACCGTTTGTCCTTTGACCGCGGGAACCACCGTTCCGTTTACTGTTATGTTAAAATCACCCATTATCTCAACCTAAAATCTGACTTAACCAGGCACTTCTTGTGCTCGATGTGATATTCATACTCATTACGGAATTGCTTGATTGTCGAAATCACCGGCGTTGCAGCGGCGTCACCAAGTGCGCAGATCGTGTTGCCTTCAATGTTCTTTGCCAGATCCAGAAGTGTATCAAGGTCTTCTTTCTTGCCGAGTCCGTGCTCGATGCGATGAAGGATCTCATACAACCAGCCTGTTCCCTGTCGGCAAGGAGTGCATTTGCCACACGATTCATGCATATAAAAATGTGCCAAAATCTCAGCAACCCAGACCATGCAGGTGTCTTCGTTCATGACAATGACAGCTCCGGAACCCAACATTGATCCAGCCGCTTGTACAGATTCAAAATCCAATGGAGTGTCAAGTTGGTCAGGCATTAGGACTGGAACGGATGAACCACCCGGAATCACGCACTTGAGTTTCTTGTCATCGAGCATTCCGCCAGCATAATCATAAATCAGCGTGCGCAATGGCGTGCCCAGTTCGAGTTCGTAGTTGCCGGGTTTCTTTACATGACCAGAGACTGAGAAGATACGTGTGCCCTTGGACTTTTCGGTACCCATCGAAGCATACCACTGTCCGCCGTTCATGACGATTCGCGGTAGATTGGCAACCGTTTCTACATTATTAACTACGGTCGGGCAAGCATACAGTCCCGATACCGCCGGGAATGGCGGCTTAATGCGCGAGAGTCCCTTTTCGCCTTCGAGCGAAGACAACAATGCGGTTTCCTCTCCGCAAATGTAGGCACCACCACCACGATGGAGAATCATCTCTAAGTCGTAGTCGGTGCCGAGAATATTCTTGCCAAGGAAGCCCTTTTTATAGGCTTCATCAATTGCCTTCTCAATTCGGCGCATCGAAAGATCGTACTCGCCTCTTATATAGAAGAATGATGTATGGCAGTCGATTGCGAAAGCCGCGATCATAACACCTTCGATGACGCTATGAGGATCGCACTCCATCAATACACGATCTTTGCAGGTGCCGGGTTCTGATTCGTCGGCGTTACAGCACAGGTATTTCGGTTTAGGCGATGCGACAGGAACGAAGCTCCATTTGAGTCCAGTCGGGAATCCTGCGCCGCCGCGACCGCGAAGGCCGGAATCTTTGACAACCTGGACGACCTCTTCACGCTTCATGCTCTTTAGGACTTTTTCCCAAGCCTTGTAGGCGCCAAGTTCAATAGCCCGGTCGATATTGTGTAACTGCGGGTCGGTTATGTGCTCAAAGAGAACGTGCTTCTGCATAGTCTTTACTTTGCCGCCCGCCATTCGTCAATCAACTGATCGATCTTGGCTTGAGTCAGGTTTTCGTAGTACTTGTCATTGACCTGCATCATCGGTGCCGTGCAACAGCTGCCGAGACATTCGACTTCGACTACAGTGAAGAGATTGTCCTTCGTTGTCTCTCCGAGCTTGATTCCGAATTTCTCCAGGAGATACTGAGTCAAGTGGTGCGAGCCCATAAGTGCGCACGAGATATTGCGGCAGACTTGAATGTAGTACTTGCCGCGCTTTTGCTTCGGAAACATTGTATAGAACGAAGCGGCTTCGGCGACCTCGATAAACTTGACGCCGAGGACTTGAGCGATCTCTTCATACATCGGGTCATCGAGATACCCTTGCTCTTCATAGGCATAGTGAAGCGCAGGCAGAATTGCCGATTTTACTTTCGGATATTTCTTTGAGTATTCAGCGATTTTCGATTTTGTATCATTAGACAAAATCATCTGTCCACCTCACCAAGCACGATATCAATAGAACCAATACAAGCGATAACGTCAGCAAGCAAACCGCCAACAACCAACTTGGGCAACGCCGCAATGTTTACAAAACTCGGAGGACGTACGCGCATTCTGTATGGTTTCGGGCTTCCGTCGGAAACGAAGTAGAATCCGAGTTCACCTTTAGGAGACTCTATGGTTTGATACACTTCCCCTACCGGCGGGCTAAAGCCTTCGGTGATTAACTTAAAGTGGTAGATCAACGCTTCCATCGAATAGAGTGTCTCTTCCTTTGTTGGAAGGACAATTCCGGGAGCACGAGCACGGAACCGACCTTGCGGAATTCCGTCGATTGCTTGTTGGATTATGCGCAAGCTTTGGCGCATCTCTTCCATACGGACCTCATAGCGTCCGAAGCAATCGCAGCGGTTCGAGGTTGGGACATCAAAATCAAACTTCTCATAACCCGAGTACGGACGTGCTTTGCGCAAATCATAGTTGACGCCGGAAGCACGCAGTAATGGCCCGGTTACTCCAGCATCGATTGCGTCTTCGGCAGTGAGTTTGCCAACGCCGATAGTTCGGTTGCGCCAGATTCGGTTGTTGGTTAGGATGTTTTCGTACTCCTGCAAGCGAACTGTGATGTTCTTAAGAAGAGTCCGTACCAATTGGTCAAAGTTCTCGGGTAGATCCTCTGCCAGACCGCCGATACGGAAGTAAGTCGACATCATTCTTTGGCCGGAGACCGCTTCATAGATGCTCAAGACATCTTCGCGTTCACGGAAGGCATAGAGCACCATACTAAGGGCGCCGATATCAAGGGCGTGCGTTCCGAGCCAGACAAGGTGCGAGTTGATGCGTGTGACTTCAGCAAGGAGTACTCTCACCCACTGCGCTTTTTCGGGAATTTCAACACCGAGGAATTTCTCAACACCGAGGCAATAGCCGAGATTGTTCGACATTGGCGCGAGATAATCCATACGGTCAGTCATAGGCAGAGCTTTGTAATAGAGCTTTGCTTCGGCGGTTTTCTCAATGCCTGTATGAAGGTAACCGACCTCAGGCTGGCAGCGGATAACTGTCTCGCCGTCAATCTCGAGAATTACGCGCAGAACTCCATGGGTTGCTGGATGCTGCGGTCCCATGTTGATGGTCATCGTCTTCGTTTGCACTACTTGATGACCTCCGGCGGTTCATCCTTATTAAAGGTAAACTGCGGCATTTCATATGTAAGCGGATAGTCTTTACGTAGCGGGTGACCCTCAAATTCGTCCCACATAAGAATTCTGCGCATGTCCGGGTGTTCCGAGAAGCTCACTCCAAACATGTCAAACACTTCGCGCTCCAGCCAATTGGCAGTTTTCCAATCGCTGCACATTGTCGGGACGGGCTCATCTTCACCCACACGGACTTTGATGCGCACATAATCACGCAGATCGAATGAGTAGAGATGATATACGATCTCAAAGCGCTTGGCCCTATCGAGCCAATCTGTAGCCGTTATGTCAGATAGGTGCCGATATTTGAGGCCAGGCTCGTCGCGGAGGAATCGGACGACATCATGCAAGTCGGACTTGTCGACAACGAAACTGAGTTCATCGAATTGCGTCGATGCCTCGATAATTTTGCCGCCAAACTTAGCGCTGACTTTTTCTTTGGTATTGATATCCATCAAATGTCAATTCGACTATGCGGTCTTTCTTGAGTCTTCCTTCAACTTCGACTGCTTTACTAACTCGTGCAACTTCACGATACCATCTATCAATTGCTCTGGGCGAGGCGGACAACCGGGAACATAAATATCTACCGGAATAATCTTATCAACACCCTGCAAGATTGCATAGTTGTTAAACACGCCGCCGCACGACGCACATGCACCCATTGAAATAACCCACTTCGGATTCGGCATCTGTTCATACAGACGCTTCACCACCGGAGCCATTTTGTTTGACACTCTACCGGCGACGATCATCAAATCTGCTTGCCTTGGTGAGGCGCGCATAACTTCCATTCCAAAGCGCGACAAATCGTATTTGGGACTCACTGTTGAGATCATTTCGATAGCGCAACAGGCCAAACCAAATCCAAAAGGCCACATTGATTTTGTGCGACCCCAATTTATTATCTTCTCAGCAGTCGTGAGGATGATCCCGTCAGGAATTTTTTCTTCTAATCCCACTTGAGTGCTCCTTTCTTCACGATGTATACGTAGCCCACAAGCAGAATCAGGATGAAAACGCCCATCTCTACAAATCCGAACATGCCGAGCTGTTTGTAGTTCACTGCCCAGGGGAAAAGGAACACTGTTTCGAGATCAAAGATTATAAAAAGGATCGCCACCATGTAGAACTTAACGGGAAAACGTTGGCGGCTATCGGTTTCGGGCTCGATGCCGCATTCGTACGCTTGTTCTTTAACGCGGCTGTACGTCTTCTTACCAAAGAGAGACGAACCAAAGAACATAGCGAGTCCGATGCAAACAGCGATGAATATTTGGATCGCTAGTGGAAAATATACTTCAAAATTACTCAACAATACCTCTCCAAATGTCCGGCAAAGGTAGAGAGATTTTTCACAAAGTCAAGAATTTTTATCGCCTTCATGGAATCTTGTAACCAATTACTAACTAACACGTTACGAATAAAGATTCTTGACAACACTGTCGATTAACATTTTGTTGATTGTCACATCACAAGATTAAACGGGAGGAATCCATGGAAGAGCATTTCGGTTCGATTGATATGTTATTGTCCTTCGGGATTGGAGGACTTTGCGGGTACGCGCTGACAAAGATATTCAGATTGCGCGCCACAGCGACTTCACTTTTCGTATTGACGTTACTCGCAATTTGTTCAACGTGGCTCGGTAAGGATTGCCGTATTTTGAGTATTACAGGGGTTGTGACAATCGCGTGTAATCTGTTCTTGCAGGCAGCATTCTTTGCGGCTGCACTTGTCTTGGCATTGCGGCTAGCTAAGAGCTCGCACGCACCGGCCCAGAACCAACATTAAGATTGATTGTGAGATTCGAGCTCTTCGAGCTCAATCAGGACGCCGTTAGTTGATTGTGGGTGGACGAAAGCCACCCGATGCCCTTCCGCTCCAATTCGAGGGGTCTCATCGATTAGCCGAATTCCCTTTTCTTTGTATGCCGCCAGTTCGACTTCAATGTTTTCTACTCCAAGGCAAATATGGTGGATTCCCTCGCCCCGATTCTTGAGAAACTTGGCGACTCCAACATTCCCTTCCGTCGGCTGAACCAGCTCGATCTTGGTTTCACCGGTTTCGACGAAGCAGACTTTCACCTTTTGATCGGGAACTTCGATGACTTCCGAAATTGCGGCTTTACTGACCAGTCCGAAAAGCGAGCGCGATTGCTCGATGTCCTTAACGGCTATTGCGATGTGGTTAATTCGATGCGTCATATTACGATGCTCTCCCGGTACTCGCCCCAGACGCCACGCAGAACATCAGAGATCTCACCGACACTTGAGTAAGATTCCACACAATCTAATATAATCGGGATCAGATTTTCATCTGTGCCTGCTGCGGACTTCAGCCGCGCGAGGTGTCTTGTCACTGCTGCATTGTCGCGCTCAGCCCGAATTCGCTTGAGGCGAGTTACCTGCTCATCCCGAGATTGCTCACTTACCTTTTGCAACGACGGAGTTGAAGCTGTCTCTGATTTGAACTGGTTGACTCCAACGATGATTCGTTCCTTTGACTCAACCTGCAACTGGAATTCATATGCCGACTTTTGAATTTCGGATTGGAAGAACCCATCTTCAATCGCCCGCATCGAACCGCCAATAGTGTCGATCTTGGAAAGGTATTTATTCACTTCAGCTTCGATACTATCAGTTAGCGACTCAACATAATAGCTCCCCGCCAACGGATCGACGGTGTCGTTCATTCCCGTTTCGTAGCCGAGAACTTGCTGAATGCGAAGCGCCAACTGCGCGGAAGATGCTGTTGGCAAGGCGAGCGCCTCGTCGTGAGCATTAGTATGAAGAGATTGAGTACCTCCGAGTACGGCGGCCAATGCCTCCAATGTGGTTCTCACTGTATTGACTTCCGGTTGTTGTGCAGTAAGCGACACCCCCGCCGTCTGTGTATGAAAGCGAAGCATCATCGACTTAGGATCACGAGCGCCAAATCGGCCCTTCATTATAGTCGCCCAAATGCGGCGCCCGGCGCGGAACTTAGCGACTTCTTCCAGCAAGTTCTGTTGAGCGCAGAAAAAGAACGACAACTGCGGCGCAAAGTCATCGACTTTCAGGCCAGCGTTAAGTGCGTGAGTAACATACTCGATACCGTTTGCTATGGTGAAGGCGATTTCCTGCACGGCGGTTGCGCCTGCTTCTCGGATGTGATACCCCGAAATTGAAATGGTATTATATCGAGGTAGACTTGATTTGGCATACGCAAAAATATCAGTAATGAGTCGCATCGAGGGCTTGGGCGGATAAATGTAAGTTCCTCGTGCAATAAACTCCTTGAGTATGTCGTTCTGGACGGTGCCGGTTATCTTGTCAGCGGTAACATTCTGTTTCCGTGCTACGGCGATATACATGCAAAGCAATATTGCCGCAGTGGCGTTTATGGTCATCGATGTCGAGACTTTGTCAAGTGGAATACCTTCGAAGAGTGTCTCAAAATCCGCGAGTGTGTCAATCGCAACTCCGGTCTTGCCAACTTCACCAGCTGCCATTGGATCGTCAGAGTCATAGCCGATTTGAGTCGGCAGGTCGAATGCAACCGATAGTCCGGTTTGGCCTTGCGACAACAAATATCGATAGCGTTCGTTGGATTCCCTTGCAGTTGCATAACCCGCGTACTGCCTCATTGTCCAGAGTCGGTCGGTGTACATGGCGGGGTAGATGCCGCGAGTAAATGGGAACTCACCCGGATTCCCAAGTTTGGTTTCGTAATTGAAACTTGCCAAGTCTGCTTGATTGTGAGTTTTCTTTTTCATTCGCTAAACGCTATCAATGATCGGCGGTTAACCTTCGAAAGAGACAAGCACTGCTCCTTTGTCAATCGGCTTGCCGACAACGGCATGGACTTCCCGAATGACACCGTCAGTCGGAGACTTCAACTCATTTTCCATCTTCATCGCTTCAACGACGAGCAATGGTTCACCCTTCTTGACTTTGTCACCAGCCGATTTAAGAATCCGCATTACTAAGCCAGGCATCGGTGCATATAGCTCTTTTCTTCCTGTTTCCAGCTTGATTCCGGCCGCCTTACGAATCGCGACGAGACGTTGGTCTTCTACCGTGCAATCGAATTCGCGTCCGTGCAAGAAGACCGCGACACCATCGTCACTCTTGAAAACTTCGGTGTCGTAAGATTTCGCGTCAAGCAGCATCAAGAATTGGTGGTTGTTTGCCCCGCTTTCGATGCTGGTAGCGAGTGACTTTCCATCAACTGCAACCGACAACTCATCACCGGCATCTTGGATATCCACTTCGAATTCTTTTGCGTCGATTGTTACTACATACTTCACTGATTGCCCCCTAAGCCCTTTCGGAGATTTTCGACTCGAGATGCTGTCTGTTATCTTGAGCTTGCAGTCGCGCACGGTGCCGCCGTCCGGACCCGCTGTGATTCGCGGTAATAGTGAAGCGCGGCCGCAACGGCAGCGGCGCGGGACAGTTCTTCATCAGGCTCAGCATTTGAGATTCCGTTTGGAAAGTTATCATTGATGAATGCGGTGGAAAGGTCGCCATCGACAAATGCCCGCATCGCCATGATCGTTTCGTGAAATCCCAAATTGGTTACAACACCGGCAATGCGATATTCAGCCAGTGCCTGGCGCATGCGCTTGATTGCCTCGGTCCGATCTGACCCGTAAGTAATCAGCTTTGCTATCAGCGAATCGTAGTATGGTGTTACTTCTGAACCGTCCCGAATACCTGAATCCACGCGAACACCGGGTCCCGATGGTTGACGATAGCTAACAATCTTGCCGGTGCTCGGGATGAACCCGTTGACGGCATCTTCTGCGCAAATGCGACACTCGATCGAGTGCCCCGACATAGAAACATCGCTTTGCTTGATTGAGAGTTCTTCGCCAGCGGCGATCTTGATTTGTTCGTCGACGAGGTCGATTCCAAACACCAGCTCGGTCACCGGATGTTCGACTTGAAGCCGGGTATTGACTTCGAGGAAGTAGAAGTTCTTATCTTTGTCGACGAGAAACTCGACTGTGCCAATGTTTGAGTAGTTGGCTGCTTTGACAGCCTTCAAAGCAGTTTCACCCATCCGAGCGCGCAGTTCAGGATCAACAAATGATGATGGTGCTTCTTCAATAAGCTTCTGATGACGGCGCTGGATCGAACATTCCCTCTCACCGAGATAGATTGCATTGCCATACGAATCGCAAACAACTTGAATCTCGATATGGCGGGGGCGGATGATGCATTTTTCGATAAACACACGGTCATCGCCGAATGCCGATCGTGCTTCGTTTCCGGCTGCTATCAGCGCTTTCTCAAGATCATCAGGGGCATTCACTATACGCATCCCTTTGCCGCCGCCACCGGCTACGGCTTTGACAAGCACCGGATAACCACAACGGTCCGCCAATTTGTTGGCGAGTGACAGTTTGGATGCATTGACCGGGCCGCCGGGAACGGTCGGTACACCGTTCTGTTCAGCAAGTTTGCGGGCTTCGAGTTTGTCGCCGAGTATTCGAATTGATTCGTAGTTCGGTCCGATAAAGGTCAGCCCGCTGTCTTGGACAAGTTTGGCGAACTGCCAGTTCTCTGCCAGGAATCCGTAACCTGGGTGGATTGCTTCAGCTCCCGACTTCTTTGCAACTTCAATCAATTTCTCCATTACAAGATAACTTTGCGAGGCCGGAGAGGGACCAATGTTGTAGGCTTCGTCTGCGAAGCGAACATGGAGGGCGCCACAATCAGCATCCGAAAAAACAGCAACCGTTTTGATGTCCAATAGACGGCAGGCTCTTAGTATCCGAATGGCGATTTCGCCGCGATTTGCGATCAGTATCTTCTTAAACATTCTGCATTCTTCTCGTGCGCATAATACAGAATTGACCTAAAATGTCAATTAATTAGGCTACTATGACTGTGGCATGAGTCGTATAGGAATTGAACTATGACGCTGTACTATTCCTTCATCGTAATCTTGATTGTAGCTATGCTCTTGCGAGTAGTCTTCTCTATTGTGCGAAAGAACACTTTGCGCAAGAGATTGGTCGTTTTGCTCTTTGCGCTCTTCGCTTGCAGCACAACAATAGGATACTTCTCGGCCGCGCACTTAAGCCAACTTCGGGCAATGCGCGATTGGCCAACGGTGACTGGAACAGTTATAGAGTCTCGCATTGTTGGTGAGAAGGCGATTGTCCCCTATGTCGTCTATTCCTATGATCTGAATTCGAATCCACATCTTGGGACCAGTGACTTGGGAACTCCGGCATTTGGCAACAAGTCGAAACGACTCAACGAGGCAGAAACCTTGATCGCAGATTATCCGGTTGGAACGCGTGTTGACGTGCACTACGATCCGGTCGATCCGCGAAACTCTTACATTGTTTCAGCAGTGCCGTGGAATGCTTATGCCCAAGCGGGCATTTGGCTGTTTCTGAGTTTTGGTTCTGCGGTGGTTCTGATGTTTTTTGGTTTCAAGTCAAAGCAGGCTGTCAGGTGATTCGAGTGACGGTCCCGCAGTTTGAACAATTGACCCTGTCAGCGGTAAAGGCTGGCTAAAGTTGTATTGTACGACCACAAGCACACTTGAATGACTCCCAGCTTTGGGATTGCCGCTTGTAAGTCGACTCGGACTTGATTTCCTCCTCAACTCCCTTCGCACCGATCCCCTCCAAGACTGCGACGCTTGCTGCAAGTTCTGCTACTGGAATCTTGTTGAGCTGATTACAGCGCGGGCAAGTTACGGAGTCTTTTCCGAAATCCGGCGGTATCTTAATCTTCAGTCCACATGTGCAAGTGAGGAATGCAAAACCATTTACTGCTCGTATCAAGTCATTGATGCCGCGCTTCGGTGACGATGTGACTGTTCCAGTAACAACCTCGGGGCTCGCGGAACGGGCGGTTGGAACGTCCTTTTCCTCAAGCGCCGACTTTGGTAAGACCTGCTCTCGGGTACTCTTGATTTTGGAATAGGCTTGCTGATAATTCAGGTACCCTACGCCGCCGGCGATCGAACGGAGAATCGCGATCCGTTCTGTAATTGGCGGATGTGTGCTTGTCAAATTGGACATTCTCGCACCAGCCGCCTTGATCGGATTCGCGATGAAGAGTGGTGCGATAGCTTTGTTCATCCGAGGCATATCGTCAGTCGAAGCTGAGATCTTCTCAAGAGCGGAGGCCAATCCTTCGGGATAACGCGTCAAGCGCACAGCGGTGGCATCTGCAAGATACTCACGGCGACGCGAAACGGCGAAGTACAAGAGCTGTGCCATTATCGGCGCAAGAATTGCAAAGACCAACGCGACTACCAGCAACACGGCAGCCCCTTGACCGCCGTTTTTTGAACGACTTGAACCCAATCGTCTTGAACCACCAAAACGCATCCCGCGCAGAAACATGTCAGACAGAATCACGATAGTGCCTAGCATGACTCCGGCGAACGTGATGAAGAGAATGTCGCGATTGAGGATATGGCCAGTTTCGTGAGCGACAACTCCCTGCAACTCGTCACGGTTCATTTTTTCGAGCAATCCGGTCGTTACAGCTATGGAAGCATTCTCAGCCTTGCGGCCGGTAGCAAACGCGTTGGGGGCGGATGTCTCAATGATGTAGACTTTGGGAACTCTGGGCAGGCTGCCGGCGATTTTCATTTCTTCGATGACATTGTAGAGCTGTGGATGGACTTCGCGGGTGACCTCTTTAGCTCCGGCCATATTGAGCATGATTGAATCGCCGCTGAAGTAGCTGATCATTGACATGACACCCCAGACGACAATCGCCAGCACTAGGCCAAACAACCCACCGTCAGGCGGTGCAAAAGCAGCACCGATTAGATAGCCAAGCAAAAGCAGAATCGCGCCCATCATGACGAAGAGCACAATTGACCGTCGCTTGTTTTGTTGAATCAGCTCCCACATGGCGTCTGAATCATCTTATACCGGAGAACTCAGCGAGTATGATCGCAAAAAAGCTCCCATTCGGTACTTACGAAAAGTCGACCTTTGGCGCCTGCCGCTCTGATTCGTTTTCAATCTCAAAGAACTCGCTCGCTTGAAAATTGAACATGCCTGCGACGATATTGGAGGGAAACATCTGAATCTTATTGTTATAGAGCATGACTTGGTCGTTGTACGCCTGACGACTGAACGCGATCTTATTCTCTGTTGAGGTCAGCTCCTCTTGTAATGCGAGGAAATTCTGATTCGCTTTGAGGTCAGGATAGTTCTCCACGACGAGCATGAATTTGCTGATTGCGCCGCTAAGCGCACTTTCAGCTTTTGCTTTTTCACCGACGGTATCAGCTCCCATTGCGCGACTGCGTGCGTTGGTGATGTTTTCCAGCGTCTCGCGCTCGTGTTTGACGTATCCTTTTGCAGTCTCAACGAGGTTGGGAATCAAATCGTGGCGGCGCTTGAGTTGAACATCGATTTGCGACCACGCATTTTTGACGGCATTTCGCAAGCCAACAAGACCGTTATACAGCCCGATCAACCAAGCCGCAACTACGACAATCAGAATTAGCAGTACCAGAAAAACTATCACTTAGTCCGTCCTTTCAGTTTTAGACCAATCTTGGTCAAAACTCTTTTGTGAAGATAGCACGCATTTGGTCCAAGACCGTCGACCTTAGGGGCTCCTGCAGAGATTCCGCTATCGTCGACAGTTCGCCGCGATCGAACCAAATACCATGTTCAGTAGTGCATACGTCGATTTCCGTGGCCCTTGGACTTCGGGTGGCATAGGCACTCATTTTCTTGTTGCAGACTGGGCACTTTCGCTTGGAAACACTGACATCGCCTGAGTCAGCGACTACTCTTATTGGTACGTCTTGCCCGAGAATCATCTCCAATTCACCAGAATCGAGCCAGATTCCGCCGCAGTCAAGGCAAGTATCGACCTCAAAATCGGCGAATTCGAGAGCGACCATTGGTTCGCCACAGTCTAGACACTTCATACGAGATGTAATATACGTTAGTTTTTGAGGTTAGATACGAGTTTGTTTTCCCGGCTATCTACCGAATTCAGACCAGTCCAGTAGGCCTTCCTAACACAAATTTAACGTTGAACACACTATCGCTAAACTCGCATCTAATATTCATTGGCGCGAAGGCGTAGTATGAAACATCTAAACAAACATTCACACAGTAGAAGGAGCAGTATGCTGCGAATGGCATTTCCGCTAATTGCCGCATTTATTGTGGTATTTAGCCAGGTCTCGTGGGGAGACACCGTCGAAGATAGTCTTCGTGCCGCACAAGCCGAGATGAAAGATCAAGTCGATGGAATCAATGAAAACATGGCAATCATGTCGACAGAAATAGCACTTTTGAAACGACTCAAGGTGAGCGGTTATCTGCAGGCTCGCTACGAGTACAATGACACCTCCAAGTCCGGAGTTGCCGGAGGATACGACGCGACAAAGAACCTGAACGCGAACAACTATTACATTCGTCGCGGTCGCATCAAGTTCACTTTCGAACCAAACGTATCAAGCAAGTATGTAATCTACTTTGATGCCTCAAAAAATACGATCTCGATGAAAGAAGCGTATCTTGAGCTTAACAAGACACATCGGGAACATAATTTCAAACTTACAGCCGGACAGTTTAACTACCCATTTGGGTACGAAATCGAATACTCATCGTCAAAGCGCGATTTTCCAGAACGCTCGCTGGCAGAGAATCGGCTGTTTCGTGGGGAACGTGATCGCGGAATCAACTTGACCTGGACTGCGCCACGCATCATCAGTGCGAACCTCGGATTCGTGCAAGGATACGGAATCGAAAACAGCACGTTCACCTGGTTTGACCCAACAAAGCAAAAGGACTTCATCGGACGAGTGAAAACTTCGTTTGGAATGATTGACGCCGGTATCTCCGGATATTGGGGCGAAACCTATACTCCGGGAAGCGCTCCGGTAGCGGCAGTCCCAGGCTCGTCGAAGTGGTTTGACTCGAACGGCAATGGTGCAATTGATGCGGGTGAGGTTACGACCACTCCCCCAGTGGCAGCGAAAGCGGCAGGACTTGCGGTCAACACCGACAAAATTCGTTACGGAATCGATGCTCAAGCGTACTTCGACATCCTTGCAATCGGAGGTACTGCCTTGCGCGGCGAGTTCTTCTACGGCGAAGACTATCAGCGTACTGCTGTCGATATGATCGGCACCAGCAAAGGTTGGTATCTGTGGTTGTCGCAGAGTCTTGGAACGAATTTCGGGGCAGCGTTGCGCTACGACTTCTTCGACCCAAACATCCACAACGACTACACTGAAGCCGATCCGGCAAAACGCGCCGTCCTGATTAACGATGCGACAGGTACGACGTCTCTTGCCTTCCATTATTTTTGGGACGCTAACGTGCGGATAACTGCTGCGTACGACATTTTCAAGACACTTGAAGATGGTTCGATGTTTTCCAAGTATGAAGGCGATCTGGACGACAATCGCTTCACACTGCAATTCCAATTCGCAATCGATTAATAAAGGAGATTTCGATGATTAGAGTTAATACTAAGCTCCCTATGCTCTTCCTTGCATTCGTTGTCTGCGGTTTCGGTCTCGTTTCTTCCGCGAGCAGACTTACCGCAGCAGAGCGAGTCACAGTGAAGGGTTCCGACACCATGGTCTTGCTTGGCCAGCGTTGGGCTGAATCATATATGGCAAAGAATCCTGAAGCAGTGATTCAAGTTACCGGTGGAGGCTCTGGTGTAGGTATAGCTGCATTGATTAACGGCACTACCGATATTTGCCAAGCTTCCCGTCCGATAAAGCCCAAAGAAACTCAGAGTCTCAAAGCCCGATTCAATGCGACCGGAGTTGAGATTCCCGTTGCACGCGATGGACTGACCGTCTACTTCAACGAAGCCAATCAAGTTTCCGAACTCACTATGCAGCAGCTTGCAGGGATCTACTCCGGCGAGATTTTGAACTGGAAAGAAGTGGGCGGTGACGATGCCAAGATTATCGTCTATGGTCGCGAGAACAGCTCCGGAACATACGTCTACTTCAAGGACGTCGTTCTCAAAGGCGAGGACTTTGCTGCACAAGTGCAAACACTACCGGGTACTGCCGCAATTGTAAACGCCATCGCTAAAGACAAAAATGGCATTGGCTACGGCGGCGCAGCCTATGCTAAAGGCGTGAAATTCTGCAAAATGAAAGCAGATGCTCAAGCGGAAGCGTTTGCTCCGGACCTCGAACATGTCAAGTCAGGTGTCTATCCCCTTTCTCGCTACCTCTTCTGGTATGTTCGAACCAAACCAAGCGGCGAGATTAAGAAGTTCCTCGACTTTGTCCTATCTGATGATGGTCAGAAAGTTGTTACCGAAGTGGGATACTTCCCGGTTAAATAGCACCGATTTCTGCAATGCAGGAGCAGAGAGGGCTGCTCCTGCATTTTTCTTTGGTCCAAACCGATTTTGCTCAACTATAATAGTTTGATGAAATCACTTAGGAACATTGCAGAGGGACTCAAGCTCGCCATTTTAGCGGCACTTGGAGTTCTGCAAATATCATGTTCAGATGATGCTTGTACTCTCAACTGCAATGGCGATCTGAGGTATCCCCTACAAATCGGTTACTCGTGGCAATACAGTGGCGAAGAACGAATCATCAATTTCCGACCTGATAATGATTCCATCACAGAAGTACCACTGGACACAGTCCGTCGGTGGGATTTGACGCTCAGCATAAGCAGTTCAGATACTCTCGACGACGGCACAATAGTGTATATAATACACGAGGTTCAGAGCGAAGGCGACTCGCTTATAGCGGAAAGTTATCAGTACTATGGAAACAAGGCTGATGGGCTTTATCATTACACTGATCTCTCAATTGGCTCTCCCCTTTTGTTCTTCAAGACCGTCGCAGACGCGAATACCGAAGCACCAAACGTCGACTTCGCGCGCAAGAGCCTCGAGTATCCCCTTCGTGAGGGACTACAGTGGGAATACACGAATGGATTTGGCTATGGCTCGGCCGGTGCGATTTACAAGCGGGTTCTGGGAATTGGTGAGCAATCAGTCCCGGCGGGAACATTTGAGTGTTATGCAATTGCGTGGTTTTGGGAGAATCTCCCCAATACCGAACATACTGAGTATATTTCTGACGACGGTCTTGTTCGCACTGTGACCAAAGCCACGAATGTTGAATACACGACGTACGAGTATTTCGATGGAATCGGCTTGGTGGATATTGTTACGGAGATTCGATTGACCCGAAGTCCCTTCTGATCCGGCGGGTGATTTCACGATAGAAATTTGTGGTCTTCTCTCAATAAAATGGAGTTGCCAAATTCGACAAAATTTTGTAACCTGTTCCCGATGAAGAGAATGTGCCAGTTTTGTTCAAGTAGCCTTCGTTCGTTTCGGCTAAATCGCATCGCTTTTGTCTTCTTCGTTGTTGTGGGGTCATCGTCTGCAGTTTTTGCGCAGTTTAGCGAATTTCCGCTCAAGATGTTTGGCTATTTCCAAACAAACTACACGCAGTACAATCAGCGCGAAGAAGAATATGATGATGCAAAGAGTTTCTCGATGCAGCAGCTCAATTTGTTTCTGCAAAAGGACCTTGATCGCAATCTGACCACATTCGTCAATTTCGAATTCTTGAACAGCTACTCGTCAGGCCATCAATGGGGTTCATTTAGCATTGAAGAAGCGTGGATTCGTTATCATAGGTGTGCCGGATTCAATCTAAGAGTCGGGTTGCAAACGCCGACGTTTAACTATCTCAATGAGATCAAGAATCGCACGCCGCTGATGCCGTATGTAATCAGACCGTTGGTTTACGAATCTTCGTTTAATGAGATACTGCGACTTGAGGAGTACCTTCCCGCGCGCGCCTACATTCAAATGTTCGGCTATATACCAAAAGGCGCAGCCAAACTTGATTATGCAGTTTATGTTGGAAACAGTCCTAATGTCAATTCGGACCCCGAGCACGGCCAGACCGGTGTCGATACGACAGATACTTTTCTAGTTGGCGGTAGACTTGGTCTGCGCGTGAAAGAGTTCAACATGGGATTTTCGGCATCTTATGACAAGTATGACTTTCCCCAGCGCATAGTCAGTCTTCTTGATGAAAAGGACATTGTGACCCGACTGCCGCGAATTCGCATCGGTGGAGATTTCCGTTACACATTCAGCCGATTCGGAGTCGAAAGCGAGTTCATTCGGGTCAACTATGAGGACGACTTAGGCGGTTTTGATGTTGATCTTCGATTCTACTACGCGACGCTTTTCTGCGACGTAACAGATCAGATTCGTGTGTACGGCAGCTACTGGCTCGCAAAGGAACGTCAATTCTTGAAAGCTGAAATGAAAGGTCTCTTTGGCAATGTAGATACGGTCACTGTAGATCTTGACTATAGGCTTGAAGCGCCGACTTTCGGCGCAGCATACACAATGACGGATAAGATCGTAATCAAAGTCCAGGTCGCTCCCGTAACGCAGGAGTTCAAGTGGGAAGGCTCTAATCAGAGGCACCGCTTCCACTATTTCGCGGCAGCTCTTTCGGTGTTCCTATAGGATAGATGATGAAGTTCAGGTTTACTCTCATAGTTGTAATGATAGCCGTCTGGTTCGCCATTGAAGTATCAACTGCTGACGTGTTCGCCTCGGACACAGTTGCAGTGATCGCTCATCTATCGGTTCCCGAACAGGAACTGAATAAGACAAGGTTACTCGACATCTACACTGGAGATGTCAAGAACTGGAGCGATGGTAAGCCAGTCGTCGTAATCGATCTCAAACCCGCAGGTGATGTCAAGGAGACGTTTTACAAGTACCTTGGCAAGAGCCCCTCGCGAATGAAGTCTGTCTGGATGAAGCGAATGTTGTCCGGCGAGGGTGATCCCCCAGTTGCCGTTGAATCAGAGAATGAGATGATCAAAAGGGTAGCTGCCACTCCGGGCGCAATCGGATTTGTTTCCCGTGATGCGGTCAATGATACCGTCAAGACGCTTGCTATTATTGAAGATAAGAGCAACGACAAGAAGTAAAAGTCATCATCAGAAGCAGTTTTCCTTAATCCCAGGACGGGATGTTTTCGAGAAATGAGACTCAAGGACCTGAGAATCGGCGTCAAACAGACGATCGGTTTTGTCTGCATCCTGTTTCTAATGGCTGGTGCGAATTTCTCCTCATTTTATCAGCTCTTCAATCTCAAGCAATCGATCGATGACGTTACTAAGAGCTGGCTTCCTCGCGCAATTACGATTTCCGAGATAAATATCAACACAACCGACCTTCGCCAAAGCCAGCTACAGCTAATCTTTGCAGACAGCGAGATTGAACGAGAGGCGCAGGCCGATCGGATCGTGGAGTTGATCGACAGCATCAGCGCCAACCTCGATGAATACGAACAACTGCGGGAACACGCGTTGACGCAGGGCTTGTATTCGGAAGAGGAGCGAGGGCTCTATGAATCGTTTGATTTGAAGTGGGACAAGTATCAGGAATTGAGTTTAACTTTCTTTGGATACACCCGCGAAGATCGCATCATCGAAGCGGTGAACTTATTGAACGGTGAAGCACGACTGCTTTTTGATGACTTCCGACATGACCTGCAAGAACTTGTCCGGGTCAATGCTACCGATTCTCAGCGAGCAGCAGTTCGCGCAGAAGAAGCATTTCGAACTGCCCGTCGCGTAGCACAGAACATTTTCGTGCTGTCCCTCATTGTCTCTGCGCTCGCTGTCTTTGTAACCATTCGATTGATTACGATACCAGTGAAGCAACTTTCGAATGCGGTTGGCAAAGTCGCACAAGGTGATCTGTCGGTCCAACTGGAGCACCGGTCGGAAGATGAACTTGGTAAGCTTACCTCTTCCTTTAATCGGATGACTACTGCTCTTAAGGAAGCGCGCTCCAAGACAGATGAGCAGGAGATGACGCTGCGCAGACAAAACAACGAACTGCAAGAGACGCTTGCCCAACTCCAGGAAGCGCAGCAGCAGTTGATTATGAAAGAAAAGATGGCCTCTCTGGGAAATCTGGTGGCAGGTGTCGCCCACGAAATCAACAATCCGATTGGTGCAGTTAATTCTTCAGCTGACAATGCTCGACGAGCAGTGTTGAGGCTACGAGAACTCATTGCTGCAAACGACGAGCTTCAAAGGGTTGCCGGCGAAGCTGACGTTGAGCGGATGCTAAAAGTCCTCGACGAAAACACAATGATTACGGCAACAGCAAGTAAGCGGATCGCACACATTGTTAAGAGCTTGAAGTCCTTTGCCCGACTTGACGAAGCTGATTTTCAGCGTGCAAGCTTAGAGGAAGGACTCGAAACCACATTGACACTTGTCCAGCACGAATTCAAGAATAGGATCGAGGTGGTTCGCGAGTACTCACACGTCCCTCCGATACTGTGTTTCCCGAATGAGCTAAACCAAGTATTCATGAATCTTCTGGTGAACTCGTCTCAGGCTATTCCGGATAAAGGCCAAGTTGTTGTAAAGACTTCTCACGACAATCGATGGGCGTATGTCAGTATTGCGGATACCGGCACCGGAATTGCGCCCGCAAGCTTATCGCGAATCTTTGATCCGGGCTTTACCACGAAGGGTGTCGGAGTCGGTACCGGACTCGGTCTGTCGATTTCCTATAACATTGTCAAAAAGCACGATGGCGAAATTCTGGTAAGTAGCACTGTCGGCAAGGGCACAGAGTTTACAATCAAACTTCCCTTCCGCACCTGAGTTCATTATCCAAGAGTCGGATTGTCGTCGCTTGACAGCGAATGAAATTTATGGTTGTATCACCCTGGTCCAATCGTATAATGTTCGTGTTTTGACGAATCTGATTAGAATTTATGATTTCGACAATTGGGAGTTGAGAAGTGAATAAGCTGCTAATCGTTGTCTTGGTAGTGTCGATTATTGGTAACGTCATTGGGCTGTTCTTTGCCTATAAGTACCGCAAGCTCGGTTATCAGGTGTCCGGCCTTCGCGATGCGGTTGTTGGCGCCGGTCGTGTTGTCGACGATCTGACTGATAGGGTTGAAAGTGGTTATAGCAAGCGAATGCTGTTTCTGCATCACTCTGTAGGACAAGGAATGCTTGACCAGGGCGGCTTGCGCGATAGTCTCTTGAATATGGGGATATTCGTAAAGGGAGCCACCTACGGTGACGAAATTGGCCAGCAGACTGACATCTGCGATTGGAACGCCAAGTTCACAACCGATATCAAGAAATTATTCGATTTCAAGAACCATCCAAATCGTTACTACAAAGATGGTCGGACAAATGACATCATCATGTTTAAATCGTGTTTCCCTTGCAGCTACATTGAGTCCGAAGGGACTGCACCCGGAAGCGCGACTAGTCGCGAGCACACGACCCAAAACTACAAAGCAGCCTTCGCCGAGCTGTCAAGGGAGGTCAGGAAGTATCCTGAGAAACTCTTCATCTATGTCACCTATCCTCCACTAACGCGTTCGCAGACCTATCCAGAGGGCGCACGCAGGGGTCGCGAGTTTAATGCTTGGCTATTGAATGAGTTCTTGCCGCAGTATCAAAAAGAGACGGGTCTACAAAACTTCGCAATCTTCGATTTGTTTGACGTACTTGCCGATAAAGAAAATGTCCTACGTGCAGAATTTTGTCCGCCCGATGTCAATGATTCACATCCGAATGAAAAGGCGTATAAGATTGCTGCTGTTCGCTTCTTGGAGTTCTTCAAGCCATTGTGGAACAAGTGGCAAGCTGGTGTAGAGACGGCGAAAGCTAGTTCTTAGCTTTCAAATGGTCTGACTGAGCTGAGCTATAATCGCGCCAGACGCGGAAGTTCGACACCGTTTTGATAGTTCTTGCATCGAAGTTCTCAATGAATTGGTCAACCAGTAGTTGGGTGGAGAGAATTCCGACGAAGGCCATATTATCTTTAAAGGACATCTGCACTTGAGATTGCTTCAGACATTTCTCGTATAGTTTACCAGCCATGACTGGATTGAAAACGCCCGCACGCTTAATGCGGTCTGGCGAGAGCAATTGACGGACGTATTCCGGCGATTGCTTTTGCGTAAAGCAATTCGAATCCGGCGCCATATAGGGCTGCTTGGGACGCTTCAATATTGCTTCTGGCAAGGCTCCGCGCATTGCACGCTTCAGCACCCACTTCTCTTTCAATCCGAATAATTTGTGCTGCGGCGGAATTTTGGCAGCGAATTCAATCACCCGATGGTCAAGAAACGGATAGCGGCCCTCGACAGCATTGGCGGCGGCCATTCTATCGCCCTGTGATGAAAGCAGATATCCCGAAAGCAAGGACTTTGCTTCCACGAACTGCGCTTGCGACAGATGATGCCAACCTGCGAAGCCTGCTGGCAGTGTATGCGCGAAGGCGTTCAACGACTCTTCCGATCTTGAACTGCTCTTCGTCTCAAGAGCATAGAAGTCTTTCACGCGCGACGATGTCTTGATTCGGAGCATGTGTGAATAGTAATAACGATCTGTATCGGTGAGCCCTTCACGATAGAATTCCTGCAAGAATAGGTCAGACTTAACGTCGCTGAGCGGTAGAGTCGGGTAGAGCCGCTTCAAAAGTAGTGCTCTAAATCGGGAGTCGGGATTGCGTGCCCAGAAGCGTCTAATCTTGGATTCTTTGAAAATATCATAGCCTGCAAACATTTCGTCTGAACCTTCGCCAGTAAGCACGACCTTGAAGCCCGTATCGTTTACCAGCTTTGAGAGCAAGTACATTGGCGCCGGAGCTGTACGGAGAATTGGCCTCTCCGTATGCCAGATGATTTCAGGGAAGCAGTTTGCAATATCAGAGTAGTTGCATTGAACCGAGTGATGGTGAGTGCCAAGCTGATCAGCCATTTGCTTTTGATAGTTGGATTCGTCGAACGCACTGTCACCAAAGGCGATTGAGAAAGACTCCAGGCGATTTGATGTGAATGAGCGTACTAACGCCGCGATGGCGGAAGAATCGAGCCCTCCGGAAAGATAGGCACCGACTGGAACATCTGCGCGGAGTCTCAGCCGTATTGAATCGACCAGCAATGCGTGAAGTTCTTCAGCCCAAGAATCCACACTACGCGATGAATCATAAGCATCGGGGTATTGCATTGACCAAAAGCGAGCCGTGTTAATCTTGCCGGCATCGATTTCGAGGAATGAGCCCGACTCCAATTCCTGTACGTTTGAAAACACCGTTCTCGGCGGAGCACAGGTCCACCATGTGAAGACTTGGTCCAACCCGGAAGCATCTAATCTACGCTCGATAGTTGGATCAGCGAATAGCGCTTTGATCTCGGAAGCGAAATAGAATCTGCCATTATGAACAGTATAAAACAATGGGCGTTTGCCCATGCGGTCGCGCGCGCTGAAAAGAGATTGCTTCTTTGAGTCATAGATTGCAAATGAGAATTGCCCGTTGAATCGCTCTAGGCAGTCTCTTCCCCACTGCTCATAGGCATGGACAATAACTTCGGTATCTGAGTTGGTCCGAAACTTGTGCCCAAACGACTCGAGGATGGGTCGCAATTCAATGTAATTGTATATCTCGCCATTGAAGGCAATCCAAACGGTCTCATCTTCGTTACATAGGGGTTGTTGACCAGTAGAGAGATCAATGATCGAAAGTCGAGCGTGTCCGAGGACACACTTGTCGTCCAGAAAGGCGCCGAACTCATCAGGTCCGCGGTGCCTGATCAGCGAGATCATTCTGGTAACAAGGTCACGATCTGGAGGGCGCGAGTCCTCGAGTTGGAAGTATCCGGCAATTCCACACATTTAGTCGATCGTCCTCAATTTCCATGCTGATTGCACGTTCTTAAGCCGTTTGCTTCTTGAGCAACTGACGATTTATCTTGCCCGATTGATATTTCGGCAAGTTTTCAACAACTTCGAACACCTTTGGCACCTTGTAGTCGGAAAGCAGTTTTTGACAGTGTCTTTGCAGCTCGCGGTCGACTAACTGTAGTCCGGGCTTAAGTACAATAAAGGCTTTGATAGCTTCTCCAAGCAGTGGATCTGGAATTCCGATAACGCAGACTTCCAGAACCTTTTCGTGGGCAACAAGTGCTTCTTCCACTTCTTTGACGCTGACTCGATTTCCACCAGCCTTGATAATCTCTTTCTTTCGACCGACAATGAAGATAAAACTTTCATCGTCTTTGTATCCAAGATCGCCTGTGAACAACTGCCCTTCACGCAGTACCTCTGCTTGTTCTTCCGGCTGACGCCAATATCCCATCATCACGTTATCGCCTGAAACCACCAATTCGCCCGTAGTGCCTGCCGGTACTTCAACCTGTTCATCATTGACTATCGTTACGGTCACGCCTTGCAATGGAATGCCGATTGAGCCGAGTTTTTCAGAGAGCCTTGCCGGAGGAAGATAAGTCACGCGCGGAGCTGCTTCAGTTTGACCGTACATGATGTAAATCTCTTTGTCGGGAAACGCGTCGGCGAGGGCACGAGTTACATCTGGAGCCATTGCTCCACCTGCCTGCGTGAAGTATCGCAGATTTGGGAGTTTCCTTGATGTCAAGGTTGACTTGCCCAGAAGTATCATGAAATTCGACGGCACTCCCGAAAGTCCGGTGCAACGTTGTTCTTCCAAAGTATTCAGGACTGTCTCGGGATACAGAAAACGATTGTCAATCACAAGGCACGCCCCGACTGCGATATTGGTCAGGAGTAGTGAGTTACCATAAATGTAGTAAAATGGCAGTATCACCAAAGTACGGTCGTCTTCTGTCAACTTCAGATAGTCTATGGTCGCATTCGTGTTGCTGCAGAGGTTTAAGTGAGAAAGCATCACGCCTTTGGGTTTGCCGGTGCTTCCGGAAGTATAAAAAACCGCCGCCAATTCGTGGATCTTGCCGTCTCTCTCCAACTCAATGACATCTCTATTGTCATCTGTGTTTTGCGAGGAGTCTGGCAAGCTAGTGTTCATAGCCATGGCTTCGCCAAAGATCAGTTTCTGCGTAGCGTCCGTACCGATTGGCAGCTCAGCGTCGCAGAAAAAGTATTCGACTTTGCAGCCAGCATCGAAGACCGCTTTTAGTTGTCGGCGATAGCGCGACTGCGCGACCAAAACTCTGACGTCGCAGTTTTCCAGAATATACGCAATCGTCTCCCCGTTGGCAGACGTGTCAAGCGGCACCAATACAAATCCTGCCTCAAGTACGCCGAAGTATGCTACAACATAGTCGATGCTGTTTTCCATCAGGAGCGCTATTCGCGATCCTCTTCTTATCGGAAGGCGACGAAGCTGTGTGGCAAATGCCGAAACGGCTTCACCAAGCTGGCGGTAGTTGATGGTGCGATCTTGTTCAACAACGGCGGGGCGGTCCTGAAAAGACAGCGTGCTTTGGCGCAGAAGTTGTTCGAGTCTCATGAAGTCATTGGCCTCGCAAAGTTAGACTCTTGTCAGACAGGCGTCGGCCACGGGAGATCAACTACCCGATTTTGTCTTGATGAAACCGATGAGGTTTTCGACGCTGTCCAAATTGGTCGGGAGCATTTCGCTGTCGGCGACCGTGATGCTGTATTGCTGCTCGAGAAATGCGGTGAGTTCGAGAATACCCATTGAATCGATGATTCCGCGACGCATGAACGAATCTGAGTCCGTAAACTTCACACTTTCGTCGCCGAGCAGATATGAATCGACAATGAACTTTCTTATTTCGCTGCGAACCTTTTCGGTATTGAATTCCATACTAATCCTTGCTAAGCAATGTTTTGCGTCTATCCAAAACGCGAGTCCAATTGAATTACTAGTTACACGCTCGGGTTGACTTCGAGCGGGTGCATACGCAATGGCTCCGTTGCCCTGATTTTGCGAGCAATGTGCGCATAGCCATGCTCAACCTCTTGAACAGATAACCCAAGTACTTCTGCCGCCTCGGCCGCCGGTACGTTCGTTTCCATGGCGTGCCAGAGCATATCCATGCGATAGAAATCGAGCCCAAAGAAAAACTCTTCCTGGGTCGAACCCGCGCTATACGTATCGGTCGTTGGAATGCGGCTAATGATGTCCTTCGGAACGCCAAGGTACTCAGCCAATTGATACACTTGAATCTTGAAAAGGTGCGCAATCGGCTTGAAGTCTGCGCCGCCATCACCATACTTCACGAAGAACCCTTGCATGTGCTCATCTTTGTTTCCGGTGCCAGCAACCGCCCAGTTGCGTCTTTCGGCATGATAGTAAAGTGTCGTCATGCGAAGGCGCTGTTTCAAATTGGAAGCGGCGACGACCTGCGCATAGACACCAGGAGTCATGCGCTTGGTCTGCGGTTCTCCACCCGGCTTCTGGATCATCAGGTGGAAGAAGTTAAATGTGTCTTTCGTGAGGATATTCTCGGGAATCGTGATCTTGCACTTGTACGACTTGTCGTATTCAGGAAACAACTGTTTAATCGCTTCGTCGCGCTTCTCATAGCACCCGAGACCTGCGAGACCACCAGTGATGTCCTCTTTAATGGCCTCAAATCCAAATTGCGCTGCCAATTCGCGTGCCAGTTTTTCGCTTTCGCCGGAAGACTCCTGTTCAGGCATCATTATGCCAAGTACGCGTTCGGGTCCAAGCGCACGGGCGCATAACGCCGAAACGACTGTTGAGTCAATGCCACCCGAGATGCCTACGACTGCACCGCTTTTCTTCAAGTCATCACGAATCTGACGGCGAATCGCCTCACACAATTGATCCGTAACTTTCGCGGCATCCATCTTGAGTATGTCTTTATGGAACTTCAAATCTTATCCTTTGCAAAAGCTTTACAGTCTCGTTTACAATGTTTCCTAAAATAGTATCGGTCAGCAATTGTCGCAACTGCAACTTGAATTGAATGAAACGGACACCAATCCAATCCACATTTTCGTTCTGTTAACGACCCGAAGAAACCTTAAGTTTCTCCAGACCATCAATCCGCGGCATTGTCCCAATGACCGGGAATCCCAGAGCGCTTTCGGCGTCTTCAATCTTCTTGATCGAGTTGTCAAAAAACTCAGCCACAATTATTGCACCGGCACCAAGGCTAATTCCAACCATCAATCCCAAGAGCACGATCATTCGCTTGTTCGGCCAAATCGGCGATAACGGTAAGCGAGCTGGCTCGACGACGCGAAACTTGGATTCCATCAGGAGGGCCTGCGAGATCTGTGTCCCTTCTTGAGACAGTTTGAATTGATCGCGAAGAGTCCGCGATGCGTCGATTTCGCGATTCAGTTGTTCAATTCTGGCACGGTAGCCCGGCATCAAACTGCCGCGTCTTTCAAGATCCGCGAGTGCGAGCTTCAGATTGTTGCTGTATGAATAGAGTGTCTCGAGTCTCAAGCGCAGCCCAAAAAGCGTGATCAGGTCGTTCTTAGTCGTTTCCGGTTCTTGACCGAACTTACTTCTGACAACTTGTGCGACTTCTTCATCGACATCGCTGGCCATGCCATAGAGCCGGACCTTAAAACTCACAACCGTCGGTGCGCTCCAGCTATTCTTTCGCAGCAGCTCCGGCATCGTAGTGAGAAGCTTTGTAATCTCGGCCTTCTTTTCGGTCAAATTCGAACTCTCTTCAAATACCGGTAACCCACCAGATATGCTCGATAAACGCATTTGCGAGTCGCGAACCTGTTTCTCTTTCTCAGCGATCTCAAGCCCGATCGCCTGAACTTCCATGTTGATCTGTTGGCGATTTGTGGGTGCCGCGACGACGTCATCAAGTTGCACTCGCAGCAATTCGGTTTCAAGTCCAGTGCGTTCAGTAATCTTGTCCTGCATGTCCTTTTCGTAAGTCTGCAGTTGATCTGATGAGAAATCAGATGACGCTGAAATTGTGCGCGACTCTTGTTTGGTCTTTTCCTGAATGAAAATATCGCCGAGGTTTTGGACGATCAGTTTTGCTTGTTCGGCACTTGACGATTGTGAAAGTATCTTAACTTGATTCGTGCCGGCAAACTCAACCCTGATTCGATTGCGCAGACTCTCGAGTAGCATGTCAAACTTCAAATCATCGACTGTAACGTTAGGTTGGTTAACTTGCAGCTTTCGGGCAGCCAGATCAATTGCAGGATCCTTGTCGAGTCCGATATTCTGCACCAATTGAGCAATGTAGGGCGCAGAAACGATTTCATTTTGAAGGCTCTGCAGCTCACTTGCACGGGTTTCGGGATTTGCGCCCATTCCACTTGCACCGCCCCCGATTAATCGCTGGAGATCTTGCGAAAGTCTGACTGGCTTTTCCATGAAGATTGTCACTGAGGCTTCGTAAATCGGGCTTAGGTAGAAGGTGCTTGCAGCAGTTATCGCCGTGACCAAGACGATGGGTATGACCAAAAGCCACTTTCGCTTCCAAGCGATCGAAAGAATATCGCGAACGTAGAACGTCTTGCTTTGCTTGGAATTATCCAATCTCAATTCCTCCCCGCCAAACCTGAACCAGAGTATTGTCGCGAGCAACGGATGGCAGACTCCGTGTCTCGAATTTCTTAATCTTTATACGCAGGGACAATATCCGCATCTCGATTATTAAATCAACCACAACTTACAAAAGCCATCACACCTAATTGTATCGGCAAGATGGATTTAGACAAAAGCTGCAGGGGACAATTTATTTCCGGGAGGCATAGCTTTACTGAGGAAATGCGGCACACTCTCGAATGGTTGATACTATCGACGACGGCGAAGTGCCGAGCTGAGCCCTATCATGCCGACTCCCAGGAGAATCAGCGAAGCAGGTTCAGGGACTTCAGCCGAGCCAGCACCATTTCCTTCTTCGTAGTCAAACATGAGAATTGCGCGATCAATCCGGAGACTTCGCTCACCGGCGTATATCGAAACATCAAGTGAACCGTCCGACCACATTGCGGGATCATCAAGGGAGCTTAAATCGTAAACTGTGTTGCCAATGAAGGTATTGTTAAGAGGATCCCAGTTCCAAGTTCCTTCGATGTTCACGAGGTTGTTACGACCGTCAATCCAAGCGCCGTCAATGAATAGCTTTGCAGAAGTAACGCTTGATCCCGGGGCCGAGAGGTTAGGCAACAAGTGGCTCCAATGCATGCTGGACTCAAGGCTTGAGGCAGTTCCAATCCAAGCTCCGCCAAACGCTCCATCGGGTCCGGCGCCTTCATAAAAGTCGATATAAGAGGCATAGTCGTAGTTTTGCCCATCGCCACTCCAACCATTGAGAATTCCACTATCAAATGTCCAATCAAAGAAGATGCTTTGGGACGAACTAAACGAAAACGCACTCGCAGTGAGGCAGAATAGAATTGCGAGTGTCAGAACGAACAGCTTAAGTATTGAATTAAGCATAACTTCTCCTTGGGACGAATACGAAATATCGACAGCAGGAGTATACAATTTGGAGAGAAAAAGTCAAGGGTAAAAGTCGCCCATAAACTAAGAAAGGCTGCCCAAATCAGGACAGCCTTTCGAGATGTTTGTCTAGTACTTGAAGAATTCTACTATACAGTAGCTTTCTTACGTCCACGCAGCTTAGCACCAAGGCCAGCGAGTCCGATTCCGAAAAGAACCATCGTAGCCGGTTCAGGTACGCTTTCGTACTGCTTTTCGAGTAAGTCGTTGCCACATTCCAGAGTCTGATGGAACGTAATCGCGCCAGAACCGAAGTCGCTAAGAAGTGAACGGGAGAAGCGGTATTCCCAAATGTAAGTGCCGGCTCCGCCTCCGAACATTGGGTTGCCCTCGAGGGTAGCATCGTAGCTCTTCAGAATATCGACACCTCCGAGGTTTGTGCCGGTACCGACGCGCCAAGCTCCGACAGCGTCGCGAATGGCTAAGTTGTTGTAATACGTACCCGGCTTATTGGTGATGCCGTTTGCAGTCGCGACATCAACTAACCTTCCGTCGCTTGTGATTGCGTAATCGTCTTTATCGCCGCCAAACCCGAAGAACAGGTCGCCACGGCCATAGGTCTGATTCCATCCCGTAGAATAGGCACCTTCGTTGAAAGACGAGGTCACGCTCAGGTAGATGAAATCGTTGTCGTAAGCAAAGTTAAGTCCTTCGATATCAAACTTCTCTCCACCTTCCGCCAGATTACCCGGAGACGGCAATGAACCGACACCACCCGGATATGTGATATCTGCGGTGTTGTTGTGCTCATCGAAGTAAGCCGATCCGAAGTCGTAATATGTCCAGTTGAATGCACTTGCTGTAGAGACTCCGATTAAGGAAGTCAATGCAAGTGCGGCGAGAAAGGATTTCAGCATCAAGCCCTCCGAGGGGTTATAGGTGAAGCAATCTACTACGAAGTAACTACTTGACTTGAAGCAACTGCTGTGCCAACAAGGAACGGTTGAATTACTCGTCGTAGCGCGTTGTTGCACTATCACTTAACAAAAGGAAGCGACTATATCAAGCAAATTCAGTGTGCAACACTTTTCAGATAAATGACATTTTGCGACCACCATTTTAAACAGCAACTTCTAGATCGAATTGCAGACAGGCAACTTACTTAAACGACTTGCCTAAGAATTGAGAATCAGTTGATTCAGGGCGTGCAGAATCGGACCAATATTGTCTTAGCAATACTTGCGTTGCTTGCAGGTGTTTATCTGCTTGATGGCGTCGAGATACCTGCTCAGTCGCGACTATGGCGCGAGTTCACAAATGCCGGTCACGCGCCGTTGTTTGGTGTTCTGTCGATTGCAGTCTTGGTCTTGACAAGGGCTTGCTTCAATAGCTGGAAATCTCCCAAGAGTTACTACCTATTCGCAGGTATCACGACGGCGGGTCTCGGTTTTACGACGGAGGTAATCCAGTACTTCACTCCAAGAGACGCAAGCGCATTGGATATGGTTTACAACCTTATCGGAATAGTCAGTTTTCTCGTTTTTGCCGCGACGTTTGATAGAGGATTGCGAGTAGTGTCGCCGCTGAGTCGACTACGATACCGCATTATTGCGCGATTGGGCTCGCTTGTAATTCTCAGCACTGCGTTCATCGCCTTTGCGGTGATTGCTTCAGCACATGCCCATCGAAAGACGCAGTTTCCTGTGATTCTAGATTTTGAGTCCTTTCTCGATAAGAGCTTTCTTGAAGCATCAAATGCGATGATTGATTTTGTGCAAGCTCCACGGACGTGGACGCTGAACGCAGGATCCAAAGTCTGCTGGTGGGCCATTCAACCTGGCAAGTTGTCATCAATAACAGTCAAGTATCCAAATCCGGTCTGGGCGGGATATGATCACTTGGAATTCCAGATTTACTCAGAGATGACTGAAGCAGTTTCAGTTTCTCTTCGAATAAATGATGTACAGCACAACTTCGATTTTGAAGATCGTTACAACACTGAATTGAGAGTAGAACCGGGACTCAACTTCGTCTCGATTCCCTTGCTAGACGTAGAAAACGCACCGCGCGGCCGCAAAATGGATATGACGAGTATCGCCAACATCATCATGTTCACAACTGTCAAGGATAGTCTTGTGGCGCTCTATATCGATAACATCAGATTGAGGTAGCAGAAATGCACCGGATTAGAAACAGAAGTGCCGGAGCTCAAGTGAGTTCCGGCACTTCGTTTCGAGCAGTGCGATGCGAGCTATCTCTGTACGATCAACTTGCCAGTGATGGTCTTGTCGACAAGACGAACGTACCACAGGAAAACTCCCGAACCGAGCTTCTCCCCTGCCGAGTTGCGGACATCCCAAAGGAAATCGCCGGCGAGATTCTCGATCTCAGCAACCTGATCGCCAGAAGCCGTGTAGACTTCGAATTTTGACCCGGCGGGCAAGTTGTGAACTACGACACCGTCTTGAGAGTAAGCAAACGGATTCGGTGATACAAAAATGGGAGCAACGATCGAGAAGCTTGCGGTCACGCTATAGTCGCTTTCCCCATGCTTTGCTCGCCAGTAATAAACGCCTTCGCTCAGAACGATGTCTGGCGTCCATATCGCAGTATTACCGCCGCTCGTTACATTCCCTGCTAAAAGCAAATCGTCGAATGTGTTGCTTGTAGACAGTTCAAAGAGACAGAGAGTCGAACTATCCGCCGCTCCTGACCATGAGATGATCAATGAGGGTTGGACGTATTCGACAGTGGCGCCATTAGCTGGCGACACAATGGACGGAGCTTCGGCAACATCAAGAGTGATTTGCATCTGATAAAACTTCTCCGCCTCACACCAGTTGGAAGAATGCGTGCTGTCGTTGGCACGAGCGCGCCACCAGTAGAACTGATTTGGAGTCAGCTCTGCGTTTTGAATGACGCTCGTCTGACCTGGGCCGGGCATTACACCATTGACGGTTTCAATGAGGATTGTCAGCAGCGAATCGGAGTACACTTCAAAATCATAAGTCAGTGGCTCGTCATCGGGGTCAGTAGCATTCATCACAATATACTCGTGCATCGAGCCAATTACAGTATCACCATCAATTGGAGCAGATGGAACAGGCGAGTACGGAATACGGTTTGTTCGGAAGTTCCTGGTTGTTGAGTATGGAGACCAGGACTGACCGTCGTAAGCACGTGCGCGCCAGCTGTAGGCCGTCTTGGGTGCCAGAGTAATTGAAGTCGTCCACAAAGTGCTGTTCAGGCCTTGGGTCGTCATCGGGGATTGTGCCAACAGGACTGTTGCAGCTCCATTGTACAGATAGAACTGATAGGTCAAGGCGTCGCCGTTGGAATCCGTCGCGTTACCAGCGATTAAGTCAGGTGTCATGTCGATTACGCGACTATTCTGTAAAGGCAACTGAGGAGCTGGTGCTCCTGGAGCGACGTTTGTATTGACACTGAACGACCGGTATGAAGCATAATTGGAGTAAAGCGAACCGTCATAAGCCCGGGCACGCCAGTAATAGGTCGTTCCGCTGCTTAAGCTAGGAGTCACTACCCAAGAAGTCGTGCTTGATCCCTGAACCACGCCAGACACCTGCGCTACAATATTCGCGAATGATGTATTGGTTGCGACCTGGAAACTGTAAGTAATCGGATCTCCGTTGGCGTCAGTGGAATTATTCACCACCAACGAAGGTGTCGCAATAGTAAGTGTTGCGCCGGCAGAAGGGCTCGATAACGTTGGTACCGTCGGTGCCGAATTGGCAACAATCGAAAACGTACGGTACGCCGCATAGCTGGAAGCGAGTGAACCATCGAAAGCACGCGCCCGCCAATAATAGGTCGTCCCAGTGCTTAAGTTGGTGGATACTTGCCATGAAGTTGTGCCTGACCCCGGTGCCACGTCCGAAATTTGCGCAACAATAGTTGTGAACGCTGAAGTCGTTGCAACTTGGAATTGGTATGTCAGAGAATCGCCATCTGGATCGGTTGCATTGTTCAGCGACAGCAATGGAGTCGAAGTAGCCAGTGAAGCGCCAGCTGCCGGGCTCGCCAGAGTCGGAGCCGCTGGTGCATTGTTTGCGGAAACCGTAAACGAGCGGTACGCTGCATAGCTTGAATAAAGCAATCCGTCATAAGCGCGGGCGCGCCAATAGTAAGTGGTTCCATTCACAAGATTGGGACTCACCGTCCAGGATGTCGACCCAGCCCCCCCCTGAGTGACGCCAGTCGCTTGAGCGGCGATAGTTCCAAATGTGGTCGAAGTCGATACTTGAAAGTCATAAACGATTGTGTTGCCCTCTGCATCGGTCGAATTAGTTAAAGTCAGGGTCGGCGTCAGTGTGCTGACTTGACCTGCGGCAACAGGGCTGGAAAGATTCGGCACTGTGGGCGCACTATTGACACCAATTACAAACGACCCGTTACTTGAATAACTGGAATAGAGTGAACCATCATAGGCACGAGCGCGCCAGTAGTACGTAGTTCCGTTATTCAGGTCGGTACCTACTACCCATGAGGTGACACCGCCGGTACCTTGGGTAACGCCTGTCGTTTGCGCTGCAATCGTCCCAAAGGCCGCCGAAGTTGAGACTTGGAAATCGTAGAAAATAGCGTTCCCTTCGGCGTCTGTGGAATTATTCAAAGTCAGCGTGGGGGTCGTTGATCCAACTTGCGAGCCTCCGATTGGGCTGGCCAATGTCGGCACTGTTGGAGCAGTGTTTACGCTAATGGCAAAAGAACGGCTTGCTGAGTAGCTCGAATACAGTGAACCGTCATATGAGCGCACTCGCCAATAGTAGGTCGTGCCGTTCGTCAGGTTCGATGACACGGTCCACGAAGTTGTGCCGCCGCCACCTTGTGTTACACCCGTCGCCTGTGCAGCAATTGTCGCAAATGCCGCTGAAGTAGAAACTTGGAAATCGTATGAAACGGTGCTGCCTTCAGGATCAGTTGCGTTATTGAGAACCAATGCCGGTGTTAGCGTTGCTAGCTGGGCGGCGTTGGCTGGACTGGAGAGTGTTGGCAGTGACGGCGCCAGATTTGGCATACCGAAAATATCGAATTCGCTAAGCCACACCACAGTCGGATAAGTTGATGGACCCTGATTTACCGCTTGATAGTAGCGAATGCGCGAGGTCGTCGTCGGCGTAATGTCGACAAATGTGCAACTGTCGACGGTGGCGCTGCTGATTGTCGAGACGTCGCTGTACGCAGAACCGTTCCATGCCTGAATCCGGAACTGCTGTGACGTCATCCAACGCTGCTGATAGGTATTCCACGCCCAGTAAATTGCTATTCGTTCGACCGGACGTGCAGCGCCTAAATTCAATTCAACCCAATGCGGCTGAGTGGCGCTTTCGGCCGCCCAAGTCGATGCTTCACCACCGAATGGATTTAGATTGCCATCGGTCAAAGTGGTAGCGCTGTAACCGGGATAGGTACCGGATACTGTGGGAGCTATACCTTCGCCAATATTGTTTGTAGTAAGAAAAGTGAAGTCACCACTAACTCCTTCGTTGCCGGCAGCATCCCTTGATCTTACGCGAAAATGGTATGTCGACATCGAATCGAGCCCGGAAATCAACTGCTCGTGGCTTGTGACCAAAGTCGAGACAAGTGTTGTCGACGAACCATATGATGTTGTCGCGCCATAGTTGATCTGCGAGCTTGAAGGCTCGTCGGTAGTCCATGTGATTAACGCTGAGTTATGAGTGATGTTCGTTGCAACCACATCCGTTATGGAAGGTGCTGTGACGTCAACAGCGACTGGACTGAAAGTTCGGGCAGTAGTCCAACTTCCCCATCCGCAGACGTTCTGTGCACGTACGCGCCAGTAATACACAGTACCGCCAGTCAATCCCGAAGCAGAGACAGTTGACGAAGCAGGTTGCTGATCGATCACAGTACTGGCAAAGCTTGAATTGTCATCGACCTGGACCTGATAAGCAATTGCTCCGGCGATGTCACTCCAATCGAGCGCCACCGGTTGAGCAAGGCCCGTTGCACCGTTGGCCGGTGAAACATAGTTAGGAGCAACCGGAAGATTACAAGCTGTCGAGAAGAATCTCGATGCGCTCCAACTTCCGTACCCGCAGCTGTTTTGCGCCCTAACTCGCCAATAGAACGTCGCACCGTCAGCCAAACCGGTGACAGCGTAGGCCGAAGCAGCAACCGATTGGTCAAGTGTGACACTTGAGAAGTCCGAGTTGTTGTCGATCTGAATTTGATAGCTGGTAGAAGTCACAACATCATCCCAATCCAAGGTTATTGGCTGGGTGAGATTTGTGGCACCATTTGCCGGTGTCGCTAGGGTCGGAGTACCTGGTGTTACACAGACGATCGAAAAAGTCCGTCCAGTTGTCCAAGGCCCCCAACCGCAATTATTCTGCGCTCTGACTCGCCAGTTAAATGCCAATCCAGTCAAACTGAGGACCGAATAACCGGACGAAGTGGAGTACTGGTCTACTTCCGGACTTGAGAAGTCGGCATTGTTATCGACTTGAACTTCATAATTGATTGCGCCGGACAAATCTGCCCAATCAAGGGAGACTGGGAGGGAAAGACCGGTAGCGCCATTAGCCGGTGTAGATAATGTCACAACTCCCGGGACAATACACCCATCATCAGGTGGCTGTACAGCTCCATACTTGGTCCAGTTTCGTCCACCGTAGTTACGACTCATTGACCCTGTCGATGAAGTCTCGAACGTTGTTGTGTTAAGGCCTGGGTTGGAGTAACTGCCACGTGCATCTCGCCCTGCTGCCTGCCAGGTCGCCCAACTCTGACTGCTCCCTCCCCAGAGAGCCGAGAATGAGCCTGACGGTTCGTAAATCTGATTCGAATCAATGGAAATTGTCAAACCAGACACATTGTCGCGAAAATCATAATGGTACGAGAATCCATATGGTCCGGGCTGCAGATCATAGATTACGTTGTACTTGAATGTTCCGGTATTTGCGGCATATGGTGTTTGCACTTGCAAACCCGCATTGCAATTGTAAAAGGTGTTGTTTACGAAGATGTGATTTCCGCGGTCGTCATTGCCACTTGAGCTGTTGCCGACAAGAATTCCCGCATCTTGGCATCCGACGAATATTGATCCGTAAACTGAACAAGCATAGGCATTCGTGTACAGATTAATGCCTTCTCCACCAATATCATCGAATTTGCTAAATCGCACCGTAAGGCGCTCTACAATTCTCTTGGTGCCGGAAGCGTACGAGTTTTTGACTTCGATGCCGTCTCCAGGTAAGTTATGAAACACGCAGCTATCGAATGTCGTTTCAGTGATATCATATCCGATAAATCCCGAACCACGGTGGGCAATGGTGCCTTCACCTTCGGGAGCAATCGCTACTCCAATCGAGCAACTACTGAATACGTTGAAGCGATTATATCCGGCATCCCAGTTGCCCGTTGAATCGTGTACATCCCCGTGTTGATTTGACATGATCACTGCGGGATTACAAGTCTGGCAGTAAGAAGTTCGCGAAAGCTTACAGTAGCGAAAGATGGCAGAATCGGAGCCATCAAGAAACATTACTGCAGCGCGCTTTCCCATTCTAATATCGAGTCCGCCAAAGTAGATATTGTCTTGTGCAGTGTTATCAAACTTTACGGGTGACTTGCATGCTACTTGAATCTCAACCGTGTTCGGATTGACATTACCGAAGCATTGGACGTACACTCGATTCGACGCCAAGTCGTGATAAAACTCACCCGGTGCATTGACTCCCGATATGGACAACTGCGGTTCGAGTAGCGTGCCATTTTGTGCCCCAACATACGCCTGACCACCTGCGCCGTCCTCGGTATCGCAGCCAGTGCCAGTCCATGTTGCGCGATAGACATTTCCAGAATAGACCGACCAGCTCGCCTTTGGAATTGAGTCTGCGCCGTTAATTTGCGCCAATCCAGAGAAGTTATTCGAACCGTTTGCAACATAGGCTGAATCCAAATAATAGGTCATGTTCGGGCGTGTGCTGCCAGATGGCGGAACAATCTGAGAGTTTAGATAGACTCCTCGACCAATGAGAATTGTGTCGCCAGCGGCATCCGCGGCCACAGCCGCACTGATTGAAGTCGCTGCTTTGGCCCAGGTGTCGTAAGGCGCAGTATTCGAACCTGCCTTACTCACATAGATCGTCTTGGCAAGGGCGCTCGCTGACAACAAGCACACACATACCATAAGTAGGACAAACTTCATTTTCATTTTATTCCTCAACATGCCTCTGGGGATGTTTCGCTCCTAAATTGTTATATCGACTTTCAACACTCGTTTATAAAGCAATTGTCGTTCCGTGACTGGAGACAACCTATCGCCTCATAACCACTCGTTGCATAACATGTTACGACGCAGCAAATGTCGTCGCCAACCAAAACGTCGAAAGGTGTTGTGCAATTTCTGAAATCTGTGCAGTAATTGAACCACGTAAATCCGAAACTGTTTGATGGTTTTCTGCCGTTTGTAACGACAACAACCTACTCTCAAACATCAACATTGCAGGCAAAACGGTCTGTTTAGTAACCATTCCAGTGCATACACCAGCCTGATTGGAACATAAATCTGATCAGTCTTACGGTTTTCTAATCTCACTTAACTTAACCACAACACAATCCGCCCAAACCAACCAAGCGGACAATCTACACACCCCCGGCCATAATACTCATCGTTGCGAATATGATCTCCTCAACGCGCTGCGCAAGGTTATCAATGTCTAGAGTTTCGCAAGAGAAGCCGCTTGGATGTTCCCACAACAAGGCGAGACAGCTCGGTCATTTTTTGCAATTCATCTTCGCTGTAGAATCGCCAAAAGTACAGAATTATTGGGAAGGACAATGCTATTGCCATCTTGACAATCAGAGAGAAAGCAAGGTTCGGAACATCGATCACGAGCGAAACTGCATATAGGATCATTGCCACTACCGACATTTTTACAATTCGCCCGACTTCGTAGTTCACGACGTACAAACGTTGTGATTTTACATGAGTGTAGATGGTCAAGAATGTGAAGGCCACAACAGTGGACACAGCAGCCCCCCAAATACCAACAATTGGTATTAAAAGCAAGTTGCATGCGGTGTTAATCGCTGCCGCCGTGAGTGTCGCCAATGCCAGGTACTTTGTCTTGTTTTCAAGGTGTAACCCAAACTGAACGTATACGTATATTCCGTTCAGAATGTAGGAAACGAGTAGTAACGGTACATATTTATGGGCTTCGGCATAGCTTGGATCTGCGGCAACAGAAATCACATCTTTAATGGTCACGGCAATTCCAAGCGACACTAAGATTTCGATAAAAACAAAATATGTGAAGATCGTGGCGAAAATTGATTTGGCGTTGGCTTCCTTTACCAAATCAAATCGTTTAGGTCCCCAAATCATCAGAAACGGCGACATGACCAACATGTTTGGCATCATTCCAAATTTGTAAGCTAACGCGTAAATCCCAACCTCCGACAGCGACATCATTCGCTGCAAGATGAACCTGTCGCCAAAGTTTAGAATGAACATTCCCAGCGTTCCCCAAACCAATGGAACACCGAACTTTAAGAGCTCGCGGGCCATTTTGAATGAGAACGTAAACTTGACCCGACGGAGAATGTAAATTGCGAATCCGATTGCCGAAACGCTCGCAGTGATTAGCCCGCTAAACAGAAGCCCCATTACACCAAGTCCCAATCCAACGATAAAATAAACGTTCAAGCCAAGGCTAAGAAGAGTCTTGGTGAACGAAATCGACACGAAGAGCACAGATTTCTCTTCCATTCGCAGCAGCGCCTTGGGCACTTCCTGGGCCAACTGGATGACGAAAGTAATGAATACAATGTTGATTAGTCTGGAAAAGCTCTCAGAGTCGAACACAAGTGTGGAAATTTCGTCTGAAAACAGAAGCAATAACGCAAGGATCGATACCGAGATTATGCTGAGTGTGATCATTGCGACGCTTAGGACGTGCTGCTTCATCTCTGGATCGTCGTACTTGTAGTAGAATCTCATGACAGCCTGCGTGATTCCCATTCCGAGAAACATGCCTGCGATATAGCTGGTTAGGTCCAGCAATTCGAGCGTACCGTAATCTGACGTTGAAAGATAGTGCGTATAGAGGGGAATCATCAAGAAGCCGAGCGCACGGCTCAGCATGTCGGCAACACCGTAAATTGCAGAGTGCTTTGCGAGATTCTTGATTATGTGAAACACTTTACCTCTTGATCAAAGAATCCATAAGGCCAGCGAGTCTGCCCGTCTGGAGTTTTCGATCGAATTGTCGAACGAATTCCCAGTTCGGATTTGCGACCAGTTCTCCAGCCATTTTCCGGCGATGAAATTCAAGAATAACATGCTCTATCTTCTTGATATCATCATGCGGCACAAATGTCAACGTTCCGCCCGCTGATAGAATTCGCGACGATTCACCCTCCCATCCGATCATCAGAATCGGGCGTGCCGAGCGCATGTACTCGAATGTACGACCTGCGATTACGCGGTCGCGCATTACTTCGCTGCCGCTTGGCACCAACAGCAGCAAAACATCAGCCTGAGTCATCATAGCAACCGCTTCCTTGTGAGGGCGGAATCCAAGAACTGAGACATTTTTGTCGAATGGCGGCACCGAGAGTCTCTCCCGCCACATTTCCACGGATTCGCTGACAAAGGTAAGTTTGATTTCAGAGCCAATACCTTCTGCAGCAATCAGATTTTCTAGCGCAATCAGCAAGTTCTCGATAGCAGAGTCAGTATAGATTTCCCCGATACTGAAGATGTGCAGACACTTGGCCGTTTGATCTTGGCTGACTGGTTGAATTGTTGCGAAGTCTGCCTCATCATACCCGTTGGTAATGACATGATGCTTGCCGGCATCGATAGTTGGGAACGATTCTTTCACGAGCTGCGCCCGTCCATTCCCAGTGTGGATAATTGCGCCTGCCCGCGAAAGCGTCCTTCGTTCGAGCCAGCGTTCATAACGGAAACGCGATTTCGACACTCTTGGTGCCCACAAGGCAGTAGTTTCAAGATTGCGGCGATTGTCATGAGTTGTCCAAGGATCGCGAAAATCTACAACAAGCTTCTTGCGAGTCAAAAATGAGAGAATGAGGGCAATTACATGACCGCTCTCCGGCGGCGACGTCGAGAGTATGACGTCGATTTTCTCTCGCCAGATAATCCAAAGACCTTTAACAATCGCAAACGGAATCCAGCCTACTTTCCCGTCTGGGGTGTTCACGAAGTTATGAATGACATTTCGCAGCGGAGTCAGAACAAATCGCTTGAGTGGAGATTGGCGGACAGGGGTTGCAGGCGAGTTAGAATCGCCGCTTACGCGGGGCTTAGCTGGCTGAGCTTGATACTGTCGCCGTCCGTAAATTTTCTCGAAGACCCAGTCCTCAATGCGAACAAACTCAAATGAATATGCTTTGTATATCTTAGTATTTTCAGGCAATTCTTTGAGAAGGCTGTCATCAATGATTTTGGTGTCAGGATTCTTAACGGAGAGAATAACTGGCCGCCACCCGAAATCAGGAAGATATTTCGAGAATTTCACTGGGCGATATATCCCAGCGCTTCTAGCTGGCGGGAAGTGATAAGCTATTATCAGAACACTCTTCATTATTCCTGTCCTTGTTCAATCGGTGCATTCATACTGAACTAATCGGCATTGTCAACTGATTGGTACATTGAACCGTCTTTCTTCTCACAAGTGTAACGATTTTTGCCAATTTCAAGGTACGTTCCTTGTAGAAAGCCAATTCTGCTTAATGTCTGATTGTTGCGACAGATTGCCGAATAGTACGCATCGGTCGACAAATCGCCTGACTGCAATGATTGTTCGCCTAAACGAAGATAGGCATCTACTTCAGCTGTTGGTGAACGATAGATCAGCGCAAAATTCGGTGTAACCGCGGAATTTGCAATTCTGATGGGATTTAACTCAATTGTTGCGCGTCGTTCGCCAGAGTGCTGCGTTTCAAGTGCAATTACAGTGATCAGGGTAGAACTAGCCTGCTCGGGCACACTAATCCTAAGTGATTTGGACGGTATCTTAGTGTTGTATTCAGGAGAAATCCAGTCATCTTCCACCTTGAAATTGATGTTTGACCCGAATGCTTCTTTTACAGCAAACGAATATCCGTAGTCACCAATAGACGAATGGATAAATCCGACGCCGTCCTTGATTTCAGCATCAAAGCCCTGCCCCAAATGAAGAGAAGCTGTCCAGTTCGCCGAAGCCTTTGCGACGATCTTGTCTACGATAACCAAGAAATATGGGGCATGGCAGAGAAACTCGCGAGTGTGCGAATAGTCGCCAGCAGATTCCAGGACGCCTCGACAACTCAACAGCGGGCCTTTGTGCGAAGGTTCTTCTGCGGTCACCCTTGACATTAAGTTAGGCGAATCGTCATACCCTGCTTGATTCTCCCCGTTCCGAGAGACTGTGTTGTGGCGAAGAGTATGCCGGAAATACCGATGCCAGTTCTGTCTATTGAGTTCTCGAAATCGTGGACGCAGTGTCGAATAGAGTTTCTTGAACTCTTTCCGCAGTTTTATCCGCCATGGAAGGAAATTGAGCTCCGACATGAAGATCGGTGCATAGGTAAATCGTCCAGGATCAACCAGCACATTAGCTCTTTCGGTGTGAAATATGAACTGCAGATCATCAGCATGCGAATGACCTTCTCGTCCGCGTGCAGGCTTCCCCGAGCAATCCAGTAACAAGTACCCGGTTCCTTCTCTTTCGGTTTGCCAACGCAAGACTGTCCATCCGGTTTCCTGTAACCGGTCGAAAGTAAGAATGCCGGGAGGAACCGGCGATTTTGCCGAAGTAAATTTTCCAGTAGATTCAGGTCCAAGCACCGCCTTAGCATAATTTAAGACATAGTCAACGTCAAAGGAGTCAGAATCGCCAATCGGAGGAAGCTGGCCTTGTGGATCCATGATCTTTGCAAGAACCTCGGTCATCTTAAAGACTATTTCTACGAGCTCCGTCGAAGGTTGCTTGCTATTTGCTTTCTGTGCGAGAAGAAGATCGAGAATGGTCAAGATGCACTGGCCATGATACATCGGCACTTGTTCAATCAGAGAGCCGTCAGCGAGTATTTCAGATTCAATTATCTCATTTAATCGCTCTGAAGCACGTTTCTTCCAAGTGGTCGTATTGAGCACGTTTTCCAAATAGATGGAAGTAGTCAGAAGAGACGTCGTGATAAAGAATTCCCAGTTCCCTACACGAGTTCCGAGTTTTGCTTCGAGCAGGCACGCTTCCATAGTCATCAGTGACAAAATGGCGTAGTGGTCGCATTCCAACAAGTCCTCGTCGCGGCGAATCAGATCGTACGATTTCGCAAGGTTCATCAGCCTAATTGCTGAATCTAATCGATTTCCCCAAAGCGGACTTGACTTCACGCGAGCGCGAAAGAACTCCTGCAAGTGACGCCTATAAATCTGAAGGAACCTGGCATCGTTGGTCAGTTTGCAGCTTGCAGCAAGATCAACCATGTGCGTGAAGCGCACTAAGGCGTGCGACCACTCTTCATCGCCATTTGGTGCAGCCTCCCAAATGATTCGCTTTCCGATCTTCTCCGGACGTGGGGTTTTTTCCATATGCCAAGGCTGCCAGTATTGAACTTTGTCTTCCTCCAACAGGCGCGCCATGTTTACTAAGCATTCGGGTACGGGAAACCGAGCACGAAACTCACTTGAATTGACGTCGGAATTCGGCCAGAAGCGACCTACACCGGATCTGAAAACGGCGACTACTTCAGAGTCCGACAAATCTCCCGCCATCAGCAGTTGCTTGCGTACCAGTTCAATTGCTAAGGAATTTGGTGCACGATTACCCATATGCTGTGTCCTGCTGTCGAGTTATCAGTGCGGATTGCGCATAGGCGGAGATTAGCATTTCTTTATTATCTCGACGATTCGTTCTGCCGTATGACCATCCCACAACGCTGGGATGCTACTCTGCTTCTGACGACCGCCGAGAATGTCGTCGACGGTTGTGCGTATCTTGTCCGCGTCAACACCTGTCATCACATTGGTTCCGACAGTAACAGTAATTGGCCGTTCTGTATTTTCGCGCATGGTGATGCAGGGGATTTTTAGGAAGGTCGTCTCTTCCTGAATGCCGCCGGAATCCGTCATCACGAATTTTGAATCACTGGTGAGCCGGCAGAAGTCAATGTATCCGAGCGGTTCAGTGACGATCAGATTGCACTCTTGTATTGCGGTCCCAAGGCCGAATCTCTCGAGGTTATTCTTGGTGCGCGGATGGCACGGAAAGACTACGGGGATTCTCTTGCCAATCTCCGTGAGAATTTCCATTGCAGCCGTCAACGAATCCTTGGAATCGACATTCGACGGACGGTGCAGTGTCACAAGAGCGTATCCTTGAGCCGTTAGTCCCAGCCGCGACAATACATCGGATTTCGCAACAACAACACGGCTGGCAATAAGCGAGTCGATCATGATATTTCCCGAAAAGAACACTTTGTCCAGCGAAATGCCCTCTTTCTGGAGATTGTGCAAGCCTGACTCTTCTGTCACGAACAACAGGTCGGATAAATGGTCGGTAACTACACGGTTGACTTCTTCCGGCATTGTTCGGTCGAAACTGCGTAATCCTGATTCCACGTGCGCCAATCTAACACCAATTTTAGACGTAACCACAGCGGCTGCCAGAGTCGAGTTGACGTCTCCAAACACGACCACTAGATCAGATTTGAAGCTCAAAATAGATTCTTCTAAACCCATCATGATCTTGGCTGTTTGCTGTGCCTGAGAACCTGAGCCTACACCGAGACTGATATCCGGTGGCGACATTTTCAAGTCATTGAATAGCCATTGCGACAGATTCTCATCGTAGTGTTGCCCGGTATGAAGCAACAGCGTGTTAAACTCTTTGCTATACTTCTTCAACTCTCGCACCAACGGCGCTGATTTCACGAAGTTTGGCCTTGTTCCGACAACAACGAGGACATTTTGCTTATTCATGTTTCATTTCCATTTGCACTACGGGACGCATGTGTGCCCGAGGAGGGTTTGGTAATCATTTGCGGTGATCCTATTCCGAAGCCGTCCATACACATATGCTGATGTCCAGATCAATAGTAATCCGATAGCGAGCAAGGCCGCGTAACCGACGTGGCCCAGTGTGCCTTTCAATCCGAGTAATGCTGGTATCGTCCACACTACCACAAATTGAGTTACAAAAGTGAAGAGCGAGTTTCGCCCAAAAATAGACAGTGCCCACAGAGCAATATTGTACTTCCCTTTACAATCCACATACTTGACGAGAAATGCTATTACCACTAGGATTAGACCTAGGTAGAATGGTAACAAAGTTCCTGTACGAGAAGGATAAAGAGACAGGAATGTTGCCGGATTCCATACGAACGGATTGAGTCTCTTGAGTGTAAAGTAAATCATCGCCAAAGCAATTCCAACCGACAATAGCAAAAGCGCTCCTTTTCGAAATCGAAGAAACGCGTCGTTTGCGACAATCTGATTCTTTCGCATCGCTGTATATGTTTCACCAACAAATGAACCACACAAGAAAATTGCCAACCAAGGAATTACTGGCCATCCCACCGCCAACGTCGTTTCTGAATCGGGATCAGTACCAAACAACACAACTTTTAGGACCATCGCAAGTCCTGATTCCGGATGCCACCATAGCTTCGTTCCAAACGCACCAAGCAACATCAAGATGATAAGTATTAGACGATACGATGGCTTGAAGATCCTGACAATAAGGGGAGCGACGATCAAGCAAAATCCAATAGTATCGGTTATGGGATGATCGAAAAGCATGTTATGAAAAAAGTCCTGATTCGTGTTGGAGAACGCGAAAGTAACCAACCGCAGCACTGGATGAATGACCACAATGAGAAATAGGCCGCGCCGGAAGAATCGCCAAGTCGAACGTGGCGACTGATCCCCTGTCAACATGAGATATGTCATGATCATGCCGGAAACGAACATAAATGCTATTGATGCTGATTGGGTCAGAAGCCACAGTCCTGATAAGAAGAACTCGCTAAACTTCTGCGGGTTGCACACAAGGAATGAGTGTGCAGCGATCACGAGCACCATAGCAATTCCGCGAACAGCGTCTATCGAACGCAATCGCCCGGTCGTCATGAAATCTTTGTCTCCAAAGCTTACTCCCCGCGCTCACAATGTCATCGACCATTAGAATCTAACTCGGTCTGTTTAGCCCATATAAAAAGAGATACGGTCCCCTGTACCAGCAACGGCTCTACGTTGAGATCACTAAGTTACTTGAAGACCGACTTAATGGCGCGTCGTGAATCGAGGAGAAACTTCGTGATCCAACCCGGAAATTTGGACATGAACATATAAATCTGGGGAGCATTTTCGATTTTGGACAATTCGAGCCTTGCATCGTGCGCTTTGCCCCTCAAAAGGAATCGTTCAGCGCGAATCAGTCGTTCCTCTCTAACACGCGCTCTGTAAAAATCGCCGTGTTGCTGCAAGAACTCCTGATCGATTCCCCAAACTCGTTCCATTATCTTTAGCCGAGCGGTAGCAAGATCGAAGAGATCCAAGTCTGTAAGCTGAGTGCCGCTATGATGATGCACCATGGTCGACTCGCAATGAAGGTATGCGCCTTTGCCTGCACGTGCCAATCGCGCACCGCACTCCCATTCTTCCGCCGTTGTCGTATCTTCAGCAAATTTAAGATTCTCTCCAGCTTCGGAGCGCCTGACAATAATTGTGTCTACAGACACATAAGATGTACAACACTGCGAGCGATAAAGGTTCGTCCCTTCGTAACACAAGCAATCAACAACCCCGGCGGGAAGCGTCATGAAAGAAGAAATTGGTCTCGCTGAACCCATAATTTCATGCCAATCCAACTCACGCTCCGACTGTGTTTCTAAGGCAAAGCGCCTCACGTTGCCGTCATTGAAGCGCGTCGTGAAATTGCTGAAGCAAAACAACAAGTCAGTCCGCGCAATGATTACGTTTCGGAGCAACAACAGATGATCAGGCATCCATTCATCATCAGAATCGAGAAAGGCAACTAGTGGCCTTGTGGCTTCGCGAATGCCGCGATTTCGAGCGGCGCCAGCGCCGGCGTTGGAGGTCTTAACATACCTCAATTTCGAACCGAACCGACCCACTACTTCGTCGGTGTTGTCGGTTGAGCCATCATTTACTACAATTAACTCATCGTCCGGTTCAAGTTGCACGAGTACTGAATTGATTGCTCTCGAGATCAGCGATGCGCGATTGTAAGTCGGTATAATAACGGAGATAGCGGAGGTTTTCATTTTCCTAAACTTTGGCTAGTTTGAATCCGGTGAACCCTAAAACTAGTTGTCGGCAGAATCCAAAGCAACCTAAATATTGCTGCTCAGTTGGCAATGAATCACAATGCTCCACTACCTCTGCAAATAGCGGGGCTGGTTGTTTAGGCTTCTTTTCTATCCTAAAACAGCCCCAATAAAGCCGTTTGGGCATATTGCGCTACGACGTCCGATACAAGCGCAGGATCAGAACCGGGAAAGCTGAAATCCGAGTGGGCGGCAATGCCAAGAACGGCGATGCCTTTCAAAATAGATTTGATTGCCCGCCGAAAATTCAGAAGACCCTTAGTGACATTTCCGGGAAGCTTCGAGAGCAGCTTGTAACTATGGGGTACATTTTGGGTAAACTTGATTTCCTGTCTTGCCTCTTTCGTTTTTCCCTGCACGAGAAACCCGCCCACCCTGATCATTCTGTCAGCCCTTAGTCGCTGCTCATAATAGGATCGGTGGTGACGCAAAAAGTTGTCGTCGGCTCCCCAGATTCGCTGTAGAACGACAATCCGTGAAGCCGCCATATCGAACCCGCTATTGTCGACCAGCTGCTCACCAGTATGGTGGTGGACGAGTGTACTTTCGTAATGAATGTACAGTCCCTTGCCTGCAGCGGCCAATCGGGCGCCACACTCCAACTCCTCGGCTACCTTGGTATCGTCGGCAAACCAAAGCGCTTGGCCTGCCGCTTCCTTGCGTACAATCAAAGTGTCGGCAGATAGATAGCTTGTACCACACAGCGACTTGTAGAGATTGTCCGTTTCATGGCAGGTGTAATCCTGTAGTCCTTTCGGTAGTGTCATGAACGAAGACAACTTCTTCGAAGGGCCAACGATCTCGTCCCAGTCCAATTCCCGATTGTCTTGCGTCTCAAGTGAAAACCGGCGCACAGTTCCGTCTTTGAATCGAGTGCAAAAATTAGTGAAGCAAAACAGCAGTTCCGGTCGCGCTCTCATCACTGAGCGGAGCAGTAGATTGTGTTCGGGCATCCATTCATCATCGGAATCCAAGAACGTAATCAGAGGTCGGGTCGCTTCCTGTACGCCGCGATTTCGCGCGGCACCGCACCCGCCGTTTTTTGTTTTGATATACTTAACCCGGTCGCCATACTTAGCAACGATGTCCTGAGTGTTGTCCGTCGATCCGTCGTCAATTATGATCAACTCGTCATCTGGTTCCATCTGCGAAAGTACTGAGTTGATAGCTCTAGTGATCAAATGGGCGCGATTAAACGTTGGTATGATGGTTGAGATGGCAAAGTCATTCATTGGCTAGTTTTCCATTTCGCTCGGAATTACGGTTACATCTGCTCTATCTATAATCGTCAGAACTTAATAAAGTTGAAGCAATATTCGACCACGAAAGAAACGATACGAACAATCATGGACTTATTCGCTCACAATTTACGAATTTCTCGAAGATCAGTCAAGTCCATTTGCTTCAAATTCGCGGGTGATATCACATATCACGTTATCAGCTCCCTTGAAATCGCTATCTCATGAGGCATTTCTAATCGCTGGATTTCGTATGAAGCGGCCATTCTTCAAGACCAAAGGGGCGGGGCCATTGTTTCGTGCAATATTCTAGCCCCAAGACCCTCGCGAAGACCGCAGTTGAGTTTGTTTGGGCAAGGCAGGTACGAGCAAGGAGATAACGGTCGCACCCAGCGTCAACATGGCCCCACCAGCTCGTACAAGCGTACAGGTAGTCGTGCTTTTCAAAGAGTGGTCGAAGTCGTCGGTATCCATTCACATCGTAACCGTAAGGATATGCGAAACCTACTGCTTCTACGCCGAGTCGTTGTTGTATAACTCTTTTTGATTCTCTAATTTCCATGTCGGCAGCCTCCAAGTCCAGAAATGAGAGATTTCTGTGCGAACACGAGTGCGCTCCAAACCTAATGCCATAAGCAGCCATTTCTTTTATCTGCGTCCAATTTAAAACGAGTTGTTCCCTTTGCAACAATGGACTGTCCCCAATCAGAGTTGCGCGCAGGTCATGCATCACTTGATCTCTGACTTTGTCTTCCATCTTCATAAGGATGCCACCAAGCTGGTCGCGAAGTACTGCTTTGAATTTATTTGGCTGCTTCGCCAACCATGTGACGTTTACTTTGAAGCCTGCAATTATCTTCTCCACGCCAGCAATTCTGTGAGAGTCTATTGAGCACTCGTCCACATACTGGTTTAGCAATAGCCACCATGGACTTACTTTGCCATCGATCCAATTCGTTGGCAGATAGATAGTCGCAGGGATATCGTGTTTCCTCAGTAGCGGATACAGGAGGCTGTGGGTACCGACGTAGCCGTCATCGAAAGTGAGAGCGACACTTTTGGTTTGGATCTTTCCTGTGTTCAGAATCTCCAATACAGCGTCCTCTACAGTTATCACCCGGTAGTGCCGCTTCATCGCGACGATTAATGCCTCAAGCTGTGAAGTATTAGGAGTATCAGAGCTGTACCAGTGTGCCAGTTGTTCGCTCTCTGTCACGACATCGTGGTACATCAGAATTAGTAATCGGTTTTCGCTCGGAGCACTGATAAACTCGTGCAACGACGTATAGCCGCTATAATACAACAGCTTCTTAAGCAATTCTGTGTGTCGCGCGCTCAAGCTGTTACCTGCTTTCTAGTTTTCCCACCGAGCATTCTTTTGACGGTAGCGGTCTTATCCCCCAAAATGACATTGATTACTTGGCGGCCGAATTTAGAAATGAACTGCCGAAGAATGAAAGCAACTGCGCCGATTGAACGGTTGTAAAAAGACGACAATAATTCTCTTTGCTCCAAGTCGGTCCAATCGTACTTGTACTCCTCGAATCCCCGCAGAAAATCAAAACGACTATAGCCCCTTCTGATTGCCTCTTCAATACATCTTCCCATCAGCACGCGTCCAATACTGGCCTTTGGCACTGCCGAACGATCAACTCCCAGCAAGTAATAGTAGAGCACCCTTCCGTAAACAAATCCATACAGGCTCGCCACCGGTGTCCCGTTGAGTTCCAAGTTGCAGAGAAATAATTGGCCGGTTGATAACAAACTAAGCGCATACTTCATGTGAAACTCGCGAAACGTTTTGGTTTCAAATGCACCTTGATGACCGCGGTCGATCCACGATTTTCTATGCAATTCGATATGCGTTTGCATAAATGAAGCAAGGTCTTGAGAATTCTCACAAAGTCGAAGTTGGACTTCACCGGCCTGCGACATCGATTCGGAAGATACCTTAAATGCTCGTCTTTGATTGACGCTCAGTGAGGCGAGGTACTCTTCCCAAGTTGATGGCAATTCGATGTATGGACAGATGATGTAACCCCAGAGAGCAAGCTCAAGGCAGCGTTTGTCGGTTTCAGACTTCTTGCGAAATGCCTGAAGCACTTTCGAGTTGGACGGTATGCTGTTGTACTCCCAGATGTCCCACTCCCCGCCTAGCTCGCCAAATAGACGTTCCCAAATGGCGCCGCAGATTGCTACGGAGTTTTTCCGATGCACGATCAAATCGGTGTGGTCACCGCACACCTCCTCAGAACCGATCAACTTGAGAATCCGGACCCCAAAGAGGAGAAAGCTACGTTTCTTCTCAACCCAGAACGGTGCAAGACCAACCAAACGGTCGTCGTCATAGACCGCAAGACAGAGAATCGCCCGGTTCTGTAAGTAGACGTGCAGCCAATTTGAAATCCAGTCCCAGCTCATTGCATGACAGGGCGTGAGACTTTGCTCCAGTAGCCGATCCCATTGGCCGGAAACGGAATTCAATTCCTCGATTGTGCGAAGATCTTCTACTCTAAGCATTCTTGATTCAACTTTCAACCCGTTTTGCGATGTCGAAGACTTACCCAGTAATCATCGCACAATTTAGAACTCTAGCGGCACTTTTGATATCACCCAGCGAAATTTCCCATTGGCGGTTCGCTCAATCGATTCAACAATATCGACAGTAACTTCGACACGAGCTCCCAAAACCTTTTGCAGCTCCGTTTGAATGAACTCGCTGTCTGCCTCCGTATATGCCGCACGCGGCACTACCCGCATCACCACGCGGTGGCGCTCTTCTTGAACAATCTGCGACTCGGCAACATTTATTAGGTGATGAGTCACAGCATTGAGGATAGACGAAGATACATAACGCCCGTCTGGTGTGACAACAATATCTTCATCTTTTGTCGTGACACCGCTCATTACCGGCATTGACCGGCCACAGCGGCAAGGTTCAGTTTCCAGCGAAGTTACATCGCTTGTTTCGTACCGAATCAACGGCATCGAGAAATTGTGCAGTCCGGTCGCAACTATTCTCCCCAAGGTGTTAGCAGGCGATGCGCCGCCCTTTCCGTCGGAAATCTCTACAAGACCAAAATCACTGTTGATGTGCTTGCCCATGTGTTGTTCGCACTCTGTTGCAAATACAACTCGCTCTGCCATTCCATAGAAATCGAATACTCGACACGCAAAGGCCTTTTCAATGGCCGCACGTTGAGAAGGCTGGAGAGTCTCCGACGAAGTGAATACTGCCTTGAGTGGAAATGTCTCGTTGCGTTGATTGAGGTAGCCTGCCAGTACTGACATTGTCGACGGGTATCCTTCCAGGGCCAGCGGACCGAATTTGGCAAGCTTCTCAAAGTAGAATCTCATGTTGCCGGGCGACAAATGAAAAGACGAGCAAAAGAGGTGATTCATCACCCAGTTATGTCTCCAAAAAGGTGGCTTTGATTGACCCAATGGGGCGACTTGGCGTCCAAGGAAAAAAGCAATTTTGTCGCCGGGGTTAATACCGGCGAGACGCTTCTGTCGCCAATCAACGACAGTCTTTAGCAGGCAGACGTGTCGGTCCCACACGAGACGAAGCGGCGATCCCGTCGTTCCTGAAGTGTGTCCGACGATGCGGTCAGACTTTGACACATTCTGTGCGATGAGTTCTGCACCCTTCTCCATCACCATTTTTCTTGTCAAGCGCGGTAACTTTGCCAAATCAGAAAGATTACGTATGTCGGCGGGCGTCAGATGCAGATTCCTAAATAGATCACTGTAAAACGGTACGTTTGTATAGCAATGCGAAACTAGTTTCTGCAATTGCTCTTCTTGGTAGGCCACCAATTCTGCCTGAGACCACTTTAGATGTCCTTCGAATTCATTGAGGAGTCGATCAAACTTGGGTCCGTATTCTCGCCAATAAACCTTGAGTCCGTACAGCGATACTCCGAGGTGCTGCACCAACGGTGGCGATGATTCGTATAGAGATTGTAAGATACCTGAAGACAATTCCGCTCCGAACTAATAGTTACATCGCGAGCTATAGATCGCAATGGCTATTGCTTGACCATTGGTTTCGAATTGAACCGCCAATTCCAACTCCGTTTTTCAAGGCAAGCGAGGATTGGCACTTCGTTGACCTTGTAAGCTCCGCATGAAATCACTCCAGCATCAACATAATCTTTTTGAAAATACTGTACCAGATATTGTTCCAAATTTGCAATCTGAGAGCCGCTGCCTTGGAAAATACTGCGGAACCATCCGAACTCGCGGGCGGATGTTCGACCGCAGTCTATGCACTCTTATCGACATACAGTGGCTTCAACTTGAAGGAGGCTCCTTTCTCGTGATTCGGTTCGAGACAATACCTTGCGCTATTGCCCAGAGCCGGCGAATTCCGAATCGGTGGAGATTTTTCAGATAGTGGCTGTATACCCCTTGACGAAAACGGTGCAGCTCCCTTGCCACTTCCTGTTCCCACTCTGATTGGTTGGCATCGGGATCAATTAGTGTCGCCAATTGCTCAATTTCCTTCTTGAGCCTAATAGCATCATCGCCCTCGGCCAAGACCGGCTGCCAGTCTCGATTGATGACCGCCGGAATAATATCATAGATAACATCGTTGACATTCCTCACCTGCATTCGCAAAATCATCGACTTTCGCAGAGGTTCGTCCCACAGGTCGAAAACGAAGTCCCCGAGGCTGTAGGCGATTACTCGACCTCGATATCTCTCGACACCCTGCAGAATGTGCGGATGATGACCGAGAATTATATGCGCGCCTGAATCAATGAACTTGCGCCCAAGGCGGACCTGTTCGCCCGACGGTCGATTGATGAACTCCTCCCCCCAATGCAAGGACAGCACAATTATATCAACCTGGCTGCGAACTGACTCTATGTCATTGCAGATTCGTTGTTCGCTGCCTGCAACGTCGATTCTGGGTGAGACAGTGTATTGTTCCGGCCTGAAATTGTAACCCAACATTCCCACCCTGAATCCATTCTTCTCGAGGATTCTGAGATTTCGCATGTCGCGATCGGGATACTCGATTCCCGTAAATGCAATGCCCTTTGAGATAAGGTGGTCTGCAGTTTCGAGCACTGCGGCCATTCCGTGCTGCATAATGTGGTTGTTCGCGAGAGTGACACAATTGATCCCAGCACTGACAAGTCCTTCAATAGCTTCCGGCTGGGCACGGAGATGGGTCTTCGCAAATGGGTCGGTTTTGGGATTGAAACGTGATAACACGACTTCAAGGTTGCCAATTGCGATGTCCGATCCAGTGAACACGCCTTTGCACTTCGCAAACGGAAAGTCCGGTCCGTATTTGGCGATCATGCTGCCGACTCCAAACCCAGAGCAAGCTGGCAGATCTCCCAGCATAATGTCGCCAACGGCAGAGATCGTGAGCCCTGAATTACCGTGCGTCAATCATTCTCCAGATACATTGACTAAGCGTTATTCTTGTTTGATTTCTCTCGTTTGCGCTTGGCGATCTCCTGATAGAACTGCTCCATCTTAGGGATTATTGTCGACCAAGAGTACTTCTCTACCACACTCTTTCTTGCCTGCGCACTAATTAACTGCCGGGATTTTACGTCTCGCACAAGTTCCACTACTCGTTTCGCGAACAACTCCGGCTCTTCAGCGATCACTATGTCCTTGCCGTCTGTAACATCAAGACCTTCGGCTCCAATCGGATGGCTGACGATCGCCTTCCCCATAGCCATTGCGTCCAAGATTTTCAGACGGGTTCCGCCACCGACTCGAATTGGTACGACGTAGACTGCGGCACGTGCAATTGTCGGACGGACATCGTCGACGAATCCAAGGACTTTGAATTGGCTATCAACTTGACCAAGTTTGACGACTTCCGCCGGAGCCCTCGAACCGATCAAGTTCATCTGGATATCGGGTAGTTCCCGCTTAATCAAGGGCCAAATCTTCTCGCCAAAGAGTATCATTGCATCGCCGTTAGGATACCACGCCATTGAACCCGCAAAAACGAGGCTCAGGTCCTCGTCGACTCCGTCAATGGGTTTGAAGAACTCTGTATCAGTACCATTGGGGACGACGCAGATCGTTGCTTTCGGATTCAGTTCCGACAACTCCTGGCCGTCAAGATCTGAGACGCTGATATTTCCATCAAATGCGCTGAGTGCGCGTTGTTCAGCCCTTCGCAGTTTTCGTCCCTGCAGTCCGATATAGGCTCTTGTCGCAGGATTCTTTTCCGTTGCGGCGCGACGGAGCAGAAGCGTCGATTCGACGTTATGATGATTGAGCACTGCGGGTAGTCCGTTAAGATTCTTGAGATAACCTGCCAGCGCAATCGTGTCGACATGGACAATATCAAACGTGTGTCTGGCAATTTGGTCTTCAATCGCCTGCGCCATCATCGCAGACCAGAATCGCCATGCAGAGTATGGTTCGCGTGAGAACATGTTTAGTCCGAGAAGCGAGTACCAGCGAAGTGAGCTACCGTCACTTGGAACATCAATGATCGTGATTTCCTCGCAGAATTCTTTCAGCACTTCCCGGCTCTTCTCGATTCTTTCGCGCGTAGGATGGCGATCTCGCTGAGTGAAGGTTACAAGGTGGACACTGTTATTGCGCGAGAGTTCCTTTACGATGTTGAAGTTTCGCAGAGATGCCCCACCGGTTGGAGGGTGAGGGATGAAATGAGAGACAAATAGTACGCGCATGCTTATTGTACCAATTCCCTGTAAATGTCAAAAAGTTTATGCTTCTGTTGCTGAGAAGAGAATTCTTCCTCAACTCGTTGTCGGGCTTGCTTCCCTATTTCAGCTCTAAGTTCAGTACTCGCACTCAGACTCTGGCAATGTTTGGCAATTGCAGTCACGTCGCCAGCAGGGGCAGTCAATCCGCTGCTTCCATTGACAATCACCTCGTTTATGCCGCCCACTGCAGTAGATACCGTCGGTTTGGACAGCGCCATTGCTTCGAGAAGAGCCACGGGTATTCCTTCATGCCATGACGTCATTAGGAAGATGTCAAAAGCGTTGATAATATCAAGTATGTCATCGCGGAAACCGGTGAACAATACATTCTCAGAGATTCCTAATTCGGACGACATTTTCTTGAGAGTTGCCAATTCCGGACCATCGCCAACAAGAACAAATCTTGTCTTGGGGGAAACGCGCACTACCTCGACGGCAGTCTTGAGTAGGATATCGAATCCCTTTATTGGCACCATTCTTCCTACCGCACCGATAACTATTTCGTCCGTAGAAACGCCGAGAGAACTGCGAATTTCATTAGGCGACTTTGCTACTTTCACTTCGTCAATATCGATTGAATTGGCAATGTGCCGGACCAGATTATCACCGTATTGCCGACTTAACTGCTGATTGATATCGTTCGATACGGCGAGGATTCGGTCAAAGTATCGACTCGAGACAAACTTGTTGACAACTCCGTAAACCGCGACCTTCAGATTTCTGATCCCTGTCAATCTCTCCTGCACACCGTGAACTGTTTGAACGAGATGGACTGCCTGACCGCGGCGTTTGATCAGAGCAGACAACAGGTTCTCTTTGTACCGATGTGAATGGAGAACCTGCGCCTGCCTCGACGCAACTATTTCAGTAGCCATCTTGAGTATTTGAAGGAAACTGTATCGACTCTCATCTATCACGGCAACGGGAATTTGTGTCTCTTTCAGTCGTTTGGCGAGTTTTCCCTGATTAAGCACAATTGCAGATACTTCGATTTCAGGTAGAGAGCGGAGTGCCGTAATCATTGTAAATGCTTGCGCTTCTGCTCCCGCCCAAAGATCGCCGGAAATGATATGGCAGACTGCTATCTTTCGGTTGCTTTCCATACCACATACTTTTCGCCCCGCAAAAATTTGTACCACGCGAGCAGAATCGAGAAGTTCACCATTACAAAGAAAAGCGGGATCTTGAAGATTGTCAGGTTTTGTACAGGTTTGTAAATGAATGCCGCCGCTGCCAGAATGTAGGTCGCAATGTGCAACACAAAAACCATCTGATAGGCTACTCCGTAAGGCAGCAACAGAATATTGCAGACGAGCGCAGCAATCATTGCCAACGGAACCAACCAACGACACAGTTTGTGACTCAAGAGTTGAATTGCGTACAGACCGTATTTGAAGGGGTTCAATACGCGCTTGAAATGAAATAGCACTTCGAGACCGTGTACTATCGTGCGCAGTTTACGTTGAAACTCCCTCGACGGATCGTGCAGCACGCTATAGTATCCGATGGCGCGCTCGTCAAGAATCGAGCGGTAGCCTTTGATGTAGCAGGTCAGCGGAAGGTAGAAATCGCTCGACATGTCATCAATCCAATTGTCGCACAGGCTTCTTCGTACTGAAAAGAATGATCCGCTGGCTCCGATGAGCGACGACACCCGGCTCTCCAGACGACGAAGCGCCATTTCATACTTAACGTACGCTCCTTCTCCAACCGAACTATCATGCTGCTCTTTAACGTCGTCACATCCGGAAACACAACCTATCGTCGGATCGGCATAGTTCTGAACGATCAGCTTAACAGCATCGGCTTTCAAGAACGTCGTCGCGTCTGTCAGTACGACAAACTCTGTTGGAGCTGAAGCGACGCCTTTGCCCTGACCATAGTGCTTTCCCCGACGTTCAGGAATAATCCTGAGAGTCACGCCTTTGTGCGCATAACCACGAACGACCTCCTCGGTCCTGTCCGTTGAAGCATCCGAGACGACAATGATGTGCAGCTTGTCTTTGGGATAGTCAAGCGATAGTGTATTTTCGATTTTTTGTGCAATTCGCTTCTCTTCATTGTGCGCTGTTATGACGACAGCAACCGCTGGATACCATTCCTTTGTTTCGACTTTGCGATGAACGAAACGAGAACATACGAAAAGCAGAATAGGATAGCCGACATACGACCAGAGGATTTCCGCTACCGCCACTGCGAAAATCGCAATAAGTGCAATTTCTGTATTACTCAAGGTCTTTCCTGCATTCGACTTTCATAGTCATTGCTGTACAACCTGCGAATCAACTTCGACCAGCAGCAGACTGGACCAGGTGCCGCGAACGCCGTTTCTTCGCCAGATGTTCGCAGTAGATTTCGACGTACTGACGCACCATGTTCTCGATACTGAATTGCTCGCGCACTTTCGCGGCGGCAGCCTCGGCAAAAGTTTTCCGTTTGGTCTCATTCACCAACAGTTCGATGATAGCGCTTGCCAACGCCTGTGGGTCGCGCGGTGGCACTAACAGACCATCGACGCCATCACTGACAATTGCCGGATTGCCTCCGACATTCGTTACAATCGGAGCAACACCGGATGACATTGCTTCGAGGAGTGATATACTGGTTCCCTCACGCAAAGACGACAACAAAAACAGATCGAAAAGATTGACTAATCCCGGCACATCGCTGCGCTGACCAGTAATGGTCACATAATTCTCAAGTCCGTCTGCAAGTGCGAGAGCCTCCAAATCCCCGCGGGCGGGACCATCGCCCACAAGTAGCAACCGCACATTGGGCACTCGTTCACGAACGACTTTGAGTGCCTGGACCATTGTCAATTGATCTTTAATCGGGTCCAATCTTGCCACGGTACCCAGAACCTTAGTTTCCGGCGAGATTCCGAATTCAGACAGTAGTTTGGGATCCTTAGGGCGTCGAACGAATTCAGAGACTCTAATTCCGTTTATTACTGTGCAGATTTTTTTGGGTGGTAGTTTGATTGCTTCTGCCAGATACACTTCCAATTCCTTGGACACCGCAATGATCCGATCGACGAAAACTCCCGACACTCTGTCTTCGAGTATCCGTAACGGGTGCTCCGGGACAGCTCGACCATGCTCGGTATACACCGAAACCGGGACACGTGCCAGGACCGCCGCAAGGATGCCAAAAATGAAACTTCCCGGATGCATATGAACAACATCGATCTTTCGCTGTCGCATGAAGCGAGCGAGACGGATTGGATACAGTGCCAGGTGATGGTCGTGACGTCGCAAAAGTGTGACTGGAACGCCATTGGCTTGAAGCACCTCCGCAAAACAACCGAGTTCATCAAGACAAACCACTTCGACATTGAAGCGATCACGATCCATTGCAAGTGTTGTGTCGGTTATCAGGCGCTGCAGTCCGCCGATGCCCATCTCCAACACCACATGCAAAAGATTGATTTTACGACTTACCATAGTCTCATTCTATCAAGAGCCATCCGTCGAGCGATCAATAGTCAATTCCGGACGAATCTCGCCGCAGCCCCTGAAATACTCCTTTAGTGGAACTTAGCGCCAAGGCCCACATCGCTTTCGAGAATTTGTCACCAGAACCAGTTGTTGCACCTTCATGCACTCCGGTTCGGGAAATTGCATACAAATCACCAGTTCCAACGCCCCCGCCTACTGCGAAAGCGCCTACGTAACCTGCGTCCTTGACCATCCCCTTGATATTTTCGTCATAAGTACCGTTAGGATAAGCAAATGTGCGGACTTTTCTGCCAAGATTGGATTCAATTTCTGTCTTCGATTCACGAATCTCGCGATTGGCATCAGTTGAAGTGATTGATGTCAGCAGTCGGTGAGACTGCCCATGTGACCCAATTTCGATGATCTGTGGGTCCATAGAGCGGATTTCATCCCAGTTCATCATAAACCTACGTTGTCTCCAAGCGTCGTCCGATTTGCCTCTCAGCTTCATCAATGCGGAGGATAGTTCTTCAAGCTGTTCCGCTTCAAGCGACTTTGCCAGATGAAAGAAATTGTCGATCAGCACATCTTGAGGATGAGTTGGAGCCAGCAACTCTCGAACACTAGATTCAGCCGATTTATCAGAGAAAAATCGCAGAATTGTATTGGCAAGTTGATCAGAATCCAATCTCTGCCACTTGATTGAATGGAGAATTTCGTGAAACCAAAATTTCTTGGCTGTGTCGAGAAAACCGGTACAGACAAATATCGTCGCAGGTACATTGTGTAACTTTAGAATGGGATAAGCGATCTCGAAATTGTCCAGCCAGCCATCATCAAATGTGACAACAGCACACTTTCTTGGCAATGTCTTTCTCTGGCGGAGCGACTCAATGTAGTCACTCGCTGTCAGCGTCGTGAACTTCTGTGCGATGAAACGGATTTGTGCCTCGAATGCGCCTTTCGATACTGCCGTTCCCGTCTGAGCGTATTCGTTTTCAGCGAACGGATCAGTCAAGACACGATGATACATCAGCAGAACATGGTGTTGCTTCTTCGCAATTATTCCGACGCAAACATCAATTAGCGCCAAAAGTCCAGAGTAGTAGACAATTGCGGCAAAGAGCTGTTTAACTAAACGGCGCATTTTTTAGAGACCGATGACATTAGACTTTGCGCAGGCCCACTACGATTTTGTCAAAATCTTGTTCAGTTAGATATGGATGTGTCGGCAAAGTGAAGAGGCGTTCAACAAGTTTCTGCGCACCCGGGAATTCAGAACTATTCGAAACAAGATGAGCGTCTATTCCGGGGATGTCGCGGAGCGTGCTAGGATACATTTTGGTCGCGACTATGCCGGCCGACCGCAGTTCCTCGATAGCCCGATCCCGGCATTCTCGACTCGGTGCAAGTACTGGTAGTCGCAAATACGGAGGACAATTTGTGGCGTTCCAGCCGGGGATTTCAAACTTGTCGAGACCCAAGACTGCGTTTGCGAGTTCAAACGCGTTTTCAGCTCTAAGTGTATGAAAGTAGAGTATGCTCTCAAATATCACGGAGCCGGCAACAGTCTGAACCGATGATAAACGACTGATCCCGAAGTCATCCTCGTAAATCGTCTCACCGAGACCCAAGAATGGCAACGAAGCGGGAATCCAATAGAGGCTGGGTCGAATGAACATCGAGTACATCATCATCTTGATGTAGACAATGGATTCTTCCACGAGCCCGGCGGCTGGAAGGTCGTTGACAATTTCATCCAACTGAGTCGAGAGCTCACGGTTGTTGGTGACAAGAATCCCGCCATTATAAGTTGTCAGAGCTTTGCCACGTCCAAGACTATAGAATCCGGCTGTACCCAGTGTACCGGACGGTTTTCCCTTGTAGGACGCACCAAATGACTGTGCGCCGTCGTCAATGAGGAAGTAATTACCGATCTTCCCGATTTGATTGAGGCGGTCCCAGTCATTCATTACGCCGAAAAGATTGCAGCCAAGAGCGGCAATCACTCGCCTGCTTTGGATATTGCCAAGCTCTTCGAGATTGAAATCGAGGCTCGTCGCATCTGTATCCACGAGTCGAATCTTGAATCCGGCGCGGACTGTCGCGGCAGCAACTGAGTAACAAGTGTAGGCGGGAAGGACGACTTCATTCCGCTCTTCAGATGAGATCCGTCGCATTGCATTCAGGAGGACGGTTTGCGAAGCTCTCCCAGAATTGAGAAAGTAGCAATGCCGTGAACCTGTGAATCGCTGAATTTTCTCGGAAAGTGAAACAGTGTGAGATTGGCTCTTCAGACGATCATAGAGTGTCTTTACCAGTTCACCAAAGACAATAGGAGTTCCGGCAGGCGCAACAAGATGGTGATTCATATAGATTTTGCCTCGGTCTCCAATATCTGCGACTATGGGAAATTCTTGATTACAGCCGGTCCAAGAGTATTTGCAACCGCAAGCGGCAGTTTGCTCCAAATCCACTTCGCAAATCGATACTTAGGGTTGCTCGGATTAATTTGCGGAATCTCCGAGATTCGGTGCAGTGAATATTGCCATTCTAATGGCGTTGGCGTACTTACCCACTGTTCCTTAAAGTGATACGTTGAAGAATCTATCATTGAACGGCCAAAATCAAAATACTTGTAACCAGCTTGGCTGCCTCGTTCGATTACATTCCAGTAGAGAGCGTGATACGGGCACATCTTCAAATACTTGCGATATGATGCGGCGGATGGCACGTATAAGCGATCTTTATGCGACATCAACAGTGCGCCAGTAATAGTCGTCTCGCCCTGCTTGACCAGCGCAATCTCTACCGAATCGGGAAACTCGTTTAGAACTCCGCGAAAGAGCTTCTTGCCCCAAACTGGTGTACCAAGTTCGTGCATTTTCCAGGAAAATACCCTAAAGAACTCGTCCAGTAATTCCAGTCGGCCGTACTTGACCGTCAATCCGGAATTCTGAGACTTACGGATTTGATTTCGCAGTTTTGAGTCAAGGCCCTTCCACAAGGCGTCGGGACCAGGCGTTAAATCCATCAAAAATGTTACCCTTTGATCGACTCCCGCCAGCGCCTGATTGCTTCTTCTTTCCGATCGCAATTCGATGAATACAGCCTTCTCTCGTTCGGCAATTCGCTGAGCTTCCTTCAAGAGAAGTGATTCGGATTCAGGATCGTCCGCGCAAATGCCTCCGTAGTCCAACCATGGTACCGAAATTAAGTATGTCACGTTCCACCAGGTACGAACCAGAAACAGCGGCAGTACTCCCGTCACCCGGTTTTCGTCACGCACTAGGAGATAGACTGGTCGATTTCCCAACCCTTCTCGGATTACCTTTCGAAAGCCGATCTGATGTGCGATTGATGCGCGCGGTGAACTCTTGATGTAGTCAGTCCAGATTCCTTCGCAATCGTCAGTATACTCTGAAACTTTCTGCAACAAGGTCCTTCCGCTTGAAGAGATGTTAGCCGCCAACTTAAGTTCCGCCTCGAACTTTGGTTTAAACCATACAGTTCAACAACATACAACCGAAACCCAAAGATTGCAAGTGATTTGTCGCTTGTATAAGTCTATCTTCAAATAGACTACACGTTAGGTATCGACCACAATCGAAAATCAGTTACACAAATAAGCTGCGCAGGGTGATTCGTCGATACACACAATAGCGAGTTCATCAGAATGTCAGTGTTCGCATCATTCGGAAACAAGCGAGTATCGCGATTGTTTCAATCTGAAAATTCTGTTCGGCGTCCGATTGATTCTCCCAATAAAGTATCTCTACAATTTGATTGCCCAATCGTGATCAACCGATACAATGGTGTATCGAGGAAGCTAGTTTGAGATAAATGAGGATGTCGATAAATGGAAGTTAGGCTGTGCGATTATGCTACGGAACGAGAACTCGTAGACGACTTCTGTCGTCAAGTCTTCGGTGCAAATACCACCCAGCCTCAGACAGCGGATCAGCAGTTCCCTGGCGAGCAATCGACTAATCCTTATTCGGATGGTCCTTCGCCAACGGCGATTGCTATTCACGAAGGCATTGTAGTCGGACACGTAACGTCGACACCATTTATGCTTTGGATCGAAGGCAAAGAACAGCTTGCCTACTGGCTTGGCGGAATTCATGTTTTTCCTGAATACCGAGGCATGGGAATCGCGCGCAAACTTGCATCGTGCATTACCAATTCGTTGCCAATTGTAACCGGTGTTGCTCGAGTCGAGCCGTCGATTAAAGCATTCAAGGCTACTAATTGGGTTTGGCCGGGCAGAATATCAGACTACATACACATAGTCAATCCATCTGCATTTCTTGCGCAAATGAGCGGCGAAAGAGTTGAGCGGTTCGTTCCAAAGCTGCTTAGACCCGCAACGGAAATTACTTTGAGAGTTATGAAAATACCAATGTGCCTCGGGATAAAGTCCTGGAAGAGTTTCTCCTCCGTCAAGAGATCGATAAAGTCCGGCGAGAACGCGCCATTCGGCGAGGTCGATAAATTCGGCTCGGACATCGATAAGCTGTGGAGTGTTGAGAGCAAGAATTTCATCCTTACCAATGTTAGAAGAGCAGACTACCTGAATTGGCAGTTTCCCACTTCAAAAGGCTGGAAAAAGGTTGTCCTCACAGATTCTCGCGGAGTTCGAGCATGGGGTATGTATGCAATCAAGACATACAGCGATGGTGGTCAACTGGATGGTTTGAAATCCCTGAATGTCATAGACGCGTTATGGGACTCTTCTGATCCAACTATAATTGGCAGTTTAGTTGACTATTTCATCGCGAGGGCTTATGCCGAGAAGACGGACATAATCATGTTTTCCGGCGAACATCCGGACCTGAAACGAGCACTCAAGCGGGCTGCTTTCTTGAAGCTTCCTTCTACGATTTGGGCAGGATTTCACAGCGTAGGCAATGAGTACGACTTCGAGCGAATCTTTGTCGGAGCCTATGTTACTCGTGGATATGCCGACGCCGCCGGCGGTTTGGGTCCGGAATAGTTATGATCTTTCCAGGCGGCAAACGGTGTGCATTCTCGGTGTTTGATGACACTGATGTGGCAACACTTGAATCCATTCGACCCATATATGACTATCTTACTGAACTCGGGATATTCACCACAAAGTCTGTCTGGAGCATTGATTGGAAAGGTCCAAGCGACTATATGGGATCGCATACGCTCGAAATTCGTGAATACGCTGAGTACTTGCGAGAACTGAAGCGCAGAGGATTTGAAGTTGCATTTCATGGCGCTGGCATGGAAAGTTCACTCAGAGCGGACATCGAAAGGGGTCTTGGCAACTTCAAGGAAGTATTCGGCGCATATCCGGTAAGTAATGCGGCTCATGGACGTAACCGTGATAATCTCTATTGGGGCTCGGAACGATTCTCATATTGGTTGACCAAGAAACTCTATGCACTATTGAGCGGAGACGACAGCGACTATTTCCAAGGACACGTTGATGGTTCGCCTTACTTCTGGGGCGATCTCGCGAAAGAGCACATTAAGTATGTCCGCAGCTTCACCTTCACGGGCATAAATCTTCTAGACAGAACTACGCCAGTTGTATATCGAAGCAAGAAAACACCTTGGATCAACTCTTGGTTCTTGACAAACGATGCTGAAAACGTCGAAGAGTTCAATTCGCTTCTTTCCAACGCCAATCAGGCCGCTTTGGAAAGCGACGGAGGACTTTGCATCATCAGCACACATTTTGGCAAGGGTTTTGTCGCGAATGACGAATTAAATTCAGAAACAAAGCGATTACTTTTTGATCTGAGCCAAAAGAGATTGCTGGTTTGCGCCGGTCAGCGATATACTCGATTATTATGTCAATCAATGCGGATGCGAAACACTTAGTAGCCGACAACAACTGACATTGGAGCTGAGCTGGTTTCTTGATGCTGTGAAACGGCGAAAGGCGAGACAAAAATATACTGCGACTGAACTTGAATTTCTTCGGAAGCCGACCAGCTAATTGATTTTGTCTTCTGTTAGGAATTAGTAGATTGCATTTCAAACAAATTCGAGGTCAAGGGGTGGCTTCAACTTTAGACTTCGAGATCCGCATCAACACTCCAGACATCGCAAACAATGTCCAAAGATGGGGGTAGTAAGCAGCGGATAGAAATGTAGCCGACGCCATCCACCCTACCATTCCTCCGGTGAGTGCGCTGGCAAGTGTCCACTCATCAGTTCTGTGATCGTTACCGTATTTCCTCTGAACAACCATCATACCTCGAACGGCGACCGCAAACATCATTAAGTAGCACAGAATTCCAAGAAACCCCGTCTCAGCAAGAACAAGAGGCAAGGTCCCGTGAAACGTCCTACCCCATTGCGTTGCCGGATCCCGGAAACCTGTTACATATTCAGGCATGCGCAGGGGACCGTTGCCAGCTCCAACGCCGGTCAATGGGTGATCAGCGAACATCCGGACTGCCGCCATCCAATAATTGAGTCTTGAATTTGCCGTGGCTTCCTCTGTATCCGTGATAGATTGCACCTCGGACCAGTAGCTGCTTGGCGCAAAGACTGCAACAGAAATTGCAAGAAGAGCGACAAAGGAAAGACTCATAAGTTTGCGCTTCGATTTAAGAATGCAAAAGACAACAACTGCCATAAGCCCAACCCAGCCGCCGCGAGATTGACTGGATACGACACCCAATACAAATACCAGTACGGTGCCGATAAGAAAGAATCGTTTGAGATTAGAAGTCTGGTTCTGAAACATGAAGAAGGCAAAGGGTATCATCGCATTCAGAGCGAGCGCAAAGTCGTTTTCGTCCGCCATGAAACTGCCCCCAACAACTCCACTTGTGACCTGATGACCGGCGACGTATCCGACAAAGGCAAAGTTGTAGATGCCCTTGAGCGCATAATAAACGTGGGTGAATAGCAATAGCCAGATGATCCTCAGTAATCGTTCCTTCGAATCAACTATATTGAGAAGCAAGAAGAACATCAGGAAGGTGACCAAGAGTCCTTCAAAAGCCTGATAGGCTCGGAAGTTGTTATGTGCAGTAAGAATACCCGTCGCAATAATGAGAAGATAGCCTAAAAACCACGTGCATTGTGAACTCCAGTAGATTCTGTGCTTTCTGGCGGCTTGAAAAACTATCCACGACACCAGTGTTACTGCAACCGTCAGAATTCCAAGGCGAAGAGGGCGCAGTGCGACAATAAATGTGTACGGCCGCAAATAGTCCATAAAGACAAAGCACCAAACACCTGCAAATGGACTAATGATGATGTATGCGCCGACCAAGATTGCCGGCACAGCGGCAACTAAGGCATACTGAAATTTCTCGGGGAGTTTAACGAACACCAATGCTACCACGATTGATAGCACAATTAGTCCGACGATTGCAAGTCGGCCTTTGGTGATTATTGACGGTGCTGGAAGCTTGAATTCGTTTGTTTTGGAGATGGAATTTGGATCGAGATCCGGTGACGACTCGCGTCGGTTACGCTTCATGGAAGGCACCCAAGATCAAGCGATCGTAGTTCCTGAGAAACCGCATTATTCCAGTTCTCGCTTTGTCAAGAGCTCGCTGTTATCGAAACTGTTCATCACCACACGTCCCGGATTGCCTGCCACCAAACAACCATCTCCCACACTGCGGGTCAGCATGGTGCCATTGGCAATCGTGACACCGTTGCCAACCGAGATAGCGCCAGAAACGACCGATCCAGTACCTATCCAAACGTTATCACCGATAGACGGTAAGCCAGTCTTGCCTTCAGAATGACCTACGCCAATTGTTACATTGTGAGTGACGCTGAAGTTCTCTCCGATTACTACTGGACCGATGTAAATAGTGCCCACGTGCCCAATGAAGAAACCTGGACCGATTGTAGCATCATCTATGTTTACGTGGTGGAAGAACTGCATCCAATAGTTCAAGATTACGTGTACGATTACAAAGGGTATCCCCAACAACCGACTTACTTGTGAAATCCGTCCCGCCATCTTACCGAAACGATAGACCGCGACGCAATGAAGCCCAAAATGCTTGAGCCATAAGCGGCACTTGCGAACTATTGATGGACTTGTGTTGCCAAACTGGACACGGTAGAACTTATCTATGTCCGCTCGGAATGCACCTCTCCGCTCTGTCTTTGCCATGCTATTCTACGAAGTTCTGGATTATCATGTTTTCTCGCTCGTTGGTATCTTTCTACACAAATCTGCCGTTGGGATGTCCATTCGATTCGTTAATATATCGGACGAAAGTTGTGCGGCAACAACCAAACTGAACAAATGTTTGTAACGTAAGGTGGTTATTATGTTTTGACTCTTTATGCCGAAACATTATCATAACCATCAGAATCTCGATTTCGTAGGTGAATGGACTCGCATTGCTGCGGACCGGGTAGAATCGAAACGGACAGGAATACTCTGATTATATGGCCAAGGAAAAGCGCCCATCAATTCTCGACTACTATAAGTTTGACTCGGTTGCCGGTACTGAGTTACGTCGCCTGCTGCATAACGTAACACGTCCGATCAAGGGAATCACCCCGCGATCGATTCTAGTAACTTCTGCAATCACCGGCGAAGGTAAGTCCACGATTGCGGCATTGTTGGCCGTTACTTCAGCACACCACAAAAAACGCAAGACATTGCTAATCGATTCAGATCTTCGTCGTCCAACGGTACACGAGATGTTCGGGATTGAGAACAAAATAGGATTCTCGGAACTGATCACAGAAAAGGCTGAGTTTGAAACTGCACTTGCCTCGACTAGGATTGACAACCTCTGGCTTCTCCCCGTCGGGACTGTTGATGGAAACGCAACCGAGATGATCCGGGAGGACATGGTTCGAAAGGTCATCGAACGGGCGGTATTCAGTTTTGACCTAGTGATCGTTGATTGTGCGCCAATTATTCCGGTTTCTGATCCGGCGATCATTTCTTCGGCCGTAGATGGAGTCGTTATCGTCATTCGCGCAGGCAAGACACAAAAGGAAATAGTGCAGCGGGCACGAGATATTATCTTGAAAGCTGAAGCGAACATACTCGGGATAATCTTGAATAACGTCCAGCGTGCTCTCCCCTATCACTACGGCAATGAGTATTATGGCCAATATTATAGCAGCAAGAAGTAGTGCTGGTCAGTACTAGTAATTCCTGAAAGTGCGCCCTCCAAGTTCACCAGTATTCGTCTGCAAATAATCTGCCGGAGACCGGAATCGAACCGGTACGTGTGTCACCACACGAGGGATTTTAAGTCCCTTGCGTCTACCAATTTCGCCACTCCGGCAAACACGTTAAGTCATTGCAGATGAAGCTGATACGATTTTCGCCTTCTTCTGGCCATTTGCCTTGGTGTCCAAATAGTGTCTATCAGGAAACCTCAATGTGTCCACTGCTCCCCTCTTGTGGCTTTGACTCAAGTGTGAATACCGAACTGTCATGTTAATAGTGCGGTGGCCCAGCAACTCCTTCACGGTTAGCAGATCGGCACCATTCATGACCAAGTGTGATGCGAATGTATGCCTCAAATCATGAAACGTGAAGTCCTTCAGACCCGCTAGTAGAACTGCTTTCTCGAATGCCGTCCGAATGCTCTTCACGGGATTTCCGTCTGCGTTAGAGAAAACATACTCCTTGCTCTGATCGATCGGCTTCAGAGCTTGATACAGCTGGTCAGTAACTGGGATGTCCCTAGAGTAACCGTTCTTAGATCTTCGCACGATTATTACCCTGTTAATCAGATCCACGTCTTCCCATTTGAGTTTCAGTATCTCACCAAGTCTCATTCCGGTATTAAGGGCGGTGATCACCATGGGCTTGACACGCTCTGAAATTGAAGACAGTAACTTGTCGATCTCATCCAATGAGAGATATCGTGTCCGGGCGTTATCCTCGCGAAACAACTTCACAAGCTTCACGGGATTTATGCTCGTCATGTCCCAATGAATCGCTTTCGTGAACATGTGTTTCAGACACGCGAGCTCTCTGTTGACAGTAGCAGGAGCTACGCTTTGTCTTCGCTCGTTTTTGTATTCTTCGATCGCAAGGGGCGTGATTAGGGAGAGTTTCATTCCTGCGAACTTCTTGCTCAGCAGCCTTATGCTACGTTCGTCACGGCCCCACGAAAGTTTATTTGCCTTGGCGTACTGGAGGTAATTTCGCGAGAGCTGCTCGAATGTAACCTTCGACATCTTCGCGATGTCAAGATAGCGATTTTCTGCAATCTGTAGCTTTCGCTTAGCCAGTGCATGCTCTGCCATCTTTTTATTCGGTCCGATGGCCTCACGCTTGCGTCCACCCTCGACATAATAGTCGATGTACCAGCTATTATCTTTCTTAAAGAGTGCCATTACTACTTCCTTCCCTCACGGACGTCAAAACTACGATGTCCTCGCCAATAGTCAAGAGAAACTCTCTTTGTATCGTAGGTCAGTCGCTAAGATCGCGCGGGTGGACTTTTTTGCTTTCGAGCCATGTTAGCACGTCGGCGAGATCGAACATGACTTTTTTTCCATTTTGATGAATGGTATTTCTCTTCGTTGGGAGACCCAGGAGTCGATGGTGAAGATGCTGAGTCCGAGATATGCGGCGAGTTGTTTTTTGTCGAGGAATTGTCCCCTCAGTGGCGTCTGGGCGTTTGGACGTGGCGCTGTCTGCCGGTTTCCGTTTTGGTTCTTCATGACGGTTGACTGCTCTTTTGAGGAGTATCACTCTTTGAATTGGTGCGAAAGGTGTTTATGTAGGTGCAGTTCTTGAACCCGACGCATGTCAGTCGCTGTCTGAGTGCGCCGCCTTGTTTGCAGCCGTATGTGTATTTTTCTTGGCCGAAGGCTGATCCGAGAATGATCTCGATTTCCGTTTCGCTCAGTGGTGGGTTGTTTTGCGGATTCCAGACGGACGAAAGGATGATCCTTGCCTGGCTGGAGCTGATTCCGAGTCGCCTTAGCTCGCTGGCGATGATGTGTCCGATGTGGTTTCTTTCGCCCTGGCCGGCTCCGCAGAAAATGGCATGTCGGACGCAATCCTTGATCACCGGCACAATTGCGCCTTGCCGGTATCTTTGCCGGTCGTTTTCCGGCGAAACGGAACCGGAATTCCGGTGCTGGATTTTCTCCCAGGTATCGGGGAGTCTTTTGTTGAAGAGCTTGTCCGGGATCAATTGTTGTCACTTTCGTCAAGACTTCATGCTCGTTTGTTTCCGGATTCAGGTTTTGGTCAAGAAAGTCGCACCAGTTGTTGGTGACCTGGTGTTTTCCCATTGGGGCTTTGACGAGGTTTCCGAGTTTGCCGGTTTCGATGTAGTCTTGTTTGGGAAAGATCTCGTGATTATTACTGATATCTTGACCCAGGGCTCTGGCAATGCGGTTTGGATATGGTTTGTCGAAGAAGATCCAGATATGGTATCCCTTCTTCCCTGAGAATTCGGTCAAGAATGGGATTTCAAGTTGGCTGACGCGCCTCTGTACTTTGCGGAGTTCGGATTTGTCGAGGGTGTCGATGTCGATGCAGAGCCATTTGGTCGTGCTGTCTGCCGAAGAGTATAGGCCGATGGTCTTGTTGCCTTGCAGGTGGTTTGCAATGACGGCGTCGGTTATTGGCTCTCGGATGACGGTATAGCCACCGCCGTTGGCGGCGATTTGAAGTGGATAGCAGTCCTCGCGTTGGACGAATCGCTGGCGGAACAGGTTAATGATATCTTGGCTCGGTATTGGCGTCATATTTTCCATTTCACTCCCTCCTGAACTCAAGCGGATGGCTTGGTGCTCCGGTTTCAGATCGGAGCACTGAGCCATCAGCATTGTTGAGATTACCGTTAGATCTGGCGGGTATTCTGAAGCAAAGCTATGAAGTCGCGATATGTCTTGGTGAATCGAGACGAATCGGAGTCTTGAATAATCCCAGGTAGGGAGTCCTTGAGGATTCGGATCACGTGAGTAACGATTTCTTTCTGCAGTTGCCAATCGGAGGGATCGATTAGATTGGCGGTCTGCCATTCGATCAGCTGGATGAGTTTTTGTTGTTTCATGGCTTCTCCGAGTTGTGCCAGCACGTTTGCGATTCCGGCGCCAAAGATGTCGATGGCATCGAGATATGCCGCTTCGTAACCGCGGGCGCCGTTGTTGTCGTAGTGTTGGTCGAGGAGCCAGATTGCCTCGGTTAGAGCTTTTGAGCGTGTGCGTTCAGACGGAACTGCACTACTGTAATCAGGCATATGCAGCACAAAGTCTGTCAGGCATTCGTTGAATTCGGTGAATGCACTGATGTCGGCTTCCGGGGAACGTAGCTGCCAATGGCGGCATCCCAGACTTGGGACATTTCCTCAACTGCAGTTACGGAAAGCACCTTGTCAATAATGTCTCTGATCCGTTTGGATTGCTCTTCTTCATTCGAATTCTTCATAGTAGAACTGCTCCTCCGGCGATGATTGTTTGTCACTCGAAGCCATGGAAACACCGGAAGTACCGAAAATGCGCGCTTTGGTGCCGCCGGCAGCTATTTCATCTTTGACTTCCTGAATTGGCTTGTAGTAGTGCTGATGTGAGTGGTCAATGATTTGTTGCTGGTAGTTCGTTTCGGGAATTGGCAGTTTGTCTTTGGTCTTGATCTTGACGATGTCGGTACCGATACGAGCAACCGCTTCACCGATACCAAAATTGGCAATGTCGTCCGGCTCAACCAACTTGCGCAAATCCTTGACTAAATAATGGGCGTCGTTCAAGTCAACGTTAAACACAATTGTTGATCCCGAGGTCAGAATGGCGTCGCGAGTCGCCCGGTTAAACTGCTCGAGGTATTGGTGGGCAAGCGTGAGACTCACCGCAAACTTGCGATTCTCAGCAATCAAATCCTCAAATGAGGCATTGAGAAAACGGTGTGCTTCATCGCAATAGATATGAAAAGGCTTTCGCAGTTCGATTGCCGTGTCGCTGCGGCTAAGCGCGGTGATATGGAGCAGTGAGAGAATGAAACTCCCCAACAATTCTCGAACATCCGACCCGAGTTCGGCGAGATCGATCAGGAGAATCTTGCCGGAATCCATGATCTCGCGAAAGTTAATGCGGCTTTCCGGCTGGGAGAGCATTAACGCTACCGTGCCAGACATCAAGTAGTTTGCTCAATTTATGCTGTGGCGGTGTTAAGTCCTGGTTGCTGTATTTGGCGAAGTCGTTTTGCCAGAAATTTTGTGTTATAGCATTGTCGAGCACCTTCTGGATTTCGATAATTAAGGATTTGCTTTCCTTTGAGCCTTTCCGCAGCAAGTTGGCGACGTCAAGGAATGAAGATCCGGGGACCATCAGCAAAGCATAGATGGCATGCCGCAGCAGGTTTTCAAGGCGATCGCCCCAGCCTTGGACAATTGACTTGATCGCTGAGACGATGTCGTCGGCTGTACGGCTGATGTCTTGGTTGGGAACGGCTTGTAACGGATTCCAGAGCGGAACCCACGAACGATCTCCAGGGAAAAAGTAGATCACGCGGTCCCTGTGTTCCTCTGGGATAATCTGCAAAAGACGACGTACCAAGTCACCGTGAGGATCAAGCACGGCCACTCCGGCACCGGCCTGAATATCGTTGAGAACCATGTGCTCCAAGAGAGTTGACTTACCCATTCCAGGTCTGGCGATAAGATGAGTGCTGCGAGATCTAATTTCGCTCGGTATGCACACCGTTTTTTTCGTACCGGCGAATTCAGAGATGCCGACCGGCGTACCGGCGAGCAGGGTTTCTTCTTTGACTGGCAGTGTCTCCAGCATGGTCACCGATTTCCGGCGGTCCAGCATTTCCGCCGGCGGCAAATGCACTAGCCCGCAAAGCTCAGAAGAGTTCAAGAGGAATCCGTGCCTGTGACACTGGCCATTAACGAACATTGCCTGGACGGCACCGGCGGCAATGACCATTTGGTATTCATCCTGTGTAACGGATTGTAGTGGACGCCCTCCGTGCTGGAATAGATGGGCAACTCCAGTCAACCTTTGAAGATGTTCACTGCTCGTTTCACCGGCACCAACCATTCCGATTCTTAACGCGCAAGCAAAGAACGGTTTGTCATTGTGAGCCTTGGTCTCGGAATCAAACGCCATGCCCTTAAGTTCGCCGGAAGGCGATTGATTCGGTGATCGAGAAGGAACTGAAAAGCCAGAGAGAAGCTTGATATTGTACTCCAAGTCGAGCAACGTGTTGACATTCTGATGCCAATCGTTGTCGGCAGCCGTCGACTGAAGCAATACTTGATAGCAGCCTACGGCATCGCTCGGTACACGTTCAAGCGCAACAAACACTGCATCCAGTGGAGAGATCTTGAATTCATCCGGCTGCGTCAGCAGGTGGGAATATGGCGGCAATGGATAGAAGTCACTGAAAAGCGCCTGACTCCAGTCTATATGGCCATACCGCTCAAATGGATTCTCGATGTCGAGAGTTATCTCGCACGCCTCGAACTGGCTTCGAAATGCCGTGTCCAGAAGCGCTGCGTCCTTGTCCGTTACCAAGAAGCCCAGCTGTATGTTGTCGCGATTTCCGACAATCTCAAATGCCACCCTGAACCGGCATCCCTTGAGCATTTTGAGAAAGAGCTCCGCTTTCACCCAGCTGAACTTGTGATCTGGCGATATCCAAGCTCTCAACCGCTGGAGTCTGACGGGCTCAGAAACTGCTGCTACAGCCTGGTACTGTTCGGCCGTTGTCGACACTGATGGGCTTCCTGCCATGCCAATTGCAAACGGTGAGAACGGCGGCTCAAGTGCGACCGGGCCGGAGAAGATGTCGGGTAAACAACCTTTCGCTGCCTCGGCCTCGATTGCCGCTCGAGCCCTTGCGGCGATGACTTGTGATTGTGCACGGGCTATAATGGACTTTTCGATTGGCACTGGTCTTAACCTTCGGCAACAGGGTTCTGGGTCTTCCAATGCTTAAGGCGGATCAAAGTTACCGACTGTTTCAGATAGGTGATCTCTTTGGTAGGCGAAAGCGCTTCGGCGAGGTCCGGTGAATCGTCCTGTGGAGTCTTGACGGACGGTACTTTTGGTGGACCATCAATGTAATGGTAAAATCAGATTCGCAGGGTCACATTCCGGATCATATAGGGATGGTTCTCGAGCACTTTCTCGAATCGCATCAAAAGCGTCAGGCCATTATTCTCAAGTAACTCTGGAGGAAGATAGTCTTCAAACCGTTCCGAATACTCCCGAGCTGCATCTTCCTTTTCCTCATCATCGAGATACATGAGAAATTCTTCCACGGTCACATGTATATCTATACGTTGAAATTCGCTAGCGGCATGCTTGGCAATCCGCTTCATCAGCCCGTATAGACCGCCGTGAATTCCTGTGCGAGCTATGAGGTGCGCATGCTCTACCCCATTCTCACCGAAGTAAGACCGCAAGAGCTTGAATACCTGGTTGCGATTCCAACTATAGTCATAGTACGGCCAGTACTCCCACACGCATGACTGAACACTCTGATGGAATAGTGTCATGAAATGCAGGAAATCCTGACAACTTTCTACGCATGCATTGGCGGAGGGAAACGTATCTAGGCCGAAGTCGGCGCGCCGCTCCGGGCCGTCGATAACTTTGACCGGATCGAGCTTAACTAGCAAGTCTGAAAGAACCGTCATCTTGCCGTCTTTCAGATCCTCAGAAACAACGCAGACGTTTTTCTAAGTCCATCAACATAAGCCCGGATGAGATCTTCATAGTCAGCTGCGTATCTCTCTGGGTTCGCTGTATCTAATTGCTTCAGAACATCTGGTCCACATCGTGACATGAACTGTGAGATGATATCAACCTTGTCCTCCCAAGAGTTTGGTTTGACTTCGTCGTCAAGAACCTTGCGCATATGTCTTGCGATAGACTCCGCCTTCAAGCTGTCGGCGATGATGTCAAGTATGGCGCGCAGTCCGCCATTTGTCCCGAAACGGGCATCGTTGAATGCGCCAACAAATCCTCCACGTTGCTGTCGATACTCGCGATCAAGAATGTCCTTAGCTCTTCCCTCTGACTCGGAAGCTGTTAGGTAGCCACCATGGGAGATACAGGTGACAAAATGATAATTGTAATATTCTCCGATCACTCGTGTGAATTCACCGATGTCGACAATGGCGAAGAGTGGTGGAGCGTATTTCATTCTGGCTTGATCATGCGGGATGGCGATCAGCCTAGCGATGTATCTTTCGTCAAGTTGTTCGAGTATAGATGAAAGATATCCCATAATTGATCCTCAAATACTACTACATCAATCTAATGATCGCGATAAGCCGGTCAAGTGATTGTGAGTAGGTTTCGATAATTGGCTCATAATCGGCTGCGTATCGTTCCGGCGGCTGGTTGTGAATCTCTGGTGGGAGTGTTGGTCCCAGTTGTTCTATAAGCGACTTAATCAGGTTGGTTTTGGTTGTGAAGTCCAATGGATCAATGGCGGTTTTCAGAACCATTCTGACGTATTTTCGGCGCTCTTCCTCTTTGAGGTGGCGGGTCATTTCATCATAGATTAATCGAAGTCCGCCGCGAGTGCCATCGACAGCCTCTACGTAAGCTCCTTTTTCTTCGCCGGAGTTTGAAAAAGCGCGTCGAAGTAGTTCCAATGCGTCTGGTCCGACTCGGTTATAATCCTCAAGCCCTGGCAGGAGTCCGCGGTGGCGAAGTAGATGCGCATAAAATGCCGTTATGCATTCTAAGAACTCCTCAAAATCTCAACCGTCACGCGGTCAGAAACGTAGCCGGCGCGGGCGGTGTCAATCGGCAGAAGCAGATTCCGGGCGATACTCTCTGCCGAAAGCTCATCGATCAAGTGCTTGAGCAAAGCGGTTGTTACTGTCCCCGCAATCTTTGAAGGCGCCTCTGGCTCAACTCCTGGCGATGGTCGTCCAGTGTCCCCAAAAGAAGCCCGATAAAGCGACCTCACGTCCGGGTAATCCGATTCAGCGGCTAACTGCGACAGGCTGAGGCAATCCTTCATCTCGACCAATGGCCATATCCCCGGCTTCCTTTTTGTATAGGGTGGCATTGAAGCGATCAGTTGCGAAAGTCGGTCGCCAAAGCCGGAAGGGTATGCCCGTATGCCTGCGAAGTACTCCACGAAGACATGAAACAGCTCTCTTGCCTTCTTAAAGTCACTCTTTAACAAGCTCCCTTCTTCCGCCGTCCAGAAGCGAAGATCATTTCCCTGAACGAGATGCATGGTTGCTTTCTCAACGGGACTGCCGAAGGTAGGATTGCCGCTTTCGCCTTCAAAATAGCCCGACCTCAGCGAAGCTAATGAGAGCTCTTCCTCACTTGCTACCAGCGGCAACAGCTCAGAAATGTCACGAACCGCAATGATGTCCAGCCGATCCTGATATTCGATTACTGCCCTTCTGACTTTGTCGGTTTCGCCAGGTGATAACTGCTTGGCGGATGCGTCCGCATCGACGCCGGCGAAAATGAATCGCTTTATTGAAGGATCGGTAGAGGCGGCATTGAGCTTTTCCGGAATTCCTTTTACCGGTAGGAAATGCCCGTCGACTGTCGCAACTTGACCGGTGAAAACAGTGTCTTCTGGAATCGGGAAATTCAGGGTCACTGAAAGCGCAGCCATCAGGAATGCAAGGTCAAGTGAATGGCCCGAAACTGTAAAGTCGAGTCCGTGCAGGGCCGCTGCGCTAATTCCCTTCACGCTCATTTCATAGTCACTAGGATTGATTCCGAGAGGCTGACACACTCGGTCAATGACTGGAATGATGATGTCTCGTATGTGGTCGACCGAAGCTTGATCGACTTGCACCGCGCCGATAACGGCAATTCGTTGGCCCGAGCTGTCTTTTCTTTGGCGAACGTGTATGCTGGTGATGGCGCTGTGCCCCGGGGGAATCACCAAACCAAACTTGGCTTGGCCAACTACTGCGGATTCCGAGTTCATGTCGCTTCCGAATCCCGGTTTGTTGGGCGATGGCTGATTCGCATGTTGCCGAATTCAATTCCGGGAAAGACTTCAACAAGCAAGCAGCCGCCAAGCAAAGACTCCGTAAGAGAGGCTTTCGCTTGTGCAAGATCGGTCATTGCTGCTGCGGGGTATTTGGCTTGCGGAAAGGCTATGGCCCACTGCAATTCATTCGCCGAGAGTTGCTTGGACCAAAGCAGGCGGCCATTGGAAAGAGTGATTCGATATTCACCTGGAAAGATCTTGCCAATTGTGAGTGGCTCTGCGCCGATCTGGCAGGTGAGACTGCCGATCATGTTGCCATCTTTGGTAATGTTAATTGTTAGCGGTTCCGACTTGGCTAATTCGGCAATCTCGCCTCGCAAAGTATCAAGATGGCCTTTGATTTCATCCAGGGCGCCAGAGTCCATCTCCAGCGCTTCTTCAACAACTTTCATGAACAACTGGAAGTTAACAAAGCCCTCGCTGTATTCCGGCGTGTCTCCCAATTGGCGTATGGTCGCGAATGCCTCCAATAGTGCCGTCCTTGGCTCATGCGCTTGTAGGGCTTGTTGGAGAAGCCTGAGGAAATAGAGGTTCTGGTTGGGATTCTCAGCCATCAGCTTTCCTTCTCCGTATCTGAATTCAACATCCGGTCGATGACGGAAGAGACATTGGCCTCCTGAGCGGCTTCCAGGAAGACTGTGTCAGATACTATTGCCTTGGCCGTGTTTCGCCATAGATCCGGAATGGCGTCTCCTTCTTCCCCTGTCTGCTTCTGCCGCCATTGACTGCCGGCGAATCGGCTGAATGTCGATTTGCTCAATCCAAAGTCCTTCGCGATGGCGCTATCCTCAAACGTTTCATCCGCCAAATCGCCAAAAATGCGTAGTATCAGCTGTTCAAGCGTCTTCTTGCCCAAGCTCCTAATGGCGGGCCGCAGCTTATCAATATGGTTAGCCTTCTCCATTGCGACGACTCGTGCAAGTAGAGATGGCACATCCTCCGTTGATCTGCTGTGATCTACCACGGCCGCCAACTGGTCAGCCAATTCGTCCACAGGGACCAGGCGGTAGAGATAGAAGTGAGCGTCGATTGTCGCCTGAACCCGATCTCGCAACTCGTTTAAGTCTTCATCCGGCCCAGCGGGCTGATCGTTAAGCCACTCACGGAAGATGTTCGTTGGAATTTCTACCGGATACCACAAGGTAACTGCCTTACCGCGGACTCTCCAAGCGTAGCGGCTGGAGAATGGTCTTTGGCGCCGCAGCGCTTCCAGCCGCGAGAGATAGAAATGGTGCACCACGAAGCCCTGTAGAATCGTGCCCACGGCTTGCTCTTCATCCAGAGCGCTGGCCAGTGGATTCTCCTTACGCCATTGTACCATTCGATCCAGAACTACCCTGTAGTAATTGCGGCAGTCTGTCTGTCTCTGTTTCAGCTTTTCGGTATTTTCGTATTGAATACCAGAATCACGTTTCGTCAAAGGGAGGTCATTGAACTTGGAAAGAGTCAAGTCATATGCGTTATCGGAGATTTCGGTTATCGTCCTTTTGGAACCTTGTCGCCGTAGTTCACGTTCACGAAGTTGCCAAAGAAACTCAGTGAGCCGTAGTCGCTTTCCGTCGTAATAAAATGTCTTTCTTGCTGAAACTAATTCAACAAGTGCATCCCGACTCGAAGTGAAGACGATCTGGCGGATAAGTTCTAGTGTTGATCTTGATCTGTACTCAAAGCGCCTATCGTCCATACCAGCGATTCTCCGGCGTTACTGACTATACCAAGCCCGTTGACAATCTGAACCAAATTACCTCACTTGTCAAGAGCCACGAAATGTGGCTGCTACCATTTCCTGCAACAGATCCCGGCGGTTGATCATTGAGGTGGATATTCACCTGAATCCACTTTTTCAACAAGTCATGAAGGTTGAATATCGCTAAACTACTCGATCCACTTCTGCCAAGCTACTCGTGTAATCTCCGACGATTGTGCTGCTTCAGCAATAGCCGCGATTTCGCTCTCGATGGCCTTACTGAGTTCTGGGTCGGCTGGCGTGGTGATTTCGTAGTATTCGAGTATCTCGTCGAGTTCGTCGTGGGTGTCGAATGGGAATTCTGGGTCTTGTTTGATGTACTCGATTAGTTGGTGGATTCTTATTTTTTGTTCGGTTTCAATTTTGGTTTGTTCCTCCCAGAGCTTCTTTCTTTAGGGCTCCGTGTTTGTTTTCGTTTTTGCTGATGCTGGAACGAAAACAAACCGCGGAGCCGAGGAAGAGATTGCTGTTTCTGGTTCGGATGGATTGTTCGAGAAGGGGCGGTACCCCATTCTGGGGGAAAGCTTTACTGAACAGTTTGCGATGGAGCGAATCTGTTAGCTAAAGCTTTAGCCCCTTCGAGAGAATAGTTTTGGCTGGCACGCGGCGGTAGCTGCTTATCGTTTGGCGATAGCGCCGGAAATTTCGTACAGGTGGTTGTCGATCGCCTTCACGATGAGTCTGGTAGTCTTTGGCCATGTCTGTTGGCCGCAGTCCGATGAAGTTGTAGTTGTTAGCCGTGTAGACTCGTTGTTTTCTTTGTGCCATTTCGTTGTAGGTTTGGTTTCCGTTTATCCCCAGGTATTCGATTACTGTGTGGTATTCTGGCAAATAGAAGTCAGGGTGCCAGATGTATCGCTTCTGTCCTTCCTTTAAGTAGATGTCTGGTTCGTATTGGAATGGCATCTTGAGTTGATCGAGTAAGTTGGCTATTTGGCGTTCTCCTTGGCTTCGGTATTGCCGGTTGAGTTTGGTTTCCAGTGTCATGTTGTGAGTTTCTTCATGATTTCGACTTCGCCTCGAGTGAGTCGTAGCAACTGCTTTTGGAGGTTTTTGAGTTTGTCGAGCATGTTTTGTGATTCGTCTTGCAGCCGTTGTGCTTGGGCAAGGTAGGTAGGTTTGCTTGCTTGGCGTTGTTATGTCCGAGTTCGTTTAGCGCCAAGTTCAAGTTTCTTTGGAATTCTTGGTGGAATTGCTCTATGCGCTTTTCGATGAGTTGTATGGCTTTGTTGGCCACGATACTTTCGCGTTCTACTTGAATTGCTTCCTTTAGTAGTCGTTGGTTTTCTGGTGTGAGTTGGTTGTAGGTTTGTGATAGTTGGGTGAAGCCTTTGATGTCCCATTGTTCGAGTTTCTGATTGATAAGTTTGAGCTGGTTCATTGAGCGGCTTAGTTCAGAGTCTTGTCGTTGGAGATCTCGAAAGACATCTCTGATGGCTGGTTTGGTTTCTGGCGTGATTCCCTTGGTTTTCAGGATGTCGATGATGGCTTTGATGTCTCTCCCCATAAGCTTTTCGGACTTTGCTGCTTGCTTTTCTTCCTTGGCGGATTGCTCAGCCAGGCCTTCCTTTTGAGTGAATTGTCCGGTGTCGGGCTTTGAAACGGCTCTTGGCGTTGCTTTGTCAGAAAGGTCGATCTCGGATAACACGTCTCTGCCAGTTGGGAGCTGGCTTTTGGCTTTCATAGCGAGCATGACAATCAGTACTGGTATGGTTATGAGAATTGCAGCATCGACCCAGGCAGCGAATTGGTTGCTCTGCGCCCAAGCGTACAGTTCTGGAAATGTGGCCCTAGTGAGAAAGTATGTAATGATAAATGCGGCGAGTCCCGAGGTGGCGGTGTTTCCTCCAATGTGCTTGATGAAGATGAAAACTGTTAACGCGACGAGGCTGAGTAGGATCACTGCCGCAAGTGGTGCCAGGTTTCCGAGTCTGAATCCGGTAGTGTAGGAAAAAACCGTCATGGCGATGCTGAGGATCATGGCTATCCCAACGCTGATGGACTTGCCTTCCCTTCCCGGAAACTTCTTGGTAAGCACGAATCGAGAAAGCCCTGTAAAGATGACCAGGTAGATGACGAAGTCGATAAACGTGCTGTATTGTTGATAGGTCGATGCGATGTCTAAGTCTCGGAATGGTTGAAGTATGGTTTCGAGCGGGTTTGCGATGGGTTGTTCACCTCGGAGTTTTTTATTGCAGAGCTTCGAATAGCCTGTTGATGCAGTTTATTTTGGTTTCTTCTGGCATAGTAAGTGTGATGCGTTTGCTCTTTTTCTTGAGAGTTTTGAGCCAGCCGGTGTCGGCATAGATCAATCCCATGTCACTGAAATAGATCAGGAAGTTTCTGACCATTCTGTCAGTTAGTGGAGCATATTTGTATTGGTGGCAGTAGTGGGAGTAGTCTTTGTAGATGTCGTCCGAGGGAATAATCCGTTTAGGGTTCAAGAGAATAGACAGAAAGAGGATTTTCTGGTGCGTTGGCAGGGCGCCAACTATTCCCGTGTACGCTTCGCTTTCTCCCCGCTCCTGAGCCTCTTCAAAGATTGATAATGGAATGTTGGGAGCCTCTTTTCGATGGCGACGAGAGCACAGTAATACAACAGTTTGAGGGCTTCTCGTGCGTCTCCCCTCTTTGGTCGTTTCTGCTGCTGCGATCTTTTCAAGCAAGCCTTCGCCGATGACTCCCGGCTTGAAGCAGTAGTCGATTCTGTCTTGCATGATCTTGAGCAAGTCGTTGGCGTTGTAGGGCGTGAAGATAATCTTGTTACGGCCAAAGCTGCTCGTAACTCTGGGCTTGATGTAATTGGAAACGTTCACGTCATTGGAAATAATGATGGTCGTAACCCTGCTGGAAACGAAGTCGTTAATG